>JAZJZC010000001.1:0-34674 GCA_040390045.1 Patescibacteria group bacterium
CTGAAAGCCCGATGCGCGATGCTTCGCTCGAATGAGCGCCTGCGGCGCTGGGGGTTTTGTTTTGTGGATATCCTAATTATTTTTTCTTGCCAACTACACTTACAGTCTTCTTAACCTTCGTCGTATTATCAAAACCTCGTTTTCGTGTGTGGCCATATGCAACAACTCCTTCCTTGAGAGCAAAGAGGGTGTGATCCTTTCCCAAACCAACGTTTTGACCCGCAAGAATACGAGTGCCACGCTGACGAACAATTACAGAACCAATCTGAGCAGATTCGCCTCCATAAAGCTTAATACCAAGGTATTTTGGATTTACATCGGTAAGGTTTTTCGCTGTTCCGCCGGCCTTCTTTGTTGCCATATAATAGTATTAAAGACAAAATTGAATAATATCGATATAATTTAAGTGCCATGAGTATAAAGGATTATTGGGAAAAAATCAAGTTTAGCAGCTGGCTTTCAGAGGGCAGCCAAAGGTATTACACGACAATCCTAATTATCCTTGTAGGGCTTAGTTCTTTTGGTCTGGGACGACTTTCCGTAGCGAATACTAGCCGTGAGCCCATTACCATTGAGCAGGGAAGTGAAGCAATCAAGAATATCGATACCACAAAACTACAGGCCACAGCCATTCAAAGCCTTGCGCCAACCCAACCGGCGGGAACGGCAAAAGCTGGTGGAATTGTTGCCTCAAAAAATGGCACCAAATATTATTTCCCGTGGTGTGGATCGGCAAACAACATTGCTGAAAAAAATAAAGTTTGGTTTAATTCGGAAGCCGAAGCGAGAGCCAAGGGTTACGAGCCGGCATCAAACTGTAAAGGATTAAAATAGACAAATACGCATATTTGCGTCTTTAGCTCAGTGGTAGAGCGTTCCGTTCACATCGGAAAGGCCGTAAGTTCGATCCTTACAAGACGCACCAATTTAATTTCTACTTGTAAAAAAATCTCATTTGGATAATACTAAATATCCGCGATGGAGTGGCAATCGCGTCTGTGACTGTGTACTGGAGTTACACCAACACAGAGGCGCCGAGTGTGCGTTGGATTTTACTCCAAAATCTACAAGGAGGTATATCCACGCTCGGCGCTAACCCTTTTCTGGATGTTCTTTTTCTTGAATCCAAACCGCGAAAACTATTCGCGGTTTTCTTTTACCCAAAATTTGCCGACTTTAATAAATCTGTTACTATTCTCGTTGAAACAACGGGTTACGGAGTGTAGTATAACGGTAGTATGTACGATTCGGGTTCGTACGATCCGGGTTCAAATCCCGGCACTCCGACAATAAATCAGACCTCTGATCCAGGGACTTTTAAAAAACCTATGCTATTATATATAGTGTTGTTTTAATAATTTCAGCTCGAAATGTATACCAACAAACTAGGTTACTATTTTTTAATTTTTTTAATAACCGCCATCTTCGGACTTTCTGCTTTTATTTTCTGGCCATTTTTTGGCGCCTGTGTACTCGCCGTAGTTTTTGGAGTCATTTTCCAACCCGTTCACAACAAGATTCTTCAATACACCAAAAACAGCCGGATGTTTTCGGCTCTTTTGACAACCATCATTATTATATTGGTCGTCATCACCCCAATTTTCTTTTTAGGAATGCAGATTTTTCAGGAAGCCCAAAACCTTAATCTCTCAACGGACTCTCAGGGCGGTAGCAACATCGTGTCGACCATCACAGCATTCACCTCGAAAATCGAGAGTACTTTTCCTTTTTTAAAAAATATTACGATTGATATCAACCAATATCTCAGAGGTATTTTAGGTTCTTTGACCCAGCACTTTGGAGACATTTTTTCCAGTTTTGCCAAACTCTTCGCCAACATATTTATCTTTCTTTTCACGTTGTATTACATTTTGAAAGATGGCGCGGAAATTAGAAAATTCGTAGTCAAATTAAGCCCATTACCTGACAGAGACGACAACATTATTCTGAACAAGCTGGCGCTCGCCATTCACTCCGTCGTAATCGGCAGCTTACTTGTTGCCGTTATTCAAGGAGGGGTGGCCTCGATTGGATTTTTAATTTTCGGCTTGCCAAACGTCATCTTGTGGGGAATCGTAGCAACATTTTCCGCCCTTATCCCTGGCGTTGGCACTTCCTTGGTTCTTATTCCCGCTATAGCATTTCTGTTCTTCACCGGACACACTGTGCAGGCGATTGGCTTATTTATTTGGGCGGCACTCGCAGTTGGTCTCATCGACAATTTTCTCAGCCCGAAACTACTCAGCCGCGGAATGGAATTGCACCCTCAAATTGTTCTTATCTCAGTCTTAGGCGGACTGATGCTATTTGGACCGCTTGGATTTCTAATCGGACCACTAACATTAAATTTACTTTTTGCTCTGCTTGATATTTATTCGCACGTGACCAAGCCGACAAACTAATCGCACACCGCGTTTTACCATCTCAATGATTATTATTGATGTTGAAGCCTCTGGAGTAAGCCCCGAAAAAGATTCGCTGGTCAGTGTAGCCGCGATTGATTTTACCAACCCAGAAAATCGCTTTTATGAGGAATGTCGAATTTGGGATGGCGCGCACATTGAGGAGGATGCAATGGCAGTAAACGGATTTAGCCGAGAAGAAATTACAGATCCAAACAAAAAAACCGATAGGGAAGTGGTGATTGATTTTTTAGCGTGGCTTGAAAAAATCGAAGAAAAAACTATTGCAGGACACAACCCCTCATTCGACCGAGACTTTCTGCAAGCCACCGCTTTTCGAAATCACTTGAATTGGCCACTGGCCCATCGCACGATTGACCTCCATTCAATCTGCTACTTCGACATGATCAAAAAGGGAATTGAGGTTCCTATAATCCACGGCCACTCAGCGTTAAATTCCGATGCGGTTTTTAAATATGTCGGGCTACCTGAGGAACCGAAACCACACAACGCACTGACTGGTGCACTCATGGAAGCTGAGGCCTTCGGAAGATTATTTTACGGAAAACCTTTCATGGAAGATTTTGCAAAATATCCTCTATTGTGAAAGAATACTTCCTTAGCTTTTAAATAGTAATGAAAGAGGGTGGAACTACAACTATATACCTTCTCCGACATGCCCAAACGGAACACAATGAAAAACAGATTTTTCAGGGACATTTTGATGGAAAAGGTACTCATGTAACTGAACAAGGAAAAAGGGATTTAGAGGGATATCTGAAGCGCTTCGAAAAGGTCTCTTTCTCAGCTATTTTTTGTTCAGACCTAACTCGCTCTCGGCAAACCGCAGAAATTTTTTCCAAAAAATTTGGCCTACCCGTACTTGCAACGCCTCTATTGCGTGGAAAGCGCATGGGTCACTATGAAGGAACGTTTGTATCAGACTATCGTATCAAAAACAAAGAAGTCCTTGGCAAAATGCACACGCTCTCGGAACAGGAACAATGGGATCACAAAATGTCCAAAGAAATGGAAAGTAACGCGGAAGTATTACGACGCCTTATGATTTTTTTGCGAAATGCTACTGCAACCTACCCTGGTAAAAATATTCTAGCCATAACTCACGGCGGAGTGATCCGAAACCTGCTTTTCTATCTTACATGGGCTAAACAACACGAAATGCGAGCTGGAAGTGTCAATAATGGCGGCTACGTTAAGCTAATTTTTGACGGAACCACGTTTAAAGCAGAGGAATTATTCGGAATTGCGAAAAATTAGGTGAATTTTTGGTAACCAACCGATCAACCTACCCAAATCGGTTAAAAGTGGTCTAAAGTATTTTGCCTGAAAATCCTAAAATATGGCCTTAAATAAGGTTATTTTTTGCCTTGGATACTACGGCAAAACTCTAAAAAGTCTTGACAAACTAATCCATAAATGCTAATATGTTAGTACATCAGACCTAAAGTCTGGTGTTTTAATTTATCAGGCGAATCTCGACCACGAATGTTAACTATCCCGTTGAGAGAGTTTGGTAAACAAAATTATGATAGAACTTACTACAAGCGCTTTCATGATCTTCTCAATGCTGTATAGTTCTGTATCGCCTACTGTACAAAACAACGTAGACTACAAGACCTATAAGCAAACTGAGGACATCACTATCGTTGACGGAGTGGCTCTTGAGTCAGCTCCAGTGAGCGCTAAAAATAACGTAGAAATCATTGTGCGTGAATATTTTGAGGATACGCCGATCTTGGCGGAAATCGCGAAATGTGAATCACAATTTCGACAGATTGGTTCAAGTGGTAACATTATTCGAGGTAAGGTAAACAAAAGTGATATTGGGGTGATGCAAATCAACACCTACTATCACGCTAAACAGGCTGAGAAGCTTGGGCTTGACCTAAACACCCTTCTAGGAAACATGGCCTATGGAAAAGTTCTGTATGAAAAAGAGGGAACTGCTCCATGGATTTCATCTTCACCATGTTGGAATAAATATGTTGCGATGAATCGAAAATAAAATAAAAGCCCGGCGACATGGTCGCCGGGCTTTTATTTTTTTAAATTTTATTTGATTGAGAAGAGGGAGAAATAAATTTTAATTTTTAAAATCTAACGGTGTCTGTGTGCAGAGTAGAAAAAGATATCGTGCTAAAAGGGGACTAATGCCATTCCAATTCGCTCACGCTCATAGGAACTGCGTGTCGCACAATATATCTTTGCGACCACATACTACCTACAAGCCCCGAGACTTGGTGGCCGAAATCTCTAGGAGATCTTACCTACTTCAACCTGATCATTATAAATTAGCCTAAAATAAATTGAGAATTTTTTCCCAAATAGATACTAGAAATTCGACGCTCTTTCCCCACGCCAAGATCGCAGGTTGAATTACAAAATCATTAAAAAAAGTTACGAATAAATTCCAACCGTACGCTAAATTTTCTTTGACAACTGGCAACGTCACAATTTTCTCAAAATTGAGTCCAAAATATCCTAAAATAATCAAAATCGCCACAATCAGAATGATGAGCTTGATGAATCCTCGATTAGGGTTGGTTTGCATCGCGGGTGATAAATTTATTGCTAAAAATTAAAGATATAACAAAGGGTTTAAATAGGCGTTCAAACTACCAACGGGCATGATGTATGTAGCGTTGCAACTCTTACTTGGCCTGCTTACAATCTCTACACCTTGACTCGCGTACACCGTAAAATGTAGATGTGGGCCGGTGGCGTATCCGGTTTCGCCGCTGTATCCTATTATTTCACCAGTTTGAACCTCCTGACCGGCAGAAACTTTAATGACCGAAAGATGCGCATAGAGCGTCGTCAGACCGTTGTGGTGATCTATGAGTACCCATTTGCCATAGGACGCATTTGGACAGGCCGTATCAGTGTTGCCAGTACCCAAAACTTTGCCTGACAGGGCCGATTTAACGGGTGTGCCGATAGATGCGGCAAGATCAATACCGTTATGCCCACGACCATTATAAGCCTGGACATGACTGCGAGCAAAATCGGTATCCCCAAATTGCTGCGTAATTCTTACCTTATCAAGCGGCCATTTTAGAACTCCTGAGCCAGTTTGAGGCAAACTCGATGGATCAATGGCAAACTTAAGCTGGGACTCGAAGCTCAGTAATTCTTTTTCAAACGAATCTCTGAGAGCCTGTTTCTGTGCTAAAATTTTTCTATAGGCCTCCTCCTGGCTCTTTGTTTGCACAAGTAGTTTGTTTGTCTGGGTTTTATTATATTCCGCCACTTTTTTCTTATCAGTGAGACTATCCGCCAGAGTAACCAAACTATCACGGGCTTTTTGGGACTGGAGCTTGCTATCCTCCAACTGTGACTTCAAAGTTTTTAGCTTAGCAAGCTCGCTGTTTAAACTTTCATTGAGCTGACCGAGCGTTTCAACACGATCAAGGAAACTAGAAATACTTTTGTAGGTCAAAAGCGTCTCAACAAGTGAGGTTGATTCTTCCTCGTCAGTTTCTGCCAAGGTATTCGAAATAGATTGAACAGATTTTTTTATTGAAGTTTCAGAATCAGAAATCTGAATATTGAGTTTCTGTATTGAAAGATTAGCGGATGCAATCTTGTTTTCAAGCGAGGAAATTTCAGCAGAAAGCTTCTTTCGAGTTAGTTCAAGCGCAGCGATTTTACTTTTAAGCGTCTTCCCTTCCGTGCTCGTTTTTTCAACTTGGGACTGGTACTGAGCAATCTCAACTTCCAAATCTTTTATAACCTTGTTTCGTTCGTCAATTTTACTTTTGAGATCCTCAATAAGATCAGCATGAACCCGTGGCACAGAAAAAATCGACAGGAAAAACAATCCGAGCAGGAATACGCAAATTAATTTTAAAAACTTGTGCATTCCTCTATGATAGCAAATTTATGGCTTGAATGATTCGTTGTGCGGTTTCTTCCTTACCTAAAAGTTCAGAAAGTACAAAGGGGTCAGGTGATTTTTCCTTGCCGGAAAGACTCATCCGGAGAGGCCATAAGACCTCTCCCCTGCCCTCTTTTTCCGCATATGGCCACAAAACTTCTTTTGTTGTCAAACGATTAAATGATTCGGTTGGAATATTTTTCAATAACTCTAAAACTTCTGATAGACGAGTTTTGGTTTTTACCAAATCCCCTATCCCTTTCCACAAGAGGGCATTTTTTTCGAATGTTGGTTTTCCAAAAAAATAATTATAATCACCGGTCGCAATTGAATCCGCCAATTCTTTGAAATTAGAAATCCGTTCGGACATGACCTCGATTAATTGAGGTTTTTGTTCCAAAGTTTTTATTTGGTCATCTGATACTCTTTGTGTGAGATTGGCAATCTTCTCTTTTGGGGAAAGTTTTTGAATGTAGTGTCTATTAAACCAATTAAGTTTCTCGACGTTGAAAATTGCACCTCCTTTTTGAACTTTTGAAAGATCAAACACTCTGACCAATTCTTCCAGAGAAAAAACCTCTCGGTCATCTCCAGGGTTCCATCCTAAAAGTGCCATAAAATTAACAACAGGTTCAGAAAGATAGCCGAGCTTACGATAATATTCAAGCGCTACGATTTCGCCATGCTTGCGTTTTGATAATTTGGTTCGGTCTGGTGCAAGCACAAGGGGAAGATGGGCAAAAATTGGCACCGGTGCGCCAATAGCCTCGAATATAAGGATGTGGCGGGGGGTATTTGAAATGTGATCCTCACCACGGATAACGTGAGTAATACCCATCTCATAGTCATCCACCGCAACAGCGAGATGAAAAATTGGCTCGTCGAGTGATTTTGCAATCACAAAATCACCGAGCTCAGTCGTATCAAATTCGATCGGACCACGGATCATGTCGACAAATGTAACTACCTTGTTCGGATTTTTAAACCTAATAACTTCGGCACGTCCGCCCTCCACAACAACCTCTTCCTTTGAAACAAAAGCTTTTCCTTCTGTAATAAGCTTCTCAATGTGTTTTCGGTAGATCGCGCTACGCTCCGACTGCCGATAGATCTCGTCATACTCGAGGTGAAGCCAACTCATTGCTTCTAAAATTGCATCATCAAATTCTTTTTTTGAACGCTCTCTATCGGTGTCTTCAATACGTAAAATAAATTTTCCATTATGCTGCCGTGCGAATAGATAGGCAAAAAGCACTGTCCGCACACTTCCCATATGCATATATCCCGTCGGTGACGGCGCGAATCTGGTTATTACTTTTTTATCTGTTGTATCCATCTTAATTCGTATATTCGCACGGATTCGTTATTAGTAGTATCTATACTTCGTGCGACAGTCCAATTTCAAGCAATTTAAGCGCAATGATATCTGCCGCATCAACGCGAGCAAATTTTGTTGCACTCTCCCGCATCTTGGCAATTAAATTTACGTCAGAAAGAACTCTCTCAATTTCATGCAAAAGAATATGTGGTGTTAAGTTCGTTTCCTCAATGACCACAGCGGCTCCGCTTCGTGCGTAATTAAACGCGTTGCTGGTCTGGTCGTGGCTGACTGCTTCATTCAGTGGAATAATAATTGACGGCACTCCCCATGCTGCAATTTCAAACAAGGTTGAACCACCACGAGAAATTACCAAATCGGCAACGCCCGCGGATCTTCGTAAGGTCATTTCGTTAAGATATTCGAACGGTTTATATCTGGTCTTAAGCGGTGTCTTTTCCAAAATAACTGACGTGGTGCCTGACACCTCCGCGTAATTATTTTTCCCAGTCTGATGAATAATTTGAAATTTTTCAACCAACTCTGGAAGAATTTTAATTAAGGTTTCATTTATTAATCGTGAACCTTGAGAGCCGCCGAGAATTAAAATGATCGGGATATTTTTTTCAAGCTGTAGAAATTCATGAGCTCCAGTACTAGAAACACTTATAATATCGGTCCGAATAGGATTGCCGGTATAGGCAGTTTTTTCTTGTGGAAAATAATGGGCTGCTTCAGGAAAAGAAACGGCGATATCCTGAGCAAATTTCCCAGCCCACAAATTTACTTTGCCAGGAATACTATCTGACTCGTGAATGACGATTGGAATGCGAAAAATTCGGCCAGCAAAAAGCGCAGGAAAACTGGCGTATCCACCTTTACCAAAAATAACGTCTGGATAAATTTCAAAAACTTTCCAAAGCGATTTGATGACACCAAAAAAAGTTCTTACGAGATCAACTACATTTTTCAGTGAAAAATAACGGCGTAATTTACCGGCGGGCATCTTTACAAAATTTATATTATTATCAAAAAGAGCTCGACTATCGTACGGTTCATTGGCCATGTAGTACAATGCCGGCGGTAAAAGTCGTTTTTCTTTAACGGTTTTGTTTATGGATTGAGCAACCGCGATAATTGGGTAAAAATGCCCTCCCGTCCCTCCGCCTGTAAATAAAATTTTCATTCGTGTTGGTGACGTTAATTTTTTCTAAACCGTGAAATATTGAGAATAATTCCCACTTCAACGAGAGCCATGATCATAGCTGATCCACCGTGGCTAACAAAGAGAAGCGGCAGGCCAGATAGGGGCATCACCCCAAGCATTGAGGCAATGTTCATAAAGGAAGCCGACACGATAAGTATAACAATCCCAACAACCAAAAGTCCACTAAACGTGTCGGGGGCTTTTGTGGCAATTCGAAGTGATCTCAGTGTAAAAAATAAGAACAATAAAATTAGAAAAACTCCGCCAAAAAATCCGAATTCTTCAGCGGCAACTGCAAAAATCGAATCGCCTATCGGTTCTGGGAGATAGGCAAATTTTTGAATACTTTGGCCAAAACCTCTACCGAAATATTCCCCCGAACCAATCGCAATGAGTGACTGCTGAATCTGATAACCGGCGCCAAGTGGGTCGGATGCGGGATTTAAAAAGGTTTGAAATCGGCTCATAAGATATGGCCGTGTATAGACCAAAAGCGCTAAACCCAAAATTGAGCAAAACCCAAGTAACGCCAGATGCCTGAACCGCCCGCCAGCGACAATAAACATACCAATCGTTGCAAGGAAGATACTAATAAAAGTATCAGTATCCGGTTGTTTTAAAAGAATAGCTCCAACCAACGCCAACAAAATTATAATGGGGAGAATCCCCTCCTTGAAAGAGGTGACGGCATCCTTGGTTCTTGCGAGCCACGCGGCCATATATATAACAAAACCGATTTTAAGAAATTCCGCAGGCTGAAATGAAGCTGGGCCAATCGCGATCCAACGACTACCTCCTCCGTATGCTCGTCCAATGCCGGGAACAAAAACCAAAATAGTTAGAAAAATTGAAAATAAAAAAATATAAAAAGAATAGCGCCTCCAAAAATTGTAATGAACTCTTGAAAAAACAAAGGCAAACACGACGCCAATACCAACCGCCAATAATTGTTTTGAAGCTACAGAAAAAAAACTGGCACCGTTGCGGGCCAAAAGTCCAAGTGAGGCGGAGGAAAAGATCAGCAAACCAAAAACAATAAGAACTGCAACTATACTTAAAAATATTTTATCAACTGGTTTAGATTTGGCCATATACCGCAAACGAACAAAATTTTCGCTTGCGATTATTGTAACACGCAAAAATACATTTCTACATTTCCGAAAGCTATCAGCTGTAAGCTTCAAGCTTGCAGCTTCTTTAGCCAATCATAACCACGATAAGTCCGATTGCGGCGCAGATCACACCGATGACCCAGTACCGCATCGTAACTTTTGAGCCAGGCCAGCCGATGGCTTCAAAATGATGGTGAAGTGGGGCAACTTGAAAGACTTTTTTACCATTGCGAAATTTTTTAGATGTAACTTGGATGATATTCGACAACGTCGTAGCGACGAGCGGAAGTGCAATAATCGGCAACACCGCAATTCCCTTCCCTTCTCCGAGCGAATCGGTCATAAAGGCCACAATGGCGAGCGTAATAGTAAGTGACATGCTACCAGTTTCCGACATATAAAAACGAGCGGGAGGAATATTGAACCAAAGAAAAGCGAGCAACCCGCCAACAATTACCGCGCAAAAAGCCGCAAGATCAAATTGCTGTTGATAGAAAGCGATCACCCCGTAGGTACTAAAAATAATTGAAAAAATTCCTCCCGCTAATCCGTCGATGCCATCAATGACGCCGCCTGAGTAAATGGCTACAGTTACTAAAATAAAAAATGGAATAAATAGCCAACCTAATTGGACATCACCTAAAAACGGCATCGTGGCACTCGATACATCGAGCTTGAAATAAAACCAAAATGAAGCAAGAAGGGCGACGCCAGCCACAACTAGTAAGCGCTTCCGTAAAGACAAACCGCCGGCAGCCCATCCTTTAATCTCGTGAATTTCCATATAGTCATCAATGAGACCCACGAAAGCACCGACGAGGAGTGCGACAAGTGGAATCCACGTCTGACCTCGACTCATAAAATCAAATTTACGAACCGCATCGGTTGGAAAAATTTTTGCAAGCGACCAAATTACAAACATGGTAACTGTTGCAGAAAACCAAATTACTACACCACCCATCCGTGGAGTTCCGACTTCTTTGTTTTTGTGCAACGCATTAAAAATTGGAGTACCACGGCCATCAATAGCAATGGTCTTAGCTTTCTTTTTCCACATCGAATGCTTGTACAAAAAATCTGTAAAAAAAGGCGTCACGGCAATACCGAGAAAAAATGATGCGGTGAGGGGTAAAAAAACTTTTACAACATTGGTAAGCATAATGAGGGAAGTATACGATATAAAGGAGTAAGAATAAAATATTTTAATTCTGGTTCAAATAATCCAACGTAGCATACACCAACTTTTCAACATCAAGAAATCTTCCCTCTTCAGTAGAGCCTAACACAGACACAACGATAGGGTGATCAATTCCCGCATCAAAAACAATGGTTAGATTTCCTCCAGCCAAATCAGTAAATCCAGTTTTCGAGGCTAGGAGTGACGGAATTTTTGAAACAGAAACATTGGTGTTGTGAACATCGTGCATCTGGGAATCCAGTGAGCTAATCTGCTGTGTAATTTTACGAGTCGAGTCTAAAAGAGTTGGGTAGGTTTTCACTGCGTAAGCAAAAAGTGTTGTCATGTCTTTTGCCGAACCATAGCCTCCAGAAACTGAAGGACTTTGGTCGAGTCCGGTGGGATTTAAAAAATAAGCCTGAGTCATACCAATTTTCTTGGCGGTCTCATTCATGGCCTTGATAAACTCTTCAGTGCCTAAACTATCTGGCACCCCATGACGCTTCACTGCGCCAGCTACCGAGGCGATGGCACTGGCGCCATCATTTGAAGATTCAAGGAGGGTCAAATCTAAAAGATTTTTAAGACTAAAACGCTCATTTTCAAGCAACCCGCTATCCCCTTCTGTGTTAAGAAATTCTGAATGTATGGTCACGATAGCGTTTTCGGGCAACAAAGATAGCGCAGTAACAGCCATCATCACTTTCGTTAATGAAGCCAAAGGTAACTGAGCGTCTCCATTAAGACTATACAATGCTCGATTTTCTTTTACATCATAGACATAGACGGCTTTAGCCTCCAATGCGAGTTTTTCGAATACTGAAGCAACGGGAAGTATGGGAGCAATCTGCTGTTCCCCGTGTATTTGAAAATATCTGGTATAGACAATCAAGGCAATTATCAATATCAAACAAAAAAACCCAATCGTAAATTTGGGATCAATGATTTTGAAAAGTTTTAAAAAACGTTTAACCTTCTTCATGAGATGAGAGCTTCGGGGTTGTGGACCTCGCTTTCCTTGACCGCTTCGGAAAAGAGCTCAATTTCTTTTTTTACAGTACCATATTCTGGCAAATCTTCAATCTTTGCGATGCCGAGGTGCGACAACAGATCAAAGGTTGGTTTATATAAGAATGATCGCAAATCCTTGGGGTTTTCTACTTTTTCCACCAGGCCCCTGATCAAGAGATTTCTTAAAATAAAGTTGGAATTAACTCCGCGAACATAATCGATCTCTCTGCGCGAAATAGGACCTTGGTATAAAATAATTGAAAGGGTTTCAAGACCAGCTTTTCCAAGATCGCGAACTAATTCTTCCTTTGCCAACGTTTCAATAAATTCTGACGAAGCTGGAGCGGTTCGCAAAGCCACTTCATCTTCCTTACGCATGAGCACCACCCCCCTATTTTGAAATTTTTCCTCTAAGATGGTCAATGCGTTTTTAATTTCCTCCTCAGTCACTGAAAAAATCTTTGCGATTTTCGCAATTGCGATCGGTTCGGCTTTCCAAAAAAGTAGTGATTCAATTTTTGCGTCAAGATTCATGTTTTTAAAAAAAGAGGCGACAACAGTGTACCATTTATTTCGTAATTTTACATTTACATACCAGTGGATAAAGATTTATTTAATGACTGCCATAATCCGGAATTGAAATTTTGTCCGTTTCCATCAAAATGTCATCACCATGCCGTTCCTGAGTGACAGAAATTACACCTTGCTTGACCAATTCGAGCATCGCTAAGAAACTGACAATCACATGAACTTTGTTTGCCTTATCTGATTTAGAAAATTCCTTGAAACTCATGCGCAAACTATCGCTAACGCGCTTGGTCAAATGAGTAATCATTTCTTCGAGACTCATGACCTTTTGAACCAAAACCTTTGGCAAGGTTTCAACCTTTGGAAAATTTTTCAAAACGTCTTTAATGGCCGCAAAAAAAGAAGCGGTCGTCATAGAAGCGTCTGGAGAAAATATCGGTTCAACTTTACGAGGTTCCGGTGAAAAAGAAACTTCTTTGCCAAAACGTTCTCGAATACCCGCTGTCAGTTCTTTAATTCTTTTATAGATTTTGAGACGTCGTTCCAAATCCTTAATATCACCTTGTTCGTCAGTTGTTAATTCAAGCGTAGGCAGAAGGGATTTTGATTTTATCAAAACCAAAGTGGATGCGATCAAAACAAAATTGGCGCTGTCGGCAATGGGAAAATTCTGCAATGATTTTACATGTTCTAAATAATCATCCGCTACTTTTGCCAGCGAAATATCATTGATAAAAAGCTTCCTCTTTTCAATGAGGTCTAAAAGAACGTCGAGTGGTCCTTCAAAACTTTTCTGTTTTACTGTAAAGGCGTTCATCTTATCCGTTGGCTCTACGACACCTTACTATCATACACGACATATAGTAGAATTATACAAATAAATCACGCTGTAATCCATGCAACTTAAAAAATATCGATCAACTTTTTTAATAATCGCCTTTATACTAAATCTAGCTACAGTTTTTTTGACTTTCACAAATTCCGGTAAAACCAACATCAACCCGAATCAATATAAATTTCTAGCCTTTCCCACAAAAGAAATTGATGTTTATAAAACACCGGCACTGAATGAAAAAATGGACACTTTGTATCGCGCCGTTACGATTGATTACGCCGAAAAAGATGCCACTCATCTATCTGTGATAATCGGTGAAAAGGATGGTTTTATATCAACTAAGGATTTACGATATATACCAACCACAGATAAAGATTTACTAATTTCAAAATGGAATGATGTACTTCCACTTATGGGCTATACCCGAGGTGTTTGGCAGTCAACGAGAAGCGGCCTAGAAACCCGAGTTAGTCTTGAGTTGGTTGATTCCAATCACGCACGATCCCGCATATATGAGTACACTACTGATGGTAGCAAAATTATTTCTCTAGGTTCAACCCAAACGCGAAGCGGTATTCTTTACGGCGCAATCGTGATTCAGTTTATCTTTTTCACCTTTCTTATTCTCCTCATCGCCTTTGTAGTCTTCAGAAATTTTAGAGAAAAAACTGAACCTACTTTTCGAGCTTAATCCCAAGCTCCTTAAGTTGCTTTGAACTGACCTCTGAAGGAGTGTTCATCATGAGATCTCTTCCCTCTCCAGTTTTTGGAAAGGCGATCACCTCGCGAATGTTTGGCTCGTTGGCCAAAAGCATAACCAATCGATCAATTCCTGGAGCAATTCCACCGTGGGGCGGCGCACCGAATGAAAGCGCATCGAGCATGTGACCAAAAGATCCAGCAATTTGCTCGGGAGTCTGACCAATTATTTCCAAAACTTTTCGAAGCATTTCTGGTTTGTGATTACGAATACTGCCGCCACCAACTTCGCTGCCGTTAAGCACAATGTCATACTGCGTTGTTAAAATTTCTCCAATGTTTTCTTTGTTGGCAAGCATCTGCTCGTGTTCTGGTTTGGCGCTCGAAAAAGGATTGTGGGTAAAAGTCCAACCACCCTCATCAGTTTTTTCAAAAAATGGAAAATCGAGAACCCAACAAAACGCCAAGAGGTTTGGATCATTTTTATCTGCGCGTAAGTCGGGTTTGTCTGATCCGTATTTTTCCATGGCTTCCTTGTATGTCAGTCTTGGAAAAGGAACTGTTTGAATTTTTTTGTGCGGCGTTACTTCTGTAATCATTTCGATATACATTTTTTCGGTATGGCGAAGAACATCCTCTTGTTCAACAAAAGACATTTCAAGATCAAGTTGCGTAAATTCTGGCTGGCGATCGCCACGGGAATCTTCATCACGGAAACATTTAGCAATTTGAAAATATTTTTCCAAACCGGCAACCATCAAAAGTTGTTTGTACTGCTGGGGTGATTGCGGTAGCCCGTAAAATTTTCCTTTATACAAACGTGAAGGCACAACGTAATTTCTGGCGCCGGTCTCAACGTTTGCTTTACTCACAATCGGTGTTTCAATTTCGACAAAACCGTCGTTAGAATAATATTTACGAATGAACCTGATTACTTCATGACGCAACCTCATGTTTGAGGTCATGCGCTTGCGGCGAAGATCGAGATAGCGATACTTAAGCCGTGCTTCCTCGCTGATGTCGGTTCCCTCTCCCCTGACGTCAAATGGAGGCGTTTGGGCTTCGTTTAGAACAGTAATTGAAAGAATTTCCAGCTCAACAGTGCCGTTTGGTTCGTCTTTGTTGACCATTCTTTCTGGGCGCTGATTGACCTTACCAGAAACAGAAACAACCCACTCAGAGCGGAGTGTGGTCGCCGTGGCGTGTGCTTCGGCATGACTCGGCAGTGCTACCATTTGGACTTTTCCAGACATGTCTCGCAGGTCAATGAAAATAAGTTTGCCGTGATCGCGACGAACATCTACCCAACCGGCGATGGTCACTTCCTGTCCAACTTTCTGCGGGAGTTCTTTAATGTATGTTCGATTTTGCATAGGGAAAATAGTAGCAAAAATAGAGCTTTGTGTATATCAAAACGGATCATTTAAAAAACTTGACAAAAATATATTTTATGTAAATATTCGAACCGGAACAGTCTCCGATTGACCAGGTTTGTCCTGTTCATTGTCATAATTGTATGAGCCTCTAAAAAACTTGTCGAGACAAGGAGTTAATGAGCGCTGTTCTGAAAAGGCAACATGAAGTATTGCGTATACTATAGGATGTACTATTCGAGCCGTCAGGGAACCGGGCGGAAATTTGGGCTTGAGTTCCAAGTGACCCTAAACGGGAATACAATCCCCCGAATCGGCGAGGGTATGATGTTTCCTTCAATTATTCCCGCTCAAAACAGGCCGGTGGAAGACACCGCGATGTGGTCCTACTGGCATCGCTGGGATTGCCTTCTTTGGTTAGGCGGGAGCAAACTTTCACCAGGGAGAGTGGTGGACGTCCAGCATGGTCCATCGTCTGAAACTCAGACCTCTAGCACTTTTTTCTCGTTTTTTGATCCCGTGCTTCATCCGGCTGTTACTGTCGTCGTTCGTGACGAGGAGTACTTCTTAACTGACGAGCTGGCGGCCACGTACCGATCCAGGCTAAACCAAGCGCTTGGGCGCCAAGCTGCCATATCTTTTCGAAGCGAGCGTGAATTGCCAATCAGGCAACCCTAAGAATTTCGTAAACCACCTACCCCAAAGGTTTGGTGGTTTTTTTAATATAATTTAACGCCAATTTTTTCCTGAACGATTTTCATTTTGGTTTCCGCGGCCGCGGAAGCTTTTTCTCCGCCAGTTTTTAGAATTTTTAAAACTGAAACAGGATCTTTGGCCAAGGCTTCGCGTTTTTCGCGCAGAGGTTTAATAAAATTTTTAATATCGTCAATTAAAGCAACTTTTAAATCTTTGTACTTCCCCGCTTTTTCTCTATACAAAATTTCCAGCTCGGCTTCTGTGCGAAATAGCTTGTGAATCTCATAAACATTTTTTGGAACACCACCGGAAGAATCGGTCACAATACCCATCACGGCTTTTTCAATTTCCGCATCGGTAGCAAACAAAGAAATAGTATTACCGTAACTTTTACTCATCTTTCTGCCATCGGTTCCTGGGACAATCGCTACCGCCTGTACAATCATCGCCTCAGGCAATCTGAAGGTCTCACCATACACACGGTTAAATTTTTCTGCGGTGTCGCGAGTGATTTCAACATGCTGTTTCTGATCAGCTCCCACAGGCACTACCGCCGTGTCATACAGCAAAATATCCGCCGCCATAAGCATCGGGTAATTGAAAGTTCCTACACTGATTTCTTTATTTTTCGCTTCTGCATCTTTGTATGCGTGCGCGCGCTCGAGAAATGGCACGGTCGTGATCGTATCAAAAATCCATGCAAGCTCGGTGTGCTCTGAGACATCGGATTGCTTGAAAATAACCGCTTCGTTTGGATCAAGCCCAATAGCAAGATAATCGAACACAAGATCGAGAATATTTTGTCGCATTTCTTTTGCGTTTTGTAGGAAATTTAAAGCATGATAGTCAGCAATCATGAAATAGCAATTGTGCGCTTTTTGGAGATCAACAAATTGCTTCATGGCACCGAAATAGTTGCCAATATGTGGGCGGCCGGTGGGTTGAATACCAGAAAGTAGGGTTTTTTTGGAATTTTTTTCCATCCCGTTAGTGAAAAATGGCATCGTTTGCTGTTCAGCTCACTTCACCATATTTAATTAAACTAAGTCTTGTAATTCAAACTTTCGCGATACATTTAAAATCTCGCTGTAGCAAACAGCAATGCCATTTTCTACTACGGGATCCATATGGGAAATCATAGCAGAAAGGAAGGTTTTGTAATAGGGTGTATTTTCTTTCGCCTGAATAAGGTGAATTGGTTTAAACCTAGGCTAGTTTGACCTGAACAAAGTACGTAAAGCTTCCATTTTTTCAGGATACAATTTCGCTTCTAGAAATTTAGGAAGCATATCGATACCTCTAAAATTAGGATCACTGCCTATCGTCATAAATTCATCAAAGCTTACGGGATACGGATCGATTTTTTCGCCGGGGTCAAGATTCATTTCTGAAACCTTTTTCAAACCCTTGGCGACAAGAACGTACACCGCCCACTCCACTTTTGACACAGGCTGGTGAGCTTCCCACAAAATAAATTCATTTGCTTCGTAACCGGTCTCTTCAAGTAATTCTCTTTTGGCGGCTGTCAAAACATCTTCATCTTTTTCAATTCTACCACCGGGTGCGCTGATAAACTTCTGCTTACTCGGCTGTTCCTCATTAATTAACAAAATTTTTCCGTCGGGAAGCACAGGAAAAACCACGACGGTATCAGGCCGTTTTACTTTTTCAAAAATAGCTTTACTGCCGTCAAACACTTCTTGCTCCCATTGGTATACATCAAACATAATACCCTCAAAAACTTTTCGCGCTGTTTCGGGAATGGGTTGACTTGATATTGGTCGAGGAATTTTCATAATCGCTACATTTTAACATACTAGATAGAATGGTGCTCTCGGCAGGACGCTTCGCTATCGAACTCCTTGGAAAAATTTTTGCAGGAGTATCTCCCTCGGCTAAAACTTTTCCGTCGAAAAGTTTTGCCTGGGCACCGGCTCGAAAAATTTTCTGCTGAAAATTTTATACTCCGCCGTTCGATTCCTGACGTAAGCTCGTTTAGAGCTTACGTCAGGAATCGAACCTGCATCATTCCCTTCGCCCCAGTAAAATGTCCTTACAAATTGGTGTCCCTAGCAGGAATCGAACCTGCACCACTTCCTTCGGAGGGAAGTATTCTATCCATTAGACTATAGGGACATTTACGGGGCAAGGAGTGCATATCCTACCTGCCCCGTAGCGAACTAGTCTTCGACGTTCTGCTACTGGGGTCCATTGAACGACGAGAGCATAGGTGCCAAAAGATTAGCATAATTTTTGACGTTGGACACACCTACATTGATTGTACACGGCCGTGGTCAATCGATGTAGGTGGAGGTTTTTTGTTGATAGCTAGGTTTTTGATAATTTTAATAAATTGTAAATAGGTAAACAGAAAATACAAAACTCCCCGGCCGCGCTTTTTGCGCGGCCGGGGAGTTTTCCTTAACTTTCCAACTTTATAACTTTTAAACTTTCAACTTATTTTATATTCCTTCGCGGCGAAGCTCCTCCACCAATTTCCTCCCCTCCTTCGAAAGTTTATGCGGTAATTTAATTTGCAGATGAATAAGCAGGTCTCCGCGACGTCCTTTTTCGTATGGCACACCTTTTCCTTTCACTCGCAGAATTTCACCATGAGAAACTCCCTCGGGAATTTTTAGTTTAATTTCCCCATCAAGTGTGTCGAGTGCGTATTCTTCACCGAGAAGCGCGCTGGAAAGTTTCAGTGACAAATCCATCGTCAAATCAATATTCTCCTTTCTAAACACTGGATGCTTTTTAACATGTACCTTTATATAGAGATCGCCTGTGGTTCCTCCCTGCACACTTTCCCCCATACCAGTCAATCGAATCATTTCGCCGTTATCAATTCCTGAAGGAATTTCGACAGCAATTTCCTGCTCTTTTTTTACCACCCCTGCACCGTAACATTCCGGACATTTTTCTTTTGGAACTTTTCCCGCGCCATTACATTCAGTACACGCGAGAACGGTAGAAAAATTGCCCAACATTGATCTTTTTGTTTCGTGAATTTTTCCTTTGCCGTTACAGGTTTTACACGTATGCATTTCTGTACCACGTTTTGCGCCACTACCCTTACACTCGGTACAGGTTGAAGTTTTGTTGAGAAGGATTTTTCGCTCAGTACCAAAGATTGATTCTGAGAAAGACAGTTCAACATCAATTGAGATGTCTCGGCCACGTTTTACTTTTTGACGTCCACCGCCGCCGCCAAAAATATCTCCGAAGATATCTCCTAAATCAAACTCAAATCCATTCTGCGAGAAATCAAATCCGCCATTCTGACCGCCGAATCCGGAAAAGTCGAAACCACCGAAGCCTTGCGATGCTCCTTGTGAAGGTCCGGCGCCACCAGCAAAAGTTTGACCGTAGGTATCGTACTCTGCGCGTTTTTTGTCATCGGAAAGCACCGAGTATGCCTCGCTGGCATCTTTAAATTTCTGAGAAGCAGCAGCATCTCCCTTGGTTTTATCAGGATGATACTGATGCGCCAATTTGCGGAAAGCTTTTTTGATTTCATCCGAAGATGAACTTTTGTTTATTCCCAAGATGTTGTAGTAATCCTTTGCCATAATAATTTAATTATACATTACCGAATTAAATGTCGCGCGCCCCGTACTGAATCGAGTCATCGAGATTCTAGTACTGGGGTAATAATTTTTGGCCATGGGTTAGTTGTGAGATTTAAGATTAAAGATTTAAGTTGGAGAGTCGAAGATAAGTATAGGGCAGCATTCAAGATTGCAACACTTGACAAGTGCTTGTTTGATCTAAGCTGTTTTTGTTGTGTCACTACTCTTTTCGGTCTTTTCCATCATTGCCTTTTGTCTTTCTTTATATTCCTCTTCAGTAACACACCTTTCCTCATACAAACTCTGATATAAAGCAAACGCTGAAGCGTGGACTGCCCATATTGCATTACACACATCATTTGTTGAATGATATCTACCCGACAGATTATCAGATACAATTCGACTCAAGGCTTGACTCAGTCCGCTTGCATCTTGCATCCACACTTTTACCTGTGACTTGGTTTTCTCTTCTTGATTTTGGGCCTTTGAGTATTGCCATACCGAAGCGCAAAGCAGAATAACACTCAATATAGTCGACACTACTGACCACCAAAAAATAAATTCATTCATTGTATTGGTGGATTATTTCTTATCTCCTTCCTTGAACTCCGCGTCCCTCACATTCCCATCCCCACCCTTATCGTCGGAAGGCTTTTGTTCTGCCGAGGCCGACTGTTCCTGCGCAGCCTTCGCCATTATTTCACCAATTTTTTGCAATTCACTTGAAAGCGCTTCAGTTGCAGTTTTGATAGCGGCGATATCTGTTCCAGATTTTGCCGTTTTTAATTCTGCAATTTTATCTTCAATGGTTTTCGCTACATCTGCCGGCACTTTATCTTTATTATCCTTCAAAGCTTTTTCTGAAGTGTAAATTAATTGCTCTGCAGAATTTTTAATTTCCACTTCTTCGCGCTTTTTCTTATCATCGGCATCATGCGTTTCCGCATCTTTTTTCATCTTTTCAACTTCTTCTTTGGTCAAACCGCCACGCGCTTCGATGCGAATTGAATTGGCTTTTCCTGTTGCTTTGTCTTTGGCAGTAACATTGAGAATGCCGTTGGCATCAATATCAAACGTCACTTCAATCTGGGGTAAACCCCTTGGTGCTGGCGGAATTCCTCCAAGATTAAACTGTCCGAGAGATTTGTTGTCTCCCGCCATCGCTCGCTCGCCTTGGACCACATGTACTGTCACATCAGTTTGATTGTCAGCTGCTGTTGAGAAAGTTTGCGAACGCGATGTTGGAATGGTGGTATTTTTTTCAATGAGTTTAGTAGCCACACCTCCCATAGTTTCAATTCCGAAAGAAAGTGGAATAACGTCGAGAAGCAAAATATCTTTGACATCTCCGCGCAAAATTCCCCCTTGAATGGCCGCACCAATTGCCACCACTTCATCTGGATTGACTCCCATGTGCAATTCTTTGCCGAAATAATCCTTAACCGCTTTTTGCATCGCTGGCATGCGAGTCTGACCTCCAACCAAAATTACTTCATTAATCTGATCTTTTTTGAATGGTGATGCTTCCATAGCACGCTTGGTAATTTCCATCGCGCGATCAAGAAATTCCTGAGTTAACTCTTCAAGTTTCGCCCGGGTCATGTTAATCAAAAGGTGTTTTGGACCTTCTGCGCCGGAAGTAATGAAGGGAATGTTAACCTCAGTCGAAACTGCTGTTGAGAGCTCAATTTTGGCCTTTTCAGCGGCTTCATCGAGTCGCTGGAGAGCTAGGGCATCTTTACGCACATCAATTCCCTCTTGCTTTTTAAACTCATCAGCAAGCCAGTTGATAATTTTCTGGTCGATATCTTTTCCTCCGAGGTGGGCATCACCATCAGTTGATTTTACTTCTACAACATCATCACCGACTTCAAGAACGGAAATATCAAAGGTTCCGCCTCCGAAGTCGAAAACGACAATTTTTTCATCCTTCTTTTTGTTAAATCCGTACGCAAGCGCCGCGGCTGTTGGTTCATTGATAATTCTTTTAACATCAAGTCCTGCAATTTTTCCGGCATCTTTCGTAGCCTGACGTTGACTGTCATTAAAGTACGCAGGTACGGTAATGACCGCCTCAGTTATTTTTTCTCCGAGTCGAGCT
Source organism: Patescibacteria group bacterium (assembly GCA_040390045.1). NCBI lineage: Bacteria > Patescibacteria group bacterium. The sequence goes on from JAZJZC010000001.1 coordinate 21,930, forward strand.
TCAGCGTCATTCTTCAATTTTGTTAGAATCATCGCTGAAATTTCTTCCGGTCGGTACCACTTGTCTGACATTTTCACTTCAATACCACCGTTGTCAGATTTTCGTAATTCAAATGGTACTGAAGCTTTATCTTTTTGCACTGCCGGTTCGTCAAACGTGTGTCCAATGAAGCGCTTGATCTGATAAATAGTATTTTTCGGATTGGTCACACCTTGGCGCTTCGCCAAAAGTCCTACCAGCCGCTCACCAGTTTTTGATTGTGCCAGAATAGATGGTGTGGTGCGCGCGCCTTCTGCGTTTTCTAAGATTTTTGGTTCCCCCGCTTCCATAACCGCAACGGCGGAATTGGTGGTACCAAGATCGATTCCAATTATTTTACTCATATGTTTTTAGTTAATTTTTAATATCTGTGCTAAGTTTAATGTCAAATTTGCTCGGCTCCTGACTCAATAAGAAATTTGACATAAGATTTCCTGAAGGATTTTCAATACACGCATCATAACCATTATATCCACTTGATACCGAGGCAGCTCCTGTCTCTCCAACGTTTATGATGACTTTTTTTGATTCTGGCCTCTTGTCTACATCAGTGTTTATTTTCAAACACAAAATTCTAGGTAAATTAGTACTTTTATTTGCTAATATACTAATTGTAGCTTTATATGGCCAGTCGGTATTATTGTTCTTTTCTAGAATATACGTTGATGTATAAACTGCAGGTGTATCAACAAATTGATTTAGTGTAGAATTTGGGGAAGAAACTACGTTCTGTTGTAATGTCAGGTTACCTGTTCCACTAGTTTGAGTTTGCGGGGAACTTGCAGAAGAACCTGAATACTGCCACCATCCAATAACCGCAATAATGACAGCTACTAAAATCTCTGCAATTTGAGGTGTGGTTAATTTCATATTTCTATCTACTTGTATTGACTAATTATTTTTTATCTAATAAGGTGACTAGAGATATCGCTACTATGAAATTAATTATAACCTGTGATTTGTTAGTACCTGACCCTGCCACAATCGGCAAACCTCTGATTGGTCACAACCTGATCCCAGCCGGTACCCATGAGGTGGAAAGAGTTCCAAACCCCTGGCCAGCGGCAGTAGACACATTTATTGTTCTCAAGGGAACTCAAATCGGCGCTGGAGAACAATACCTGAGATCTCTTGAGGGTAAAGATTCTGCAGGTGTGACCTACAAACTGTGCGAGCTTAAAGGCTAGCGCAGTTTTTTTATCGAGATGGAGCGCGCGTTGGTTGGCTTACAAAAAATTCTAGAGTATTGAAAAAAGGAGAAACGGCATTATAAAAAGCCTTCTTGTAGGAAATAATTGCTGGCGATTTTAGGGAATTTCCAGATAAACAATGAGAAAAGCTGGTAGCTGATAGCTTACAGCTGATAGCTTTCTGAGAAGAGATAGGACTAACAGAAAGCAGATGAACTTTAAATTCACCGTCGGATTCAACCACAAGAAACATAGCGCGAACCTGCTCGCCAGTTTTGGTGGTAAGTATTCTTTGGACAATTTTCTGTTGTGATTTGATTGCGAGCATTTATTTTTTACTCTCTCCTACAACAACTTTTGGAGCCTTAATTACTCTTCCATTGAACGAATACCCAACGTTGTTGACCGCCACAATTTTCTGATTTTGTTTTTCTTCAGTAACTTCCTTAAATTCTACTGCTTCATGAAGGGTCGGGTCAAACGTATCGCCTAGCGGGTTTAATTCTTTGAGACCATTACCTTCCAAAATTCCTTTAAGTTGGCTGGCTATGTATTCAACTCCAACTCTCCAGTTCTTATCAACCTTCTCCCAGGCTTCTTTGTTACTAAAAGCCATATTAAAACTTTCAAGAACCGGTAAAATTTCGGTAATTAAATTTTCCGCAGCATATTTTCTGAAACGATCATTGTCTTCTTGATCGCGCTTGCGGGCATTTTGAAATTCGGCGGTTCCGCGTTGCCACTTGTCGAGATATTCTTGTTTTTCTTTCAAAGCGACAGCCAATTTCTCTTTCAAATCAGCAACAACTTCAGATTCTGACTTACCGAAGCCAGCTTTTTTTGGTGCAGCATTTTCCGCTCCTTCCGGATCGGTTTCGTACTTAATATCGTCTTCGTTTTGAGGTTCGTTTGACATAAAATCGTGAATTTGACCGATTACAACAATGATGTTAGCATAATTTTAGATCGTTTGCAAGAAAAAGACTGAAAGATCCACGACATGAAAAGCAAAACGCTTAGATGGAGCCTTGCCCTGATCCTGATGGCGAGTTTTGTTGCCGTAACCAGTTTGCCAGGATGGTTTGATGTTCCCTACTGGCCATTTGGGATTGTTGGAACGTTCGTTGCCCTAGGAGTATTGGTGCTTTGGAGCGCTATTCCAAATGGAGCGTCGCGACCGGAAAGTGAACTACCCGTCGGAAAAGTTCTCAACGTCTTTATGAGTATGAGAAGTGGCTCCCACCACTATGTGGGTTTATACCACTTATCAGCTATTGGTATTTTCCATGAATTTTGGCATTTCGGGCATCTTCCAGTTGACGTAGTGGCTGGAAGCAAAATCGTATACCTTGACGACCCTCACCTATACCTCAAAGACTGGGCCGACCAGAAGGTGGTCATGATCCTCTCTGAAAAGGGGCGAGCGAGAGCAAAAGAGGAAACTGCTACCGTAGATGGACGGAAAATTTCAAGGCTGGCAACTTAAGTTACGTTTCTCAACCGCGAGCAGTCTCCTGCTCGCGGTTTTTTATTTATCGCTTAGTCCATTTTCGACGCTCCGCTCCTTGGAAACCTCGTCTACAGATGCCTATCACGACCGATAGGCCAGGTTTTCCAACAATCTGCCTGTCACTGATCTTTTCCTGCTGGAAAAGTCAGCGACCCCTCCTCGCGCCGCCGCGCTCCGGCCTTGCATATGTGCCCCGCACATATTCACTCCACGGGAAAACCGGAGTTTTCCTTACAGGAACTGTACACCTTTCACATTCTGCAGACAGAACGTTCAAGGTCTTGCAGAAGCGAAAACTTTCGCTTCTTCACCCGACCCCTTTCTCACTCCTCAGTGAAGCAAGCAGAAAAAAATCCCCAAAAGGGGATTTTTTTCTTATCGCTTGCTCCACTGAGGAGCCTTTCTTGCTTTCTTAAGACCGAATTTGCGGCGTTCTTTCATGCGAGGATCTCGTTTGAGGAAACCAGCGCGTTTTACTTGCTTTCGGAGTTCCGCATCGTAGATGATAAGCGCGCGAGCAACACCGTGGCGAAGCGCCTCGGCTTGGCCGTTGATACCTCCACCGATAATTTTTGCTGTAACTTTAAATTTTTGAACGAGCTTTGTTTCAGTAAAGGCTTCAACAGCAACGTGTCGAAGTTGAGCGGTTGTAAAATAAACATCAACATCCTTGTCGTTTACGACACAAGAACTTTTTGCGGCTGGAGTAATGCGAACACGCGCGATCGCGGTTTTGCGTCGTCCGACAGTTTCTATGTATCTCTGTTTTTCTTCCGTAACCATAATTGTATGTTTACTCTTTGACTGTTAAATTCTTCATGATAATCGGTCGCAATTTGTTCGAAGGAATCATTCCGTACACTGCAAGTTTGAAAATTTCTGCGTACCCTTTTTGCTCAATGACATTTTTCATTGATGGAGCCTTGAGACCACCTGGGTATCCAGAATATCTGACGTACTTCTTTTGCAATAATCGCTTTTCGTTAATATCAGCTTTTGATGCGTTAACGATTTCTACCGTACCTCCTGAAACTTTATTGCGAACAAACTCAGGATTATTTTTCCCAATAAGATAGATGGCCGCCTCGCTGGCAACTCGTCCCAATTTTTTTCCTTTTGCGTCGATTGTGTAATTCATAAAAATATTAAACAAATTCAATTACGGCCATCGCTGCTCCATCACTCAATCGGCGAGGCAACTTTATGATTCGGGTATACCCTCCTGCGCGCTTTTCGTATTTTGGTGCCAAGTTTTTCATCAATTCCTCTGCTCCTCGTTCAACTCCCAATCGAGAAATCAAAAGTCGGTGAGAAGCAGGAGTTTTCATTTTTGCTTTTGTGACCAATTTTTCAACAAACGGTCGAATTTCCTTAGCTTTGGCTTCGGTGGTGGTAATTTTTTTCTTCATCACAAGAGAAAGAGCGAGCGATTTAATGAGCGCGCTTCGCTTGCCTGTTTTTAGTCCGAATGTTCTTCCTGCTTTGTGGTGTTTCATAAGATTTATATACTAATCAGCGAATTTATACGAATCTACTAATAACTACTAATTCTTGGATTGTAACATTCGCAGTTATTCGTAGCATTAGTATCATTCGCATATTGGTATGAGAATTACTTCAGAGTAATTCCAAAATTACCCAACACTTTCTTGATCTCCTGAACGCCCTTGCTTCCGAGTCCATCGATGTCAAGAATGTCTTCTTCTTTCTTGCGGGCCAAACCTCCAAGAGTTCGAATGTTGGCGTTGGCCAAGGCGTTTGCAGTTCGAGGAGAAAGATTCAAAGTCTCTACACGAGTTTTCAAAAATTCAGGATCAACATCTTTCTTTCCACCCATTTCAGATTCCATTTTGTCAGAATCTTCGCTTCCAGATTTCAGATCGATTTCCTCTTCCTTAAAACCGACAATGGCTTTAAGTTGTGAGATCATAGTTTGAATTGATTTCTCCAAAGCTTCTTTAGGAAGAATGGTTCCATCAGTTTCAATGAAAATTTGCAAACGATTGAAATCAGTTCGGTTACCTACGCGCATGTTTTCCACTTCGTAATTAACGCGTCGAATTGGAGTGAACACGGCATCAAGAGAAATTTCGCCGATGTTAACGCGTTCCTTCTGGATAATTTCTTTTGGAACATATCCTAAACCTTTCTCAACACGAATCTCAATATCGAGTTCAGTATTTTTGTCAGTGATGCTGGCAATGTGAAGATCAGAATTTAAAATTGTTGCTTGGCCTGGGCATTCAATGTCAGCCGCGGTTACTTCCTTGATACCTTTGACTTTCAATCTCAAAGTTTGAGGTTCATCTGTCGTCAATGAAATTCTTACTTTCTTCAAGTTAAGAATCATCATAATGACATCTTCCTTGATGCCAGCGATAGTAGAAAATTCATGACTAACACCCGCGATTTTAACTCCGGTGATTGCGGCGCCAGGCAATGAGGAAAGAATAATTCTTCGCAAAGAGTTACCCAACGTGTGGCCGTAGCCAGGATAGAGACCATCAATTTCGTAAATTCCCGTGAAGTTTTCTTCGGAAACTATTTTTGGCTTCGATGGCAATACAATTGAATTTTCCATGATATTTATTATGTGTTAGACCTAGTGGTATTTAATAAATTACAAAGCAAAACTATACATTATTTTTAATAAAAAAGCAAATTTTAGTTGGTTATCTGCGGTAAAATTCCAAAACGGTCGCGATGTCAAACAAAAGTTCAGATTTTACAAGCTTTGGCTTTCCCTGGACGGTTCCAGACATCTTTTCAACATTAAATGAGAGCCATGATGGGGTTGTTGCGTCTTTCATTTTTTCTGCGAGGTTCGCAAAAAGAGCTTTCTTGGCACTTCCCTCTCGAATCTTTATAACATCACCGACTTTGACACTATATGAAGGGATGGTGATGCGGAAATCTTTTATAACAATATGACCGTGAGATACCATTTGTCGTGCAGCCTGGCGAGTAGGGGCAAGGTGCATTCGGTACACAACATTGTCCAATCGAGTCTCGAGTTTTTCGTACAAAAGTTCGTCAGTTTTTACATCTTTCTTTTTCAAAACTTCTTCAGCGTATTTTGCAAATTGTCGTTCGCCAACGCCGTAGTTGTATCGAGCTTTTTGCTTTTCCAAAAGTTGAATTCCGAATTCACTTCGCGCGCGAGGACGAGTTTTAACTTGAACTCGGCGTCCTTCACGTAGGGCAAATTTCTGGGTCTGTGTTTTTTCAAACAGGCCAGTTCCCAGTCGACGTGCTAATTTATACTTTGGTTTGTTTATCATAAATTTAAATTCAGGGTTTAGGGTAGAGGGTTTAGAAAAATAATTTTGATTTTCTGACTATACCCTAACCCCTTTACCCTTCTTGTTTTATACTCTCCTTGGTTTTGGTGGTCTTGGGCCATTGTGTGGCACAGGGGTTGTATCTTTAACTCCCAAAAGATTGATACCTTTTGAAATAAACCCGCGGATTGAAGATTCTCGTCCAGAACCAACTCCTCGGACAACAACTGAGACTTCTTTCATACCCATGGTTGCGGCCTTGAGAGCCAAAGTTTCTCCTACTTTTGCGGCGGCAAAAGGAGTTCCTTTTTTTGCACCCTTAAATCCGAGAGATCCACTTGAAGACCATGCGAGCGCATCGCCTTTTGGACTGGTGAGAAGTAGCAAAGTGTTATTGAAAGTTGATTGCACGTACAAAATACCGGACTCAACCTTTTTCTTAGAAGAGGCTTGAGCCGCAGGAGCTGCTTCTCCCTCTTTCTTTTTTTCATCAGTTTTTACGATGCGTTTTTTTCCCATGTAAGTTTAGTTGTAAGTTGTCAGATTTAAGATTTAAGGAAGAGGATTTTTTAATTTTTCTTACTTTAATCTTTCAACTTAAATCTTTAATCTATTTTTTGTCTACCGCTCTTCGTCCGGTTCCCATGGTTTTTCGTGTGTTTCCACGTCGGGTGCGGGAATTGGTCTTGGTTCGCTGACCTCTTGAAGGTAACCCTCGGAGATGTCGGATGCCGCGGTAGGCTTTGATATCTTTCAATCGTTTGATATTACCGGAAACCTGGCGTTTCAAATCGCCTTCAATTTTGTAGGCTTCAACAATTTTTCGAATAGCATTTTCCTCCTCCACGCTCAATTCTTTAGGCTTTCGGCCAATATCAATTGAGGTTTTATTCAAAATTTCAATCGCGCGAGAGCGACCAATACCGTATAGGCAGGTTAGTGCAACTTCGAGTCTTTTATTGTCTGGAATGGTGATACCTAAAATTCGCATGTGATGCTTTGGTTTTTAAACAAACAGTGCAGAGTAGCGTATCAAATTGGGGTTAAAATGTAAAGGAGATGGGCACGTAACATGGAACATGTAGCCTGGAGCAGAAGACGGAGACTATTTCCGCCATGTTTCGTGTTCCATGCTTTATGCTCCATGCTCTCTAGCCTTGTCTCTGCTTATGGCGAGGATTGGCAGTACACACAACATACACATGTCCCTTGCGGCGGACAGTTTTACATTTTGGACATATTTTTTTTACCGAGGCTTTGACGTGCATAGTATTTAAAACAGTTTTTACAATCTTTTAATAATTCTGCCCTTTCCTCCATACGGCTCAAGTTCAACGGTGACTTTGTCGCCAACCAAAACTCTGATTCGGTGAAGTCTCATTTTTCCGGCAAGATAACATAGTAATTCTTCTTCTACGTTATCAAGTTTAACTTTAAAGAACGTATTTGGTAGAGCTTCTACTACGACTCCAAATACTGCTACCGGTTTTTTTTGTTGATTATCCATCCCGTAGTGAAATTTCAAATTGTTCCTTCGAACAATTGAAAAAATTTTATACTGCGTTACTTACCTAATAAAAACCTTTAAACCTGAACGGTAGAAGCCGCTTCGGCGATCTGAAATTCTACTACGGGATCCATCCGTTTAGTTTGTGCAGTATAGCAGAAATATGCCTACCCAGTCAACCTGTCCGAGCGCTTAGCGATTCCTCCATTCTTTATCCTGGCGAACTAGCAAATCATCTTTAAGCTGCGGTTCCGCCATAATTTCTTCGACAATTTTTTCCATCCGTATTCCTTGCGAGCCCTTTACTAACACCAAATCAGCCTCGCTTAAAATGTCCTGAATATATTTCCCCGCCTCTGCAGATTCATCAAATTGAAAAATGTTCTTTTCGTCCATGCCATTGTTGAGCGCACCATTGGCAATATCTCGCGCCTTGAGACCCACAGTTATTAAAGTATCTGCGATACCAACAGCTTCTTTTCCGGCCTTCTCGTGAGCTTTGACTGAATACTTTCCAAGATCGAGCATATCTCCTAAAACCACAATTTTTTTGCCTGGTGTTTTAATATCGTTAAGAGCCCGGAGAGCTTCGGAGACAGCCACTGGTGAGGAATTATACGTATCATCAATAATAAGACTTCCCTTGATACCGGAAAGAACGCGCATTCGGCCTGGAGGCAATATGCGGCCCTCGAGACCAGAAATCATTTCGACCAAATTGAGTCCCAAACTTTGACCAACAGCGAGCGCCGCCAATACTGGATAAACGTGCTGTTTACCTAAAGCTCCAGAAACCTTGATTGGCACACAACTACCGTTGTGATTTACCTTAAATGTCATACCGGAGATTTTTTTATCGTGACTATTTTTTTCATAGGCTAATTCTATATTTGAAGCCTGAAAATCACTTGGCAAGTCAATACTAAAAGTGATCAACTTCACATGACGTTTGATCTCTCGCATCGCTAACACGTCTTCATCATCGGCATTGAGAAACAGTGTGCCACTGTCCTTTACAGCCTGCACCAGAAAAGATTTTTCGCGTGCCACATCTTTCGGCGAGTTAAAAAATTCAACATGCACGGGCACATCACTCAATTTCGTAACAACGACAAGGTCAGGCTTCAACCACTTGGTGAGATTTCTGATGTCACCCGGATGATCCGCTCCAACCTCAAGAATAAGCCACTTGGGAAAACTACTGGTTAAACGAAAGCATGAAAAAAATCCACGGAAAAGATTGACGCACCAAAGAAACGGATTACTCCATCCGTTCGGCAATCCAAGAATAGTCAGCGGCACCCCGAGGTCACTGTTAAAACTTTTTTCACTTTTGCGGACGTGAAATTCTCCCGACAAAACTGCGTAGATGGCATCCTTGGTACTGGTTTTCCCAACACTTCCCGTAATCGCAATAATTTTGGGACGATACCGCCAGAGCGTTGCGCGGGCTTCGAGGGTCAAAAGAGTTACGATAATTTTTTTAAATACAAATTTCATTTTCAATTTATGATACTAATCTACGAATTATGCTAATACCACGAATAACTACTAATTCTGAATATACACATTTGTAGTTATTAGTAGATTCGTATCCATTAGTATATTGGTATTTATCTATCCGGTGGCACCTTATAATAATTGATCAGGAATTTTACAATTTCCATAAATGGCGCGGTCAAGGTATGAGAAGCAAAATCCCCTCCTACTCCTTTGGGTTCAATAGTATACAGAAAAACGATGAATTTGGGATTATAGGCAGGAAAATAGCCAAAAAACGAGTGCAAGTACCGGTCTCCATAATAGCCTCCACCGGTTGTTTTCGCAATCTGGGCGGTACCAGTTTTCGCGGCAACGCTATAGTTTGGAATTTTCACACTTCCACCAAGCAGAGCCTTATCAACCACCGTAACAAGCATCCGAGAAATGGTTTCGGAAGTTTCAGGCTTCAAAACTTGCGCGCCCTTATCGTAAGAAATTTTTTTGCTGACGCCCAAGGAATAGTCAATTCGCTTTACCAAATGTGGAGTTACCAGATAACCCCCGTTGGCAAGCGACGCCAGCGCTCGCACGGTGCTAATCGGGCTCATGGCGATACCCTGGCCGTAGGAAGCTGTGGCATGTTCAATGTCTCGCGGACTTTCAAGGTTTTTAATGAGACCTGGAGTTTCGTTGGGTAAATCAATTCCAGTTTCTTCGCCCAGACCAAAATTTTTAAAATACTGCGTGAAAAGTTTATTTCCCATTTTGCCGGCAATGTATGCCGCGCCAGTGTTTAGTGAATCATTTAAAATTACCTGCATCTCAACCAAGCCACGACCCTTACCGTCAAAGTTTGAAATTTTTGATCCGTTGAGCGTTAAAAATCCTTTGTCTGTATAAGTACTGGCTGTGGTAATAGTTCCAGAATCAAGCCCAGCCGCCATGGTTAGTGGCTTAACAATCGATCCCATTTCAAAAACATGTTCAACACTTGGGTTACTGAAAATTCCGGGATCGGTTTCGTTTTGCAGGGCATTGGGATCGAAAGTGGGATAATTGGCCATGGCAAAAATTTCTCCAGTTTTCGGATCCATAATAATTCCGCCGGAGGTTTTTGAACCCCACTTATCCTCAATGGCAATTAATTGCTTTTGCAGAAAATCCTGAGCGTTTGGTTCAATCGTGGTAACAATATCACCCTCAAATTTTGACTGCGGATCAACACTTTTTTTGATGCTGGAAAAAATTTCTGCAAAAAAATTTGAATACAAACTCGACGTATCTCGTGACAGAGTGTCGTCGTAATAACTCTCAAGTCCGTACCTCCCCGCAAAAATATCTCCTTTATACCCCACGAGACCCAAAACGTTTGACCCTAAGTTTCCCGATGGATAGTATCGATAGCGATCTTTGTAAATCATAATGCCAGGAAGTTCCAAAGCCTCGATTTTGTCCGCCTCCTCTTCTTCGGTTTTTTTAGCAACTATGGCGTAGGAGCTGTTTTTTTGTTTGGCGTGCTCAAAAAAAGACTCCTTGTCAATTGGGGTAATAGCATTGATTTTCTCGAATGCTACTTGAGCGTCCTCCAACACTTTGGGATTCATGCCGATAGTGTAACCGGTCTTTAAGGTTGCGGCGCTAAAAAGTGTGCCATCTTTGTTTTGGAAAAAAATCTTACCGCGATCATAAATCGTATCGTTCGGACGAAGATACTGTCGTTCGGCTTTCATTCTGAAAGATTCACCTGAAATAATTTGCAGAGAATATAATTTGCCGATGAGAATAACGGCTACCACGACAACACAGAGAGACAGAATACGAATTCGAGTAAACGAATTAGATTTCATTGTTTAAGGTCAATCCCTTAGCCACTGGTGATCGTGAAATATAGGTTGCTGGGGCAATAGCGGTAAAGCCTTTAGAAATTGCCAGGTCGGAGGTCACGTGAGATTTTAATGTGAAATACTTTGTCTCAAGCTTTTCAACATCTCTGCTCAGTGAGCTGATTGATTTTTCAACATTTTGTCGCGCTACGACAGTGAAAATAGTATGGCCCAAAAAATAGATGTACATGCCAAAAAACAGCGCAATACTCCCAATCATAAACCAGAAGATGTTTCTCTTATCCTGTATTTCGTTTTTCATTCTTTCCACCATGGATTTTATTTAATTGCTTCAATAATTCGTAATTTGGCGCTTCTTGATCGTGGATTTTCTGCTACCTCTTCTTCGCTCGGTGTAATGGGTTTTTTGGTGATTAATCTAACTTCCCCTTCTGACGCCATCTTTTTAAAATAATTTTTAACAATCCGATCTTCAATGCTATGAAAAGAAATGACTGCGAACCTTCCCTCTTTTTTCAAATGTTGTACCCCTTTTTCCAAACCTTCTTTAAGCGCCCCTATCTCATCGTTCACCGTAATTCGTAAAGCCTGAAATGTTTTGGTGGCCGGGTGAATTCTTTTATTTTGAAATCTTTTCGGAATGGCCTCTCCTATAACTCGTACTAAATCGGTTGTGGTTTTTATTTCTCCTGACTGTCTGGTAAAAACAATGGCGTGGGCAATTTTTTGTGCAAATCTTTCTTCACCGTAGCTTTCAATAATCTGTGCGATGTTTTCTTCTTGCCAGGTATTTACGATTTCGTAGGCAGTCAAATCTTTCGCTTCGGGAGAATCTTTGAAGGTCATCGACAACGGTTCGTCTTTTTGAAATGAAAATCCCCTACCCGAATCTTCAAATTGATTTGAGCTGAGTCCAAGGTCGAGCAAAATTTTATCAACGGCCTCAATTTTCAAATCTGCTAACACGGCATCTAAATTTCTGAAACTTGATTGCTTGAGAATAATTTTTGCTTTAGCATCTTTAAGACGATCTTTGGCTCTTGCCAATGCATCGCCATCAAGATCAGTGCCAATAATCATTCCTTCTGCACTCAAAATTTTTGAAACGGCTTCGCTATGCCCTCCTCCATTTATCGTGCCGTCCAAAAAGACGTCGTTACGTTTGATGTCGAGTCCGGCTATCACTTCTTGTAAAAGAACACTCTTGTGGATCATGGTTTTACAGGACACCTACTTGCCCCAATTTTTCTGCCAGGGTATCTGCCTGCTTTTCCACCACCTTTTTGTACTCAATCCACGTCTTCTCGTTCCAAATTTCCACTCGGCTCTGAACACCAATCACGACGACCTTACTCTTAAGTCCCGCGCGATCGCGCAGGAAGTCTGGAACCAAAATTCGTCCGATTGAATCAATCTCTGCCTCAACTGCACCTCCAAACATAAAACGGTTAAATCCTCGGTTGTCAGCTTGCAACATTGAGGACTGCGATAACTTTTCTGAAATATTTTTCCACTCGTTTAAGGTAAATAGAAAAAGACAGTTATCAAGTCCGGGTGTAATCACTACTTTCTTTCCCATTTCCTGTCGGAACTTCACCGGCAATGACAGTCGGTTTTTTTCATCTATTGCATGTGTGTATTCACCTATCAGCATTTTCCGTATTCAAAAATTATGATTGTTTTTTCACTCTTGCTACCAAAACTTTCTTTCGTATTGAAACATTTTTTGAAACATAAAAAGAAAACAAATAAGATTTGTTTTTAACTATCACAGTGTATGTTCTTTTTTCGACTTTCATTTTTCGTTAACTTATTACACGGCTCACTATTTTTACCCGCCACACTTTTTAAAATATGCTTGTCAGATGAATACATCTGCCTGGCTATTTTAC
>JAZJZC010000001.1:34774-106209 GCA_040390045.1 Patescibacteria group bacterium
TCGCCGCTACTTTCAAAATATGCTTGTCAGCTGATTACAGCTGCCTGGCTATTTTACTCGCCGCTACTTTCAAAATATGCTTGTCAGCTGATTACAGCTGCCTGGCTATTTTTATACTCGCTTCGCTCGTTAAAAATATGCCACCCACCTTTTCCCACTTAGATAGAATTATATACCACTTTGCCCCACAACCTAGCATTGTTATCCACACCCCGTAGTAGATTTTCGGCTCGTGGAATTCGATAAAAAATGGATACAAAATATTTATAAACTTGTAAATTTTCATTTCAAACTTTCAAAGCAATAGCCACGAGAATAAGCCGAAAATTCACTATCGGGGCACAGTTTTGTACATGAAAAAACCGCCTATGGTTTGGCGGCTCTTGGGTATTTATAAAACCATAAATAACAACCTCTAATACGAATAGCGCAGTACATTAAGGTTAGACTAAAAATACCCCACTGACCGTGAGTAAAAGTAGAATAAATCCAAAACGGTTGGCTAATGAGCCCGACCGGAAAAATCCACCTACTTTTACGCAAATTTAGAAGTTCTCCAAATATACCGATAACTCCTATGACCGATTGAACTATAATCTCGCTTGTGGCCATATCACTCCCTTTTAATTTGAGTTTCGGAACTAAGACTTATGAGACGATAAAGCTAAAGTGATACATTGTCAAAAGAATGACCCCCTCCCCGCACTCCGCAGACTCCGTACGGGGTTTCCTGGGTAAAGAAAAACCACAAATCTTTTAAATTTGTGGTGATGGCAACTCTATATCAATCGGGTTAAGGTTGACGCGTGAGGGCTTGAAAACGAAGGTATTATCAAAACCGCATAACTCCCAAAGCGAGATGGTCCTACTTGCAACGCGTGAAAGTCGTTGGCTTACTTCAATCCCCGAAACGACAACATATCTCTGGGCTTTTAAAAGCTTGACCACCAAGGGACGAAAATCATGATCGTTCGCTACAAGAAGCACTGCTGAAGCAAGAGTTCCCAGCGCAAGCCGATTTTGGACTTCACCGATTAGAGCATAATCAGCAATTTCAGTGGTCCAATACATCGTCCCTCGATGGCTAACAAAACTGCGATGCAATGAGTGCTGAATCCTGCTAGACAAAAAGGTTTTACCTCTCCATAAACTGGCCGTTCCCCAAAGTTGTCGCAACTGAAAACCCTCCCTGGTAAGCCCGACAGGAATTTGATCTAACAGAGAGTTAACGCTACGCTCAATTTCTTCAGGTGTTTTTGGACCCCTTGTCCGTCCAAGCCCCACACCCTCAAGATCAATAAAGACATCTATGTCTGTGACATTCAAAGTGCCTCCTGTTTCTTGGTTAATCTTTTATGAAAGTAACACCACACTCCAAAAATGTCTAGAGCTATGCAAAAAGTCCAAATTTTTCCGTCAATTTTTCAACAGCAGTTTTTTCTCCAAAAACCAGCACGCCGAGATATTCGATCTCGTTTAAATTTTTCAGTTTTGTGGCTGCAATAACTTTTTTATCGTCGGTCGTTACAAGCATTTCTCGAGTAAATTCAGTAACCAAAAGTCCTGCTTCTCGCGCAACGCGAGCCAACTCTGCTAAATCACTGTTTGACTTTGCTTCCTTGATCATCAGAGCGTTTTGAATATTTAAGGCGATGGATTTTTCATCCTTGGTTTGAATTTCTTCTTGAAAAAACAAACTCTTACCTTTTCGAGCGCCCAAAGAGGCCGAAAGATGTGCGACCGTATTTAATTGCTGCCACGGCGCTAGTCCAGCGGATTTATTAATAACTGCCACCCCAATTTTTCGCTCTTTTTTACCACCACCTTCTTCTTTCGGCTTTAACGTTGGGAACAAAATCACTTCCTTCACGTTTTTAACATCGGAAAATAACATCGCCAGTCGATCAATGCCAATGCCAATGCCACCGTTCGGCGGCATTCCATACTCCATAGCCTCCAAATATTCCTTATCAGATGGTGAAATATCTTTATCGCCTTTCCTACTTTTTTTATCTTGTTCCAAATATCTCTCGGCTTGATCAATCGGATTATTCAATTCTGAAAATGCGTTTACGAGCTCAATACCGCCAGCAACAAGCTGGAAGCGATCAATCAATTCCGGTGTGTCCTCCTTTCTCTTGGCAAACGGATTAAAACTTAAAGGATAATCAATAATGAACGTTGGCTGAACCAGTTTTGGGCGACAGGTTTTCTTATAAATAGCGTCCAGAATTTTTTCCATTGGCTCAACCCTATCAACATCCACTCCAAGCTGATTGGCCTTAAGCAAAAGTTGTTCTCGAGTGATAGATTCCGGATTTTCGATCAAGGCAAAACGTCTGAGCAAATCATAAAAGGTAATCACGGCGAAATCATTACCAAATTCTATTTTATTGCCATCATACAAAAACGAATCTGTATTAAAAAGTTTTTTAACTAAATATTTAAATAATTTTTCAATGAATTGCCTTTGAGACAGCGCGTCCGCATAGGATTCCTGTGATTCAAGCATCGTAAATTCAGGATTATGCGTCGCGTCAATCCCTTCATTTCGAAATTTCCTACCAATTTCATAGACTTTATTAAAACCACCGACTACGAGCTTTTTAAGATAGAGCTCCTGAGCAATAGTGAGGTTGAAATCGATACCAAGCGCGTTGTGATGCGTCACGAAAGGCCGTGCGGTTGCGCCACCAGCTAAGGTCTGCAAGCGTGGAGTTTCTACTTCAATATAGCCATCGGCATTGTAGAATGAGCGAATTTCAGTAACCAGTTTTGATCGCAACACAAAGCGATCTTTCACTTCAGACGACATCAGCAGATCGAGATATCGGCGGCGAAATCTCTCTTCGACATCCTGCAATCCATGCCATTTTTCTGGAAGCGGACGGAGGCTTTTAGCAAGCATCGTCCAACTTTTTACTTCAACCGTTTTTTCGTTTCTTTTAGTAAGAAACAACGATCCAGAAACCGCAACAAAATCCCCGATATCAACAGTCGAGGAAAAAAGATCGAATACGTCAGAATTTACTAAGTCTTTTTTGATCAGTGCCTGAAAATGGGCAGTACCGTCATCGAGCGTAATAAACACCAACCCGCCCTGTGGACGCAGTGAAATAATTCTACCGACGACAGAGACGTCGTCTTTGCCCTCTAACTTTTCGAATTTTTCTGCAACTTCCGCGAGACTATAATCTCTTTTGGTTTTAATAGGATAGGCATTGATCCCCTTCTCATTTAAAATTTTGAGCTTTTCTAATCGGGTATTTCGAATTTCTTCAATGGAGGCCATGTGTTTAAATTCGAAATCCGAATATCGAAATCCGAAACAATCCCTAAATCCAAAATTTCAATATTTAAAATTTTGTGCTTTTAATTTGTTTCGAATTTCGCGCTTCGAATTTCGTGCTTTGTCTATTCGAGTTCAGTTATTTTATATTCAACAACGCCAACCGGAGTGGTAACTTTAAATTGATCCGACTTCTTTTTTCCGATCATGGCTGAACCGAGCGGAGAATGAATCGAGAGTTTTGATTCGGCCAAGTTGGCTTCCTCGGAACCAACAATTTTAAATTTTGATTTTGATTTGTCTTTCAATTTTTCAATGTGAACCACAGATCCAATGCCCACCACTTCACTGTGATGAATCGACATGATTTCGGCAGACTTCAACATCGCTTCCAAACGAAGAATTTGATCTTCAATGTTTGCCTGATTTTCGCGAGCTTCGTGGTACTCGGCGTTTTCAGAAAGATCTCCGAGAGATTTGGCGTATTCGAGACTTTCAGCGACTTCTTTTCTTTTTACCGTTTTGAGTTCTTCAAGTTTTTTGGTCAATTCTTCAAACTTCTCCTTGGTCAGATATTCTTTTTTGTCATCCATACGTGTAAATTTTAATTGCAATAATAAAAAATTGTATACATTGTGACCCCCAAAGTCAATGCTGTTCGCAGTCTTCAATACGAAAATAGGAAAGTGAGTACGAACATACGAAAAAATACAAAAACTTTTGCCTGCTCTCTACAATTTTCGTATCATTTCGTATTTTCGTTAGTCCGCGTTTCGTATGGAAGGGCGGAAAGCGAGGTATTTTCGTATGACAACTCAACACTACGCAATAGAATAGACTCCATCCTTGGTCTTCTTGAAAAATTTAGGATTTTGCAAATTGACAATGATGGTGTTCTCTTTGACATACCTCTCCTTCATCACCTTATCGATAATTTGTTCTCGGTTGAGCGGTCCATTGCTCTCTAAAACCTTCCTGATGACATCTTTGACAACTCCTGACATGTATCCCCATTCGGCGAGCGCGTAGAGGCCTCGGCCAACGAGTACAAATCGAGGATCTTTGATGAGTTCGTTGTGGGTAGTGGCAATATGAGCTTTCTTACCGAAAAGTTTTTCAATCGACTTTGCGACTTCTCTAAAGTGAATTGGAGAACCGTGTCGGCGAATGACCAAAAAGGCGTAATCGCGCATGCCTTTGGCGTGAATATTTGGAGAAGATTTAAGTCCCCATTCACCAAGCGGATTTTTACCAATAGTTTTTGAAAGTTCAAGCCAGCGCTTGATCACGTCATTCTTAGATTTATAGTCATCAGAAATATCTTCAACATGCGTGAGAAAGTGCGCAATAATATCGAGTTCAGAAACCAAATCTTTGTCAGAAAGATTTTTATAAAGTTTTTTCAAAGCGTCGTGAACTTTTTTGGCTAGTGAATCACTGACATGCCAGCGGTGTTTGAAATTTTCATCTTCTTTTTCGCGTTTAAATGGATCACCCAAAACCAAAAGCAACTGAATGTGATTTTGAGTGCTCTTGTCTTTGGCGACGTACTCAAGAAAATTTTCCTCGCTAATAATGCCACCAAGCTTATGAAAAAGTGCTTCCAACTCGGAAAAAACGCCTTTTTCTTTTGCGTAGGACTCAGCTCGCTTGATGCTGTGAACGGCATAATTTTCAATCTGTCTGACTCGTTCGCGGGTGATACCATATTTCTTGCCGATGGCTTCTAGGGTCATCTTTTTGGAATCTTTGTCGAGTCCATAGCGACTGACAATCACATCCCGCGCGCGATCAGGCAAGATGGCGAGAAGCCTCTTGACCACTTGTTTTGGATTGAAAGTAATGACGTTCATTGGTCTTCTGATTAATCTCTAAAAACCTAGTAATAAGTTCACTTTTTAATGATTCGCTTCAGTGTAAGTCATGTTTACCGTTTTGTCAAACATTAGGTTATACAACAACATTAAGTAACCTGCCTTTGACGTAAATTAATTTTTTTATCGGCAATTCAGCAATCCATTTTTTAATTTCTGGTAAATTGAGCGCCAGCTCTTTCGCTTCTGCTTCAGTCAACTCAGTTTCGGTATTCAAGGTGGAACGCATTTTACCGTTAACCTGAATCACCAAAACTCCCCCACTTTTTGAGGCTAATTTGGAATCATACACAGGCCAGGAACTCAGGTGAATAGATTTTTTATTGCCCAACAGAGACCATAATTCATCAGTAATGTGCGGCGCAAACGGAGCCAAAAGTTGCAACAAAATTTCGTACTCTTTCCGGGAAACAGTTTCCGCTTTTTCAAATTCATTGAGCAAGACCATCATGGCGCTCACTGCGGTATTAAATCGCATCGCCTCGATGTCTTCGGAAACTTTTTTGATAGTCTTATGCAACAGAGTAGATTCATGATTCACGATTTTAGATTCAGGATTTTCTTGATTCCTATTCTTGAATCGTGATTCTTGAATCGTGATTCTTTCCTTGAGCTTCCAGACTCGCTCAAGGAATCTCCTTGGTCCCACCATGCTTTCTGTAGACCACGCAATATGCTGATCGAAAGGTCCCATAAACATTTCGTAGAGACGCAAGGTGTCAGCGCCGAATGTTTTAATAAGCGTGTCAGGGTTAACAACGTTTCCCAACGATTTAGACATTTTTACTCCACCTTCACCCAAAATTAATCCGTGTGATGTACGTTTCAAATACGGCTCACTTGTGGGAACCAGACCTAAGTCAAAAAGAAATTTATGCCAAAAACGTGAGTACAAAAGGTGCAAGGTTGTGTGTTCCATGCCACCGTTGTACCAATCAACCGGTGTCCAGTAATCAAGTGCGCTCTTATTTTTTAAATCAAAACTTTTACCTTTTTTTACGACGTACGCGAGATAATACCAAGAAGATCCAGCCCAATTTGGCATGGTGTCTGTTTCGCGACGAGCTGGGCCTTTGCAAACCGGACACTTCACGTTGACCCACTTTGAAATACTAGCAAGTGGCGATTCGCCGGTATCAGTTGGCTTGTAATTTTTCACGTTCGGAAGTTTCAGCGGCAGATCTTTTTCAGCGAGTGGCACAATGCCACATTTTTCACAATGAATGACAGGAATCGGTTCCCCCCAATATCGCTGTCTCGAAAATACCCAGTCACGGATTTTGTACTTTACAATTTTTTCAGCAAAACCTTTTTCCTTGAGCCATTCGACAATTTTAGGACGCGCTTCTTTTGAAGTTAAGCCGTCAAAAGTTCCTGAGTTAAAAAGAATTCCCTCTCCCTCGTAGCAGGTCTCAAGAGTTTTAACTTTTTCAAACAAAACAGGATCACTTGGTTTAATGGAAACCTTGAGCGGGATTCCATATTTTTTTGCCATATCAAAATCTCGCTTATCATGGGCATCTGCAAATACCGCTCCGGTGCCATATTCTCCAAGCACAAAATCTGAAACCCAGACTGCCATACTTTCTAGGGTTGCGGGATTTATGGCTTCAATACCCTTCAATTGCACTCCTGTTTTATTTTCTTTATCAGTTCTCTCAATGTCGGTCTTTTTCTTTGAATTGGAAATAAATCGTTCGATTTCTTCGAGATTTTCGAAGCTCTTCGCTAACTTTTTAATAATCGGATGTTCTGGGGCAACAACAAGAAAAGTACCGGAAAAAATGGTATCGATGCGCGTTGTGAAAACATCAACCTCTGAAATTTCATTCTTGAATCCTGATTCTTGAATCTTGAATCGAATTTGAGCTCCTTCAGATTTTCCAATCCAATTCTTCTGTTGTAATTTTATTTTTTCCAAATACTCGATCGGAGTGTGGCCAGCAAGCATCCTTGATACAAACTTTTCATGGAAAAGTGAGATCACTTTTTTGTAACGCACCTCGTCCGACTGATCAGACTTGAAAACGCCAGTCTGCGCATCTTTCAGAAAAGCTTCAGTAGGATAGCCGGGCCAATAATTTTTGGTCTGTTCGTCCTGCAAAATATAGTCACTCGGCACAACCTCCTCCACCATACTTCCCGCCTCATCGGTAAATGAAGTGGCATAGTGAAAATTAGCGGGAGAGCTTCCGCCGACTGTTTTTAAGAAATTCTTGAGAAATTCTATGACCTCTTCATCAGTGGCACGTTCACTGTTTGGATTAGCATGCTTTCGCATGTGGACCATAACACCGTTATTCTCTGGCCATTTTTCAATCCAGAAAATATTATCGGTGGCAATAGTGGGAAAGCCAGTTTTTTTGAAATAAAACTCAGACTTCATTCTGGCATTTTCCTTGAAATCATCGCCCTCTATTAAACTAGAGTCGTCAACCGGTGGCACGTCATCGAGCGAAAGCAGTTCAATGCCGGCAACACCTGCGAGGCAGGTTTTTATCATTTTCACCTTGGCCGGATTTCTGGTGCCAATCAAAATCTTTTTATTATCCAAGTCGCGATCAAGTCGGTCAGCGTACTTCGTAATGGCCAACATCCACTGTTCTTTTTCGCGTTTCTCAACGGGTGTGCCACAACGCTCACAACAACCGTCCACCACTTCCTCATTAGCAAGACCAATCTTGTCTTTCGGACACCAATTGATCGCCATCTTTTTTTTGTAGGCCAAACCCTTCTCGAGAAATTTCAAAAAAATCCATTGCGTCCATTTGTAATATTCCGGATCGGTGGTGTTGATTTCCCGCGACCAATCAAAACTAAACCCCAACTCTTTAAGCTGACGTTGGAAATTTTCGGTGTTTTTTTTGGTCACAATCGCCGGATGAATCCCGGTTTTGATGGCGTAATTTTCCGTCGGCAATCCGAACGCATCCCAACCGATTGGGTACAACACTTCAAAACCTTCCGCTCGACGCTTGCGAGCGATTACATCCATAGCAGTATTCGAGCGAATATGCCCGACATGCAAACCATCTCCAGACGGATAGGGAAATTCGATTAGACCGTAAAATTTCTTGGGCGCAGAACTTCGCGGAACAGACGCGGAACCACGCGGAAATTTCTGATCCTTAGCTTGGTTGAGTTTATTTTTCTCCCAAATCTTTTGCCATTTTTTTTCAATTTTTAGATGGTTGTAGTCGTTCATTACAGAAAATAATGCCACAGATCAAAGCTTTTTACCATATTAACGCAATCTATTGACAAACTCAGTATATGTGTGATATTCTGCATCGCAGATACCTTGTTGTTTGTCATCTTAACCCTGGCAAAAACACTAAATCGCTCACGCGTTTAGTCCGTAGCAACAAAGACGCAAATGCATCTGAAATTGCTGGTGGGTATTGAACACTCGTTACAATGAAAACACTCAAATCACTGCTGGTCTGGTCCGCCCTCATCACCACTCTTATGACCTTGCTCGGCCTGTTCTTCGTCGCTAGCAATGGTGACTACGAGCTCCGGGACGCGAACAACGCGCTTCTGGATTGGAAGGAGGTCGTCACCGGCGAGAGCCACTTTCGTGGCTACGAGATGCCGATCGGCATCGGCTCCGTCGCGGTAGACCAACTCGCTGGCGAGGCCTATCAGGCCAGTGCCTATGGTGCCAGTCGCGCCGGCAATGCCCTCGCGATCTACATCACCCCGGACTTTGTCCCATTCACTTGTGGACTCGCGTGGCTTTGGACGGCATTTCTGGTCGTGGCCTACGTCGTCTGCTTATTCTGGCGAACATTTGGGATTGATTGCCTTGCCAAAATCAAATACTGGCAAATTGAAAGGATTCGCAAGGCCTCCGAACAGTAAATTCGGCAAAACCACAGCGCTTCATTCGATCAAAATTCGGATGAAGCGCTTTTCTTTTTACCTGAAAAAAGGAAAAAGGCTGTCACAAATTGACAGCCTTTGGAAAATAAAATTATTGGATGTACATCATGGCATAGGCCACAACACAAACTAGCAGAGCCACTCCGACAGCCTTTGAGCTAAATCGGACTGACCTACACCTGCCAACTCTCGATCTTCTACTCATACCAGCCGACACAATACCATATTTCGACTTGATTAGCAAACCGCCTGATCCCGCTCACTAATAGACAGGTTTTGGTGTCGAATACGCCCTTGGATCAATCGTTCTTTCGAAACAGTACTTGCCCACAGGATGAGTCCAGGTAGCGCCTCCGTATGGATATGGAGCGGCAACACTGGCATTTTTAGCATCGTTTGAGGCGTAATTGAAATCGGCGCAAAGGTTGTACGTCGTAGCGTTTTTCTTTTGATACTCGTAGGATTTGCCCGATTGCTGATCAACAGGCGGAGTGAAATAATTACCGGAAGTAGTGAGATCAGAAAATGAAGCTGGTAAAACTCCTTTCACTTGGTAGAAATACGTTACTTGAGAATCGATATTTTGCAGATCGCTGATTTTTGCGCTGTCATATTTGTAAAGTTTCTGCGTGCGTGGTGAACCTAAAACAGCAAATCCCCAAACGATTGAACCGATTACTAACACAGCTGCAATACCCAACCAAACTTTTTGAGACATAGGATTCAACTTTCCGCGCAAATCTGAAATGTAATAGAAAAAGACTGCAAACGTGACTACGAGCACCGCCAAAACTTTGAGTACAAATCCAGTATTCAACTCCTGTCCGTCAATAAAGTAGTACAAAATGGTTACCAAATCCCCCGCCATCGCAATCCCTGCAACGAAAAGCGTAATGTAGGTAAGCCACTTGCGAAGGCCGAAAATTTTCCTATCTGGCTCAGTGGCGTAATCTTTCTCCAAAAACCACATCAGGAAAACGTAGAGCGGAAAGAAAATAACTAAGATTGAAACAGGCCAACTGATTGATTGGCTACCGAAATAATAATAGCCGTAGGTAATTTGCGGATAGGCGGCGTTAATCACCGAAAACAAAAGGTTGAGAAGACTGATGACTACGGTATAAAGCGCAACGATAGCTCCCAAATTGAGAAATAGATCTTTGGGACTGGTTCTAGGTTTAGTTTGTTGAATAGTGTCCATAAAATTTGGTTAATTGATATAAGAACATTGTATCCCAAACCCGGCAAATACTCTAATATATTCCATCAATGAAAAACCACCGCGGGAAGGGGTGGTTTGAGAGACTTAAGGGTTTAAATGTACCCACAAGGTACAGAAAAAGAAAAGGAGAGAAAGTACTACGGCCACTGCTACTACCAACCCCTCCGGAGAAGCCTTCGATTGGTGTATAGGCGGTGGTTTGTTTTTCCCGTGCGGGAACAAGGATGGGATGGAACTACTACTGTGCCATTCCCTTTGGACTCGATGGACCACAAGGTTATCCTTTCACATTTACTATCGCGAACAATAGCACGTAATTAAAAATAACAAAACAACTTGCATTTAAGTAATCTTTTGGTGTATTATCTAATCATCACCAACGGAAAAGATCACCCCACAAGGTTTCGTCCTTATGGGGCCTTTTCTTTTCTATTTTTCAAAATTAGATTTTAAACTCTACGACCCTACGATTCGCTTGGCTGGCTCATCTCAGGATCTTCGAGTTTAAATTTAACCTCTAACGAGATTAAATCTTAAACTCTACGACTTCTCCATCTTTGACCACGTACTCCTTACCTTCAGTGCGAATCAAACCTTTTTCGCGCGCGGCGGCGTAGGAACCAACTGCCAAAAGCTTGTCCCATTCGATCACCTCAGCTCGAACAAATTTATCTTTAAAATCTCCGTGGATTGCAGTTCCGGCCTCAGGAGCAGTCCAACCTTTTTTTATTGTCCATGCGCGAGTTTCATCTTCCCCAGTTGTAAAATACATAATGAGCTCAAGCGTCTCGTAACCTTTTTTGATGAGTCGGTCAATGCCGTCATCGAGCACGCCGAAATCCGTCCGCATTTGTTTTTTTTCTGCGTCTTTCATATCTTTCAAATCATGTTCTATGCCCGCGTCAACAATAACCCACGGGGCTTTTTCTTTCGCTAAAAAATCCATTAATTTTTGAAATCGTTCGTCTTTCAATTCATCTAAATTTTTACCGCCAGCTTTTTTATTGAGTACATATAAAATTTTCTTTACCGTAAGCAAGTGTAATCCTTTAAGAACTGGAATTTCTTTAGAATCCACAGCAACAGTTGAGGCCAATTTGCCCGCATCCAACGCAATTTTTATCCGCTCGAGCAAACCTCCTTCAAGCATTGCATCTTTATCTCCACGCTTGACGTCGCGCGCCAAATTAGAAAGTCGCTTCGTAACTGTTTGTAAATCAGCCAAAATAAGTTCGAGATTGATCACTTCAATATCTCGCACCGGATCAATTCCACCTGAAACATGAATGACTTTTTCATCGTCGAAAATCCGCACCACTTGCGCAATGGCGTCGGTCTCACGAATGTTGGAAAGAAATTGATTACCCAGCCCCTCGCCTTCCGAAGCTCCTTTGACGAGGCCCGCGATATCAACAAATTCCACCGCCGCAGGAACAGTTTTTTTTGAATGACTGAATTCAGAAAGTTTCCAAAGTCTATCATCGGGTACAGCAACCACGCCGACCGATGGATCGATGGTGCAAAAAGGATAATTTTCACAAGCCACTGATTTTTTAGTCAGGGCGTTAAAAAGAGTTGATTTTCCTACGTTTGGCAAGCCGACAATTCCAATTGAAAGTGACATAGGAAAGAGTATATAGCACTGGTACGTAATATCCAAGAAACAGAAAATTAATTTTCTGCCCGGAAAAAATTACGAGAGACGCACCTACTGAGTCGTGCTTGTTGCCGTGGTAGTCGAAACGTCAGCGTGCGAAAACAAACTCACAATCCAACGCCAAGGTTTGAGAATAATTGAACCGGCAAAGTTTCTGAGGCCTTCGAAGATATTCTTAGGTGATGTTGTACTTGCTGTATCATCTGCAACCGTAGAAGAAGAATTTGAACTATCGTCACTAACGGTGGTCGCTGGTACCGTTCCTGTAGTGTTGGCGGAAAAAATATTGGTTTTTCCTGCATCAACTGTTTTTGTTGGATTGTAGGCGTTTCCCCAAAGGGTACTCAACATCATCGCTCTGAAATCATTGATTTCAATTTGTTCCGCAACCGTAACAGGAAATGGTCGCTGACAGTAAATTTCGTTTACTTTTTTCTTGGTTGTGATGTAAGTAAATTCAGTTGGTCCAGGAAGCGCCCATGGTGCCAAGATATCATCCCAATATTTTACTTGGAAGGCATCCACACCAACAATAGTTGGATCATCGTAGATTCCAGTGATTTGTAGATCCTTCATGCCTTCAAAATCTCGAAGGAAGACCTGCAATTTTCGGACTTCAACTGGATTATTGTTCCAGCCTTTTTTCAAGTGATCGTACAAGTAGTAACATACGCCTGGTGTAACGGGAGTCGATGAAGCAAAGGCTCCTAATACAACGCCGTTTACAGGTCCTACGTTAATTGGAACCGGTGGGCCGTTGCTACCTCCTCCGCCCCCACCACCTCCCCCTCCTCCACCGCCACCTCCACTTGTGCCTCCACAATTAGTACATGGAGCTGGATTTACTGTGAATGAAACACTTGAACCGTTGTTTGTTGAATCGGTATCAGTTTGAGATGAACTTGCGTTTGCAGAGTTAGTAATAGTTGTACTTTCGGTGCCGAGTTTAACTTTGGCTTTCAAAGTAAGGCTCGTACTTGAACCGTTAGCCAAGTTTCCAACCGTCCACAGGCCAGTGGTTGTACTGTAGCTACCAATAGAAGTACTTGCGGAAATAAATTCCAATCCTGCAGGTAACACGTCAGTGACTGAAACTCCTGTCGAAGAAAGTGTTCCGAGGTTCGTTAATACGAGAGTGTAAATAATTTCATCGCCAACGCTCGCTGTGGTTTTGTTAGAAGTTTTGGTAATACTCAAGTTGACACCTCCACCTCCACCACCGCAGTTCGAAGTACAACCAGGTGTGTTTACAGTAAATGATACGGCTCCAGTATTGTTTGTCGAATCAGTATCAGTTTGTGTTGAACTGGCGATAGCGGTGTTGGTAATAGTTGAACCTTCGGTTCCCGCTTTTACCTTAGCTTTCAAAACTAAAGTTGTAGTTGAGCCATTCGTCAAATTTCCGATAGTCCAAAGACTGGTTGTGGTGCTGTAACTACCGAGCGATGTGCTGGCGGAAATAAATTCCACACCGGTTGGCAGAATATCGCTCAAAGAAACTCCTGTTGAAGAAAGTGTTCCGAGGTTTGTCAGTACAATGGTGTAGATAACTTCATCACCGACATTTGCCGTAGTTTTATTGGCAGTTTTTGTGACACTCAAGTTAACGCCACTGGTTCCTCCGCCACCACAGTTTGAAGTACAGACGACTGGATTTACGATGACGTTCACTGTCGCGGTGTTGTTTGAAGAATCGGTATCAATTTGAGTTGAAGTCGCCGCTGCAATGTTGCCAATAGTGAGGCCTTCGTTCCCTGCCTTTATTGTAGCTTTCAAAATAAGGGTCGTGGTTGCATTTTTCGCCAAATTTCCAATGGTCCAGAGTGAAGTTGAGGTGCTGTAACTACCAATACTCGTGCTCGCTGAAACAAATTGCAACTGCGATGACAAAACATCAGTGACAGAAACTCCGGTTGCGGCATCTGGCCCAGCGTTTGAAACAGAGATCGTGTAGGTGACTTGATCGCCGACATTAGCGTTTGTTTTATCAGCAATTTTGGTAAGACCGAGGTTAACACCAGAAATTGGAACTGGAACAACGATAACATTTCGCGTAACTGAAGCACTCAAACCTCCCGAGTCAGTGACCGTGTAGGTGAGTGTGTACGTGCCAAGCGTGCTCGTGCTGACAGTTCCGGTAACCACAATTTGTGATGTGAGATTGCCATCTTCGAGGTCAGTGGCAGTAGCTCCGGGATCGGTAAAGACATGACCCAAGATAACAGTGATTGGATTGGCACCGACAAGCGTAATAACCGGCGCGGTGTTTGTTGGTGGATTAACTGGACCATTAGGACAGGTAGAAGCGGTTGTGGTGTACGAATAGGTTACCGCAACGGAACTTGAAGCGGTAAGCAAAGGGAAATAACTGTAGGGGCCGGTAGTAAAATCTCCTATCAAATTGAGAGTTGAGAAAGATTGTCCTGAAACATCTTCGGTAACATTTACACCACCGGTTGTCGTGCTAACGAAACTTAAAAGTTCTGTTGGGTCAGTAATCGTCAACAAGGCATCACTTTGAGAATATGTGCTTGTGCCAGTACCGTATGAACTTGCGCCAGCATAATCGAGCGCGCCATCGGCGGCATTAACTGTAACTGGACCGAAGTAACTGGTGAAATATAATTTTGATAGATGTCCCGGCACACTAAACGTGCTGGTCGCCAAAAGACCGCCAGAAATTGAAATCGGGTGGGTAGCAATGTTCTCTACCTTTTGATTGATATTTGCCTCAGCGTAGTGCTTGAGAGAAAGAGAAGTCAGAGTTCCAAGAGCAGGATCGAAATATTTAATTTTTCCTTGCTTGGTAAAATCAGCCTTAGTTGTTGGGAAAATTAAAGTGTCAGAGTATTGGCAGGAAATTGGAGCAGGAGGTGGAGGCGGCAAAGGATTACAAACAGCGTTAATCTCCGCATCTCCATCGTTTAACATACTACCTCCACCTAAAGCAGAAATATATCGGAAGGCCTGTGGAAACAACCAAATGGTTGTGTCGTTGTCAGAAATCCAGTTTGTTGGGCCATCAGGGTAGGTTCCAATTTCTATACCAGAAGTCCAAGGACCAGCTGGACTATCGGAACCAAAAAGGGCACCCTCGTGAGCTTCGTTTGGAGTTTCTCCGTGGTCAATAGATGGAACAAGATAGACCATGTTGCTACTGGTTGCAGTAGTAGTTCCCATATCCCAAACTCCCCTTCCTGGATAACCACTAAATCCTGCAGGATTGCTAAACACCTGAACCCATTTATGATCGATAAAATCTCCGGAATGTGGATCGCTGTTGTATACCCAATCATAAGCAGTAGGACTGGTTTCCTCACCAGTTACCATTCCCGTAGTGAGAAGAACTCCACAAGAACCGATATTCAAGGTTGTTGGTGCGGTTGGGCAAGGAGCAGTGCTGGTGAAAGAATAAGTTACTACAACAGAATTCGAAGCATAGATCAAAGGAAAATAACTCCATGGTCCTGAAGGAGTGCTTGAAGCGATGTTGAGGAATGAGAACGACTGACCGGAAACATTTTCGGTAATATCAACGCCACCAGCACCAGAATTAACATAATTTAAAAGTTCAGCAGGATCGTTGATTGCAATCGAGGTATCGTTTTGAGAAAAAGTTGTGGTACCAGTGTCGTACGAACTTGAACCAGCATAATCGAGAGCTCCATCGTACGCGGTTATGTCGACTGGACCGAAATTACTAGAAAAAAGCAAATTTGAAGTATGTCCTGGAAGACTCAATGTGCTGGTTGCACTGAGGCCACCACCACTTGAAATTGTATGATCAGAGACGTTTTCTGCCTTCTGGCTTACATCAACGATAGAAATGTGCTTGATAGAAAGACTTGTGAGAGTACCGAAGGCGGGATTAAAGTACTTGATTTTTGCCTGCTGTGTAAAATCAGCCTTCGCAACGCCGAAAACAATGGTGTCAGAAAGCTGACAGGAATTGCTTGTTGTCGTTGCCGCACGTACAAGGAGGTTTGAAGATGGCACAGCCAAAATCATTAGGGACAAAAACATGACGAAAAGCGATGTGGTGATTTTTTTCTTGAGATTGCTGATCTTGCTCGTTGATAAATATTTTTTCATAAATTTTTCAGGTGAGATTATTAAATTAGACTAGTGCAATTAAAAAAAATGTCAATTGTTTTTGATCAAATAAAGATAGAAATAGCTTTGAGATTAGGCCTATAATCACGATTGTCCTTTAAAATAGAGATTGGTGTCCTTTATAGAACTCCTTCCGATGTGTATGCCGTTCGATCATATAAAATATTACATAAAGGACATTTCAGTTTGTCTAGTGTCCTTTATAAATTTACTGAAAGTGTATGGAACACATTTATAAATTTTGTCAATCATCTCAGAAATTGCTACAACTAGTTTTTTGGTCAAAAGTTACAATGTGCAACAAAAAATGCCACAGATGTGGCATTTTTCTTTTCTTTGGGAGTTCGACTTCCAAGCAGCGCTAGTACGCTCTTCTTCCCCACTTTTCAAATCTTTCTTTCCATCGTTTGACACCGTCTTCTTTTATAAATTTAAGCGGTCCGACTTTCTTCACGTGGACCTTAAATCCAGCGAACCAAAGAATGCACTTCTTAATTTCATTCGTAGTGTCACCGAACAAAATACGAGCTAAGAATGGATTTGAATCTGAAGTGACAAAAACTCGGGCGGTCTTTTTTTTCATGAGCTTACTCCAAAAGTAGCCCGCTCCCATGCCGCTTGATTTGAACTGAAAAGCAAAATGGGGTAACCAGATTCGATCAAAAAATCCCTTGAGAAGTGCTGGCATGGTTGACCACCAACTTGGGTAAAAAATAACAAAATGCTCTGCCCATTTTATATCTTCTTCTGCTTTGATTAAATCTGGTTCAAGCGCTTGAATCTCCCGATAACCCTTGTGGAGAATTGGATCGAACTTAATATCACCGAGGTTAGTCCTTCGTACCTCGTGACCCGCCTCTTTTGCCGCCTTTTCGTATGTATCAGCAAACGATCCGCACAGCATCTCCTTGTCAGGATGACCGAGCAGTATAAAAATCTTTTTGGATTTCATAATTTATAAGGTTATTTTTGCAAATTCTCGAGCTCTGCTTTGTGGTTTGTCATTACTTCCATCGCCGCATCCATCTCACTTTTGCCGGTTTTAATTTTTTCTTTAATTTCCTCGGCCACTTTCATAAAAAAATCAGGGTTTTTCTCAACCATAAGTAACAACTTCTCCTGGGTTTCTTTCGGAACATCCTTGAGCTTCGACTGAAGCATCTTTTTCATTAAAAATTCTTTAAGCATAGTTCAATGTGAATTACTAATACCTTAAGTTTAACAAAAGCTAGCCTGTTGCGCGACCTTACTCTGAGTAGCCAGTGAATTCATCGGTTCTGATATTTTCATCAGATATGTTGAGCTCCAACAAAATTTCTCGAATTCGAACAATAAAAGGGATCGGACCTGAGATGTAAAACGACTGTTCACCTGGGTTTTTGATAAAGGACATTAGAAACTTCTTATCCAGCCGGGGCTTGATTGTTTTTTTTGTAGAACTTTTTGCAGTTTGTAGGGCTGTGAATGAAAAATTTTTATGCTGCTTAGCGTAGGATAAGAAATCATCTAAAAAAACTGCCGATGTATCGTGCCTGTAGGAATACATAAAGATAATATTCCGATCCTCATTCTTAAAAAAGGCTTCCTTCAAAATACTGGCAAAAGGCGTGACACCGATCCCTGCCCCAATAAAAACTAAGGGCTTTGAAAGAGTTTCTCTCAGAAAAAAGGTACCGAACGGTCCCTCTAGTTTCACTCGCTGACCAACTCGAAAAGAGAAAAGCAGCTTTTTAAAATCACTTTGAGTATTTTTGGTAACAATATAGATTGTCTTTTCGTGAGGAGCTGAAGAGAGTGTAAATGTTCTTGTGAGATTCTGACTCTCTAAACCTTTTGGCAGAGGAAGCGTGAAGTCTGCACACTGACCGGCTTTGTACTTGAAACCCTTTGGCTTTTCAAAAACAAAACAGGTCGCATCTTTTGCAATTTCTTTTTTTTCAATTAGTCGAATTCGGTAGGACATAACTTTAGAGTAAATAAAATCTAACCTGCTGGATGCAATTCGAGGCGCAAACGATTTTGCGACTAAAACGTAGGTCGCGCTTCAATGGACGTTGCGCGACACGATTCCGACTGAATCGACATTGCGGAAGCAAACGGAGCTGGCGACAATGAAATGCGCCAAAGGCGGATGTTCTACTCTTGGATGAAACCACCAGCTTGAAGATTCCACAACTTAGTATACAAACTCGCGCTGTTCTTCAGTAAATCATCATGACTTCCCTCCTCAATCACCTTTCCTTTCTCAAGCACAATAATTCTATCCATTTTTCGAATGGTTGAAAGTCGGTGAGCAATGACAATAACTGTCTTACCTTTCATCAGTTTATCGAGCGCATCTTGAATAAGAGACTCGGAGTGAGAATCGAGACTTGAGGTGGCTTCATCAAGAACTAAAATCGGTGCGTTTTTAAGGATAGCTCGAGCAATTGCCACGCGTTGACGTTCCCCACCAGAAAGCTTAATGCCACGCTCTCCGACATACGTGTCGTATTTTTGCGGCAACCCAAGCGCAAACTCATCACAATGCGCCAATCGTGCCGCTTCGTACACTTCAGCCTCGCTCGCCTCTCTTCGTCCGTAGCGGATATTTTCAAGAAGGGTTCTGTGAAAAAGAATCGGATCTTGTGGCACCAAACTGACATTTTTTCGTAAACTTTCCTGCGTAACATTTCGAATCTCCTGCCCATCAATTGAAATTCCCCCAGCGGATACATCGTACAGACGGAGTAACAATTTTACGAATGTTGATTTACCCGCGCCAGACGGGCCGATCAAAGCCACCTTCTCCCCTGCGGCAATTTTTAGATTTAAACCTTGGAGAACAATCTGTTCGCCGCCGAAAGAAAAATCAACATTATGAAAGTCGACTGAACCTGAGGGAACAGAAAGTATGCTGGCATCTGCCGCATCCAAAATGTCCTGCGGCAACTTCAAAATATCAACCATTTCCTTGGCATCGGCAATCGATTCGTACATACTGCGAATAATTCTACTGATGCCCCAGAGCTTACCGTTGAGTCCTAACAAATAGACTTGGATCAAGACAAACGAGCCGACAGTTATGGCTCCGGTCTGCCAATATTTGATGGCAAAATAGAATAACAAAAATTCAATGAAAATAAGTAGAAGTGCTTGCCCTGTTTCCACGCCATTTTGCAGGTTCCAGGCAAATCGTGTCAATCGAGCTTGCTCATTGGTCACTTCGCGAAAATATTTTGATTCGGATTTCACACCCGTAAAAAGATGAATGGTGTTTTGATTTGTGATGGCGTCAGCCAAAACACCTGTCGTAAAGGAGTCCATAGCGGCACGTTTGACATCATATTTTAATTTCCAACGGGAAAAAAGATAATTAAAAAGCAAAAATACAAAAACCCAAGCGAGCAAAACTTCAGTAATGATGTGGCTGGTAAACCAAAGTACGAAACAGATGCCGATCACCTGCACCACGAGTGGCAAAATTTCATAGACAATTCTATCCTGAAAAACCTCGAAGGCCCGGGCAAAACGGTTGACGCGCTGAACCAAAGAGCCGGTAAAGTTGTTGGCATAAAAAGAGTAGGAATGATTGATCATGTACTCAAAAGCTTGCTGACGCAGTCGGGCAATGACTCTCGAATCGCAATAGGAGGAGGAGAATGTGGCAATGCGCCACCCTACCCACTGGATGATATTTAAAACCAAGATAAGAAAGATGATACTAAATAATTGTGGACTTTTATCGGAAACGGAGAGAGTGCCGAGATTTAGAACATCGAAGAAATTCTTATAATAAATAGGAATGACAACTGACACAGCGTTGGCAAAAATCGCGCTCGAAAAAATTATGAAAAGCGAAAGTTTGTTTGGCCGAAGACCACGCCAAAAAGCCTTGAGTACATCGAAGGTTGTAGCAATCCCGGTGCCCTTATGTTTAGGTTTCGTGTCGAAGGCTAGCATAGAATCACTATTTTACTTCGTTTTTAAGGAAAAGACAAAAGAAAAACCGCGCGGTATGTCGAGCGGCTACAGAAAAGTAATTACGTCTTGCAACGTAGACGACTCAAGGTTTCAAGGACTTCTTCCCGCAGATAACGCTCTTCCCAATCTTGATAAAAATGAGTGCCTGTTACAACCGTAACACCGAGACTTAGGATGACACCGGAAAGTTCAGCAAAATCGGAAAGGTTTTGAAACCGCAACTTCATTAGTTCCGACACCAGAAAAAACATTGAGGTGCACAGGAGCGAAAAGAATCCCGCAGTTAGAACAATCTCTGCCCACCAGTCCTTTTCAGCCTTTTTACGCTTGGCGAGCCGATAATCGAAATAGCCCCAAACGTAACAGTACGCAAGCACTAGACCACATGCCAAAGAAAGTTTTAAAAGAAGCATAACGAAAATCTGTGTACTTCTGTCACACTACAAGAAAATTGATCTGGGTGCAACAACTCCGACTTGCACAGATACGAAGAAGCCTGCCACTGGGCAGGTTTCTTCTGTTCAGTGGACCTAGGGGGAATCGCACCCCCGCCTCGTCAATGCGAATGACGCGTCGTACTACTAGACTATAGGCCCAAATTGGACATAGGAAATAGTAACAATTTCTTGTTGACGTATCAAATTGAGAAATTTTATTATTTGTGTATCACAAATATTTTGCTTGCCGTCGCAAGCAAAATTTCGCGACCCCCGGCTCGCCATCGCTCAAAGGTTTTTTGCATGTGTATCACAAGTATTTTTCCTGACGGAAAAATCTCGCGATCTTTTTTCAACATCGTGTATCACGAATCACTAAGTAAATCGCTTCGCAAGGCCTCGCAATTTACGTAAGTGTTCGCGAAGTCTCGCGACACTCGTTGCTACTCGCCCGCTCGACATTTCGTCTGCTGACAAAATATTTCTGCGGCTTCCACTGATAGCAAAAAACCTCCAGCAGTGGAGGTTTTTTGCTATCAGTGGACCCAAGCGGGCTCGAACCGCTTACCTCCTCATTGCAAATGAGGCGCTCTACCAGATGAGCTATGGGCCCAATTTAAACAAAAGTACAAATTCGACTAAAACCTAACTCCAAGATATTACCCTCTACGCGAGCTAAGCGCAAGTTTGATTGAATGGTCAAGAAAACCCTCGAGAGAGAGCCCTACGGAATCTATTGATTTCCCAAATGCTGAATCGGGCGATAGGCTTGGCAAAGTATCTACACCCAAAAAATAAATTCCACGAGTTGGAGATACGACAAAGTGCGACTGTGAGTAATGCCGGAGACCTAGTACCTCGTGAATTTTTTTTGCCATATCCTTAATTTTCATTTTTTCAATTTCAGAAAATCGACCGGGGCTAAAAATGTTTTCTACACTTCGATCGGTATCTTTACTAAAAACTAACTCCGCGGGCAACAAAGAATACAAAGCGTCCCCACGATACTGTTCCAGTATTCCGCATGCCGCTTCCCTACCAGCAACAGATTCTTCGATAATAATTTCTGGAGAAAATTCGAAAGCTTTAGAAAGCGCAGACTTCAAATCGGAAAAAATTCTTACGATAGAAACTCCGGCTGTGTTTGACACTGCAGGTCGTATCAGCGATGGATTGGTAATACTTTTCCAGATATCGAGAAGACTCATCGTATCAATGATCTCTTTTTTAAAAATCTTATACACCGGCATTCGGATTCCCTGACTCTTTAAAATATTTTTTTCATGACCTTGGTGGTTTGAAAATAATGCGGCGAGATGACCAGAGCCAGTATACGGAATATTAAAAATATCGAGGGCTCGTTGTAACTTCAAATCTTCTCCTGACTCACCATGGGTTGCGTTGAAAATAACATCGATTTTTTTGAAAGCATTTACTGGATCTATTGCCACACCATGAATATGCCAAACCCCGGCCTGATCAATAAAAACATCAACAGGAGCGTAATTTTCAGGCAAACTCTTTAAAACCTGTGAGCCGGTTTTTAACGAATGGTGGTGTCTCTTGGATTTACCTCCGCGAACAACCCCAACTCGGATTTTTGATCGAGATGCCATTGCTAAATTATATCACGCATACATGGAGCACGTAACATGCCCGCCCGAACGGAACGAGTCCGCTCGGTACGGGCGGGGAACATGAAGCATGGGGAAAAAACAGTTAAATCTTTACTTCCAAGAACTTGTTCTTCGTTTACGATGAAAAGCTAGGGTAAATCGGTGAGCTTCAGCATTCGCAAGCAAAATAGATTTTTCGTGAGCTTTTATCAAAACAGGATCCCCAAGTATTTTTTCCGGACGATGTTTTTCATTTTTAGTGACCGCTACAACATCCTTCGACAAATTTCGGGTTCGTAACACACCTTCTATAACTGATTTCTGCGCCACACCTCCGTCTGCCACAAAAAGAGTCGGCAACGGCCACTCGGGATGATTCAACCGTCTTTCCAAAACTTCTTTCAAACTGGCCACATCATTATTGCCAAACCCGCCGCGGATTTTAAATTTTCGATAATCCTGCTTTTTCGGCTCACCATTTTCAACCACCACCATAACGCCGACAACATCCGTTCCAGAAATATGTGCCACGTCGTACGCTTCAATTCTCACGAAACTTTGTGTATCGAGATTTTTTGAGGAAGTTTTTATTAAACTGACATCCTGGATATGTCTTAGTGCAAAAACCGTTTTCTTAATTTCGTGGGCGTGTTCAAACTGTAATTTCTTGGCGGCCAAAGCCATCTCTCTCTCGAGTTTTTTTAATATCTGATTTTTCTTCCCCGTAAAAAATAACTTAATGTTAGTAATGATTTTTCCATAATCAGCTTTGGAAATTTCTCCCGTACAAACCCCGGGGCACAAACCAATTTGCCTGTTAAAACATGGACGTCCCTGATTGGGAAAACATTTTGCATCGCGAAACGTAAAAATCCTACGGACAATCTTTAGGGCATCTCGCAACTGTCCCCCACTCGGAAAAGGACCGTACCAAACCGAAACTGACGCGGGGTCAATATCCTTTTTTCGAACTACAAGAATCTGTGGAAAATCTTCCTTTGTAACTACTACACAATTAAAACTTTTATCATCCTTCTCCCTGGTGTTGTAATACGGTTGAAATTTTTTGATTAGGTCAGCTTCAAGAATAATCGCTTCGAGCACTGAATCAGTCTTTTTGAAATCAAGCTGGGAGGCTTTCGAAACCATTTCAATAATCTGCGGACCTCGAGTGTCAAACAAATCAGCGCTGAAATAGCTTCTTACTCGTTCCTTGAGAGATGTCGCTCGCCCAATGTAGAGAATTTTCCGATTTTTACCCAGGAAAAAATAAACACCCGGGGTGTCTGGTAAATTTTTTTTCTGGTAGTGTTGACGGAGCATGCTATGAATGCTATATTATTTTTCAGATATCGGCAAATTTTTATGAATCCAACCGTCGCAGACGTGGTCCGCTTCATTGCAGAAAACGCAATCCGATCCCAAATTGGGAACTGGAGGGACTTTTTCCACAAAACGCTCCTGCTATTTGATCAAATACATCTCGAAGCGAACCTCGACACCCGAACGGATCTACCACATGAATTGGTCATTGGGGAAGTCTCTGCAAGAATGTTTGAGAACATGAAAAGCTTTGCAGCAGGGCAAAGATGTCGTGAAATTTTTGACTTCTCTCTCCTTGGTGGCAGTTCTCGCATCCACCCAAGTCTTTCGGGTCCTTATCGGTCAAGACATGCCAGCTAACTCAGCTGGCATTTTTAATTTCCAAAATAATTACAGAATCTTCTTTAGATACTCTCCGGTGAACGACCCTTTGGTTCTCGCCACTTCTTCCGGTGTGCCTTTGGCAATAATTTTTCCTCCTCCCTCTCCGCCGAGTGGCCCACAATCAATCAGATAATCGGCGCACTTAACAACATCGAGGTTATGCTCAATCACAATTACAGTATTGCCGTGATCTACCAGTTTTTGCAAAATTTCCACGAGCTTCCTGACGTCTTCATAATGAAGTCCCACCGTTGGCTCATCCAAAATATAAATAGTTTTCTCAACGTGTTGTCGGTAGAGCTCGGAAGAAATTTTGACACGCTGAGCCTCGCCGCCCGAAAGCGTTGTAGCTGACTGGCCAAGTTCCAAGTATCCGAGCCCGACCTCTTCAAGTGATTTAAGTCGATCATAGATGGCCGGAATATCTTCGAAAAATTTCAAAGCCTGTTCGATGTTCATGCCGAGCACCTGATAAATATTTTTTTTCTTGTAAGTCACCTCGAGTGTTTCCTTCATGAAGCGTTTACCTTCGCACACTTCGCAGGGCACATACACCGTGGGTAAAAAGTGCATTTCGACAGCGATTTCTCCGTTACCTTGGCAAGCCTCACATCGTCCCCCCTTCACGTTGAAGGAAAAACGATTGGCCTTCCAGCCTCGCACCTTTGCTTCGGGTGATTCCGCAAACAGTTCGCGAATAAACGTAAACGCGCCTGTATAGGTTGCTGGATTTGATCGCGGTGTACGGCCAATGGGACTTTGGTCGATCAAAATTGTGCGAGAAAGATATTCTGTACCAGTAAAACTCGAGCAATTAAAAATTTCGGCGGTTCGATAGCGTCGTTCGAGCCTC
This sequence comes from Patescibacteria group bacterium, assembly GCA_040390045.1. Classification (NCBI taxonomy): domain Bacteria; species Patescibacteria group bacterium. Next base: position 59,391 of record JAZJZC010000001.1, read on the forward strand.
GCTTGTAAATTTTTAAACAAAATTTCGTAGACAAAGGAAGATTTTCCAGAACCAGAAACTCCAGTCACCGCTACAAGTCGGCCAAGTGGAATGTCGGCGTTGAGACCTTTAATGTTAAAAATATTGCCATTGCGAATACGCAAAGTTCCGGCTTCGTTATCACGCCTTTTTTCAGGAACAGGAATTTTTTTATCTCCACGCAAATAATCCAAGGTTAAAGATTTCGAATCGTTTTTCTTAGCGCCAAGCAAGTCTTCAATGTAACCGGAAACAACAACTTTTCCACCGTGAACGCCAGCGCCCGGGCCAATATCTATTAAATAGTCAGACGAAAGAATAGTTTCTTCGTCGTGTTCAACAACAAGAATAGTATTCCCGATATCGCGCAGGTGAAGCAAAGTTTTAATAAGTTTGTCGTTATCCTTTGAGTGAAGTCCAATGGTTGGTTCATCCAAAACATACAAAGCACCAACCAAACCAGAACCGAGCTGTGAGGCCAGTCTGATACGTTGCGCTTCACCACCCGAAAGCGTATGTGCACGACGATCAAGCGACATGTATTCGATCCCAACATTGATCATGAAATCCAAGCGTGACTCGATTTCTTTCAACAGCACTTTGGCGATTTCCTTATCTTTCGCTGAGAGTTTTAATTTTTCAAAAAATTCTCGGGCGTTTTTGATGGAGAGTGCTACAAGTTCAACGATATTGAGGCCACCATTTTTATGAGAACCACCGAAATAGACATGGAGTGCTTCTTCACGTAATCTCGCCCCATTACATTTCGGACAAACTTCATCGCCAAAAAAATGTCGCGTACCCAAACCGTTACATTCAGGACAGGCTCCGTATGGTGAATTAAAAGAGAAAAGGCGAGGTTCAATTTCTGGATAGGAAAAACCATCGTACGGACACATAAATTTAGCAGAAATCAATCTCTCCTCTGTTGGAGTTTGAATTTTAAGTAAGCCTTTAGATTCTTGTAACGCTCGTTCAACTGACTCGCTCAATCTTTCAGGGACGCCATTTTTCTTATCGGTGAGTTCAGTAACAAAAAACTCATCGACTAACACATCGATGTCGTGTTTTTTATTTTTTGAAATAATTATTTGTTCGCGCAGTTTCTTAATTTCGCCGTCAACTTTTACCGTGCTGTAGCCTTTGCCTAGTAAATCGTACAACAGCTGGTAGTACTCGCCTTTTCGGCCTACCACGAGCGGAGCAAAAATTTTCACCTTCAGAGTGTTTATTGGAACACCCATAACAACTTTTTCGGAACCTTTGCTGTTTAAATCTCTCACGGTGTCCAAAATAGTTTCAATAATTTCTTCGTGAGAAAGTTTTTTGATTGGTCGATCACACAAAAGACAGTGCGGCACGCCGGTGCGAGCAAATAGAATTCTTAAATAGTCGTAAATTTCAGTAATGGTCGCCACGGTTGAACGCGGATTGTTTGACCGAGATTTTTGATCAATGGAAATAGCTGGCGAAAGTCCCTGGATCTCATCGACATCAGGCTTTTGCATTTGGCGCAAAAATTGGCGGGCGTAAGAGGAAAGAGATTCAACGTATCGCCTTTGACCTTCGGCAAAAATGGTATCAAACGCCAAGGATGATTTTCCTGAGCCTGAAAGACCGGTAAAAACCACCATCTTATTACGAGGCATTTCAACCGTAATGTTTTTGAGGTTGTGCGTCCGCGCTCCTTTTACAATTATTTTTTCTAATTCGCTGGAGTTTTTATTCATATGTTTTTACGAATACAGACCCCACGGCAGGCCGTAGGGTGAGTGACTAAATTACTATACCAGAAAAGTTTGGAAAAAAGAAATGGGGGGCAATTTACAAAGCGAGTTGGATTTTTTTGCCCTTCAAAAAATACGTAGCGATTACACCAATCAGAAAGACAATAGCATACACAGGGTAAATTCCAATGTAACTTTCGATAGGCAGCAACGTACAACTTGCGAACAGAAGTAAAATCGCAGCTTTGTAATATTTTTTAAAATTTTCATCGAGCGCAAGATACACCCCAATTAAAGTAAAAACTGACGCTGACATCCCCATGATTGGTTCAGTGCTCGTGGGAGAAAGAAAATAATATAATAACGAACCACCAATACCAGCGAAAATATAGATGAGAAATAAACGTAGACCTCCAAATTTCTTTTCAATGAATGCCCCTACCAAGAAAAAACAAATGAGATTAAAAAGTAAGCGTAAGAAGTTTCTTTCTAAAAAGAGTGCGGTAATAAAGGGAAAGATTGTGCCCTTCTCCTTAAACAGAGCGGGTGTAAAACCAAGATTTAAATAAAATCTATCTTCTTTGGAGTGACAGCGGTTAATGACATCACTTGAAAACAAACATGTGTCATCAACAATCCTCACATTGTGGCAGAAAAAAGTGCTGTCTGGGGCGCACACTTTCCCTAAAAAATAAGGAACATAAGACACGCATTGTGGAAATTCGTCATCAAGACATTGGTTAAAATCTACAGGTTTGGCTGCTCTATCAAGAGGTTGATACTGCGTAAGAGCGAAAGAAGCGATCATAACTAAGCTAATAGCTATGGTCGCTTTGGGAACTGGATTTATTTTAAAATCTATACTCATTTTTCAGAAACGCACACTAGCAATAATACTAATTTCAATGATAATTCTACCACAAAGCCGCCGCGCCGAGTCGGAGAGGCGCGGCGGCTTTTCTTAAACTATTTTTTATTTTTTCTATTCATTTTCGGAAGTGCCTTTGCAGAAATCTCTTTTTTAAATTCCGGTTCCGGTTTTCCCTCAAGCGCAATCAACCTCTGAAGTTCGGCAATCTCATCTCGAAGCAGCGCTGCGGTTTCAAAGTCCAAAATTTTTACTGCCGAATTCATCTGACGATCTTTTTCTTTTATGAGTTTCTCACGATTTTTTGGGGCCACGGCCATATCCATCGCCACCAACATCCGAACCGTTTTCTTATGCAAATCAAGTTCTTCCGTAATGTCGTGAATTTTTTTGGTAATAGTCTTTGGAGTAATGCCGTGCTTGGTGTTGTACGCAACCTGAAGAGTACGACGGCGATTAGTTTCTCCGATGGCTCGCTCCATAGAACCGGTCAGCCGATCCGCGTACAAAATCACTCGCCCTCTGATATTTCGAGCGGCGCGACCGATAGTTTGAATGAGCGCGGTTTCGGATCGCAAAAATCCCTCCTTGTCCGCATCAAGAATTCCAATGAAAGCCAGCTCAGGCAAGTCCAGTCCTTCACGCAGGAGGTTAATACCAACTAAACAATCAAATTCACCTTTTCTAAACCGAGTCAAAATTTCTATTCGTTCAATGGTTTTAATATCACTATGAAGATACTCCGACTTAATTCCCTTCTCCTTCAAAAACACACTCAAATCCTCCGCCATTTTTTTGGTCAGCGTGGTCGCAATGACTCGTTCACCGCTTTTGATTACTTTTTCCGCTTCAGCAATAAAATCGTAGATCTGACCCTTGTAATTGGCTTTCTCAAGAATTGGTCGAATAATAATTTCAGGATCAATAAGTCCCGTGGGTCGAATAACTTGCTCGACTACCTGACCAAGTTTTTCCGAACCGTTAGTCAAATTACTTTTTTCAATTTCATACTTGCCCGGAGTGGCCGACGTATACAAAACCTGCCCCACACGTTTTTCAAATTCCTCAAACTTCAGTGGACGATTGTCTCGCGCGCTTGGTAATCTAAAACCATGCTCCACCAAAGTATCCTTGCGAGATTTGTCTCCCGCGTACATTCCACCAATTTGTGACACCGTAATATGTGACTCGTCGATAATCGTCAAAAAATCTGCCGTGCCGTCGGGTTTTTTAGGAAAATATGAAAGTAAGGTATCGGGCGCTTCACCCGGGAGTTTGCCAGAAAAATGTCTTGAATAATTTTCGATTCCGTTGCAATACCCGACTTCTTTAATCATGGCTAAATCATACTTCGTTCGACGTTTGATTCTCTCGGCTTCCAAAAGTTTTTTCTCTTTTTCGAATTTTTTCAACTGATCCTTGAGCTCGCTCTGAATGGTCTGTATGGCCTTAGCGCGATCTTCTTCAGCAGAAATAAAGTGTTTGGCTGGAAAAATAAAAACCGATTCGGGCTCACTGCGAATCTGCCGAGTGGTTGCATCTACCTCAACAATTCGAGCAATAATTCCATCTTCAAATTCAATCCGGTAAATTACTCGTTCACTTACGGGCATTACCTCTACCACATCGCCAAGTGCGCGAAATTGTCCAGGAGAAAGATCAAGCGTCGTGCGTTCGTAATGAACTTTAATCAAGGCGCGCATCAAGTCACCTCGAACAAGCTCCTGACCTTTCGACAATTTCATATTCACTTTTTGATATTCTTCTGGTGAACCCAATCCGTAAATACAGGAAACCGAAGCCACAATAATGACATCTCGGCGGCTCAGGAGTGCTTGAGTTGAAGCGTGTCGCAGACGATCAATCTCCTCGTTGATCACCGCTTCTTTTTCAATATAGGTATCAGTCACCGGCATGTACGCTTCCGGCTGGTAGTAATCGTAATAAGAAACGAAATAGTGAACGGCGTTGTCGGGAAAAAATTCTCGATATTCTTGAGCAAGCTGGGCGGCGAGAGTTTTATTGTGAGCAATGACTAACGTAGGTTTTTGAACCGCCTGTATAACATTGGCGGCGGTAAAAGTTTTTCCAGAACCGGTCACACCAAGTAGCGTTTGGTGCTGATACCCTTTTTTCATGCCATCTACTAATGCGGAAATAGCTTTTGGCTGATCGCCCGCAGGTTCAAATTGACTTTTTATTTTGAATCTGCCCTCCATGATCAACACTATATCGCGAGAGACAAGTTTAGACAATAAAGTTTGTCCTCGTCCTATCCCCGCCGCAAGCGGTTCCCTCGGAAGACCTCGGCGGGGTATTAGGCGAGGCAACGGGGCAAACTTTGTTGTAGAAGAGTCGGCTCCGCCGACGCTCAATTCTCGTTGCGGATTCCTCCCCGCCCCAGAGCGGGCGGGGTATTCTCCGCAGTTACAATAAAAAACCGCAGAAAATTTGTAAAATTTTCTGCGGTAACGAACTCCCACCCATCAATCAGGTGACACTGAAGCGCCACAGATTTCACGAACCCTTGGGTCCGGTTCACGCATGTGTTCCCAAAATGTACGAGGCGAAACCCACCCAAGAATGTAGTGGTACATAACCCGTTGCCGAATCGTTCCCACCCCGCCCCTTTTCCAGCCAAAATTTCCATGTACCTTCTGCGCAAAAAGATACGACCGGCGCGAGACAAACGCCTCACCATCTGCAATGTGAGGGCGAGAATTTCGTTCGTCTTTCGTTACCAGCGCGACCCATCCGTGTCCTATGTAAAACACTTTTGCGTGTCCCCCCGACCAGCCGTTTGTCCCATGCTCCTCGCGCGCGGGCCGACTCGAACCAAACTTCTTGGCAAGAACTGCGTGACCATTCGTCGATTGATGATCTGACATAACCAAAATTTCCAAAGTTCAAACTTCGTTTTTCGTCCTCAACACGGAAGTGGTAAGGTAAAAACGAAAGAGTCCCCTTTCGAGGACTCTTTTTTGTGATTTATGATTTGAGATTTTGGCTTTTCCTACATCACACAAAAGAGACCTCGAAGTTTTTCGAGATTTGACTTGGTGACGTCGACGCAGAATTGCCTATGTGACATATTTTTATTGTACACGAGCCTGTACGCTCGTCAAATGACCTGGGGATAACCAAAGTGGTCTGAAATTATTTGTATTTGAGAAAAAAATCGTCTCTGTTTTTTTCAAAAGTATTATCGAGAATAGATTGCCGGATAGTATCAACCAAATGAATTATAAAATACAGATTGTGGATTGAAGCAAGGGTATAGGCTAAAAATTCTCGAGCGCGGAAAAGATAGCCAAGATAGGCTTTTGTAAAATTTTTGCAGGTGTAACAACCGCACCCTTCGACAACCGGAGAAAAATCATTTCGGTACGATCCGCCAGTAATATGCAACAAACCATTTGGAGTGTAGAGCGTGCCATGTCTGGCAATACGTGTCGGCGCCACACAATCAAATAAATCACAACCCTCTTCCACCGCATCAAAAAGATCGAGCGGATCACCGATTCCTAAAAGGTGTCGTGGTTTATTTTCTGGCAGAAGCGCGTTGACCCAGCCCACGGCAGTATTCATATCTTTTTTCTCAAATGATCCACCGATACCAAATCCGTCAAAATCCATCTCCCCAATTATCTTGGCACTTTCCTTTCTCAAATCCTCAAAACGCCCACCCTGCACGATGCCAAACAATGCCTGGTTTTCTACTTTTAACTTTTCACTTTCAACTTGCAACTCTCGATGCCTTCTGAGGCTTCGAGTCGCCCACCGATGTGTCCGCGCCATGGCCTCCTTCTGATATTCATATGGCGCAATCGGCGACGTGCACTCATCAAAAGCAAAAATCATATCAGCGCCAATGGCATGCTGAATTTCCATTGAACGTTCTGGTGTAAAAAAATGGGTACTGCCATCGAGTACGGATTTAAATTCCACACCATCTTCAGTAATTTTGGCAAAAGCGCCCAATTCGTCTCGCTCATCAATGTCTTTGTTTGGTCTCGCCCCCTGTGTCACTTCCGCGAGCTTGTTAATTTTTTTACCAAAAGCAGCGCCGAGAGAAAAAGCTTGAAAGCCACCAGAGTCGGTCATGGTAGGACCCGACCAATTCATAAACGTATTTAAACCGCCAGCTTTTTTCATGGTTTCTTCGCCGGGTTGGAGATACAAATGGTAGGTGTTTGCCAAAACCACTTGCGCGCCTAGATCTTTTACTTGTTCGGGCGTCAAAGACTTGACCGTGCCCTTAGTTCCAACCGTAACAAAAGCCGGAGTTTGAATTTCGCCGTGAGGAGTTGTGAGAATTCCCGCGCGGCCAAGTCGACCGCGCGGGAATTTCTGTTCAATTTTAAAATTAATCGCTCCCATTTCCTGTCAGCATAGCAGAAAGAAAGGTTTTATCAAAAATGCCAGCGACAAACCGATGCAGCGTGCATCGGTTTCAAAACTAATTATGAGGAGGATCAAATGGCAGAAGCGGATAGGTTCCACTTTTAACCGCGCCACTTGAAACGCTCATAATGACTTGTGCAGTTTGGAAGGTTGTCACAACCACGTCCTCGAAACTGCTAAACATGCGAGGAACTAAAAGTTGGAGAATGATGATGAGGAACCCAAATCCCACTGCCCGTAATATTTTCATGGGAAAAATTTAAGTCGGGGATATGTTGTGCGGACAAGCACAAACACTGTTGGTAATCCAACAACCCTCCTCTTCGCTTGAAACGATGTCCGCACCGAGAGAAAAAAAGACTTGTGAATCTCATTTCAAAGTCCTTACCTTGAAAGATAACCATTGAAAGGTGCAAAATGTTTCAAAGAAAATAACAGAAAAACCCGCCGCGCCTTGCGCGGCGGGTTTTTCTGTGTCTTAAATCTGAACCGTATTAGTTGTATCAACAGAAACTTGAGGAATTTCTGCTGGTGTGGGCGTCTGTGTTGCCGGCTGAAAAACAATATTGCCAAAAAACAACATGCCAAACGTGACCACTAAAGCGATTATAACTCCAATCCACTCTGTCCTCGATAATTTTTTCATTTTGGAATTAGATAAATTACTAAGTACTTCACTATTGTATCAGAAGATTAAAAATTACATATTCACATAAATACGAAATACAAATCAATACAAAAGTACAAATAGTGAGATTCGTATATTCGTACCAAATTTGTATTTTGTATTTATAAGCTTTGCAAAAAACCAACCATACCGTAAAATGAAGCCAATCGATACATATTATGGAAAACAACAACCCCAACGAAACTGTCCCAGAAGAGCTTGATTCAGAAAAAATTCATCGGATCATAAAAGAAAAGGTTCACAGAATTGATCACGAATTTACGCACGGTTTTGAATTTATTAAAAATTACAATAAGTCAGTAACTTTTTTCGGTTCGGCGCGTTTTACTGATAACAATCCTCACTATGAGCAAGCAAGAAACTTGGCGCGAAAAATTTCTGAACTCGGCTATACGATTTTGACCGGTGGCGGAGGTGGTATCATGGAAGCGGCCAATCGTGGTGCGTTTGAAATCGGCAACCCTTCAGTGGGCCTCAACATCAGACTTCAAAAACGACAGGGAACAAATCACTACACTACCGACGCTATCGAGTTTGATTACTTCTTCGCCAGAAAGGTTGCCCTTTCCTTCGCCGCCGAAGCCTATTTATTTTTCCCCGGAGGCTTTGGCACGTTGGACGAAATGTTTGAAATCCTCACACTCATTCAAACGCGAAAAATTAGAAAAATTCCAATCATTTTAGTTGGGCACGACTTTTGGGATGACCTACAGGTATTTATTAAAAACGTCATGCTCGGGAGACACAAGACTATCAACGCCGAGGACATGAACCTCTACACTATTACTGACGACGACGATGAAATTTTGGAAATTATTAAAAAAGTACCGATCAAACCAATGGTACGTAGCACTGGCGATCCAGCGCACTATTAATTATCCAATTTTTGGACGTTCTCAATCGCGTGAGATAACAGTTTCGACCCATCGGCAGTGAAATGAAATTCTGCTTTCAGTGCTTGCCCAGCCAAGACTTTTGGCAACCACAGTGGGTCGTCGATCCACATTTTTTCAAATGGTAATTGAGCAACAGGAAACCACTCCGGCTTCATTTCTTCAGTTTCAACAGGTTCGCCTTCCCATTTTTTGGCAACAAAGACGTGACACACTTGATCCCACTCAGGCCTGCCGTCAAAATAAAATTGAAGATGTGCCCGAGGCGTAAGTGTGCCCTTATTAATTTCAACCCCAATCTCTTCCTGTGCTTCTCGAACGCAGGCATCAACGATTGATTCGACCCTCTCAACTTTTCCACCCACCCCGTTAAATTTTCCCATTCCAAATCCGCGCTTTTTCATTGCGAGAAGCACCTTGTTACCTTTGACCAAAAAGCAAAGTGTTGTTGATTTCATTACTGTATGATAACTTTTCATTAGAAAACAGGAAAGGAGGTTTATGATTGTAACCATTCTGCGTTGGACTCTACCCGTCGTACTTTTTGTAGTTTTCGTCTCCTTCATTTACACGTGGAAATTTGTTCTCCAGTACAACATCGCTGTTGGAATCGAAAGAAGGTGCCCGAAAAAAAGAGCCGCGGCGAAAGAGTATATTGAAAAACGAGGAGGCTTCAATCCCCATGCCTACGCCGGGGCAATCATCTGGATGATAGCGAGCGCAGTGATTGTTTTCTCGGGCACCATGTGGATGATCATTTCTTGAGTGCTCTCGCCCCGATTCGCTTCGCGAATCGGGGCTTTTTTAAAAGTTTTGCTGATTTGGCACCGCGCTGATATACTTTTTCCTAGAGACAGCGAAAGGAAATGTATGAACTTGAACTTTGAATTCTGGTGGCAGTATGTCGCCTACCATGGCTACGTCGCAGCTTCTATCATCATGGGTCTGGCAGCATGGTACGGATTTATAATAATGCCACCAAAGCCCTACAACATAGCCGCTGGAGTCGGGACGCTGACACGGTTGTTTCTCCACTGGTCATATGACCTCGACAGGCGCTACTACAATCCGAAACTCAGTAAGGTTGCCAAGTGTGTTGCACTACTGATGTTTGTCATTTTAGTCTCTCCGCTCTGGCTTTTCTAAGCCGACGGAAAACATCGCAACCAGTACAGCTCCGATCCGTCATGGTGGATCGGGGCTTTTTTCTTTTAAAACGAAAAAATAATAAAGAGTACAAAAAAAGTAACCGCCAAAATTAGATTGATGGCGACACCGGAGAGCGCACCGACTAAAGATCCCGCGGCCGCCTTCCAGGCGGCCGCGTTGCTTTTATTGAGCAAAAGTTCCGAAATAAACACCGCCAAGAAAAGTCCGGGAATTCCCCCGAATGGTGGAAACAAAATACTACCGAAAAGTATTCCAAGACATCCCCACAAAATAGATTTTTTTGAGGCACCGAAATATTTCGCACCTAAAACTCCCGCAAACCAATCGACAATGAGTGATATGCAAAAAATTCCAGCGAGCACCGCCAACTCGCCGAGTTGCAAATGTTCAAATCGATCAACGAGCCCGTACACCGCAGCCATCCCAAACAAATAGGTCATGGCTGGCATCATGGGAATAAGCACCATAAAAATGGCTGGGAAAAGTAAAATCGTAAAAACAACCGTTAAGACAAGATGAGACATTGTTCAGTAATGCTACCATTTCCACTCAAGAAAAACACTCAACATTGCCCCTATTATCATTCACACATTCGTGCGAATGTGTGAATGATAATGCAATTCAAATTATCAGGGTTCTTTTCTCTTATGTTCCGTGTTCCATGTTTCCTGTTCCCCGCCCGTACCGAGCGGACTCTTGTACGTTCGGGCGGGCATGTTCTATGACCTGTCCAAGTGCTCCCATGCGTATTCCCTATCAGCTATTACTTTCTTACCTGGGTTGAAAATACCGAGCGGGTCAAAAATAGTTTTAGTTTCTTCGAAAAGTTTGATAATTTCCGGCGAGTACATCATCGGAAGATACGAAGTTCGGATCAAACCATCATTGTGTTCCCCAGTAATACTGCCGTGAAAATCCGTCACCAATTTGTACACCTTGTCGGACAGTTCTTTAATAATTTCAACGCTTCTTGGTTTCTTAAGGTCCATCAGAGGAATAATGTGGAAGTTGCCATCACCAACATGTCCCGCCACCGTGTAGGTAATTTTGTAACTTGAAAGAATTTCCTCGAGCTTAGGAAGAAAGGCTGGTAAAAATTCTGGACGCACCGCAAAGTCATCGATAAACGGAGCTGTGCGTAAATTTTTCATATGCTGGCGCAACAAATTGAAACTCTCGCGTCTGAAGGTCCAATATTTTTTTGTCTCGGCTTCATCTTTAGCAATCTTAGTTTTCAATCCTAAATGACTGACCGCAATCTGGGCTTGTCGCGCAAGACGTGACGCTTGGTCTCTCGTATCTGCAGTAAATTCCGCAATCAAAATTAGTTTCGGCACACCACCCGTGACCACCATCCAAAATTCTGGGAAAAATTGAAACGCTAGTTTTATCAAATTACTATTGAGTTTTTTCACGATCGCAGGAAAAAACTTCATCGCCACCTTAAATGTATGGTCGTCAAATGATTCAAAACTTTCTGGTTTGAACTTTAAAATTTTCTGAGTAATTTCGGCTAAGGGATCGAGACTTGGCAGAAAAATGATCAGCATCGAACTGAAAGGCTTCGGCTTGACCAATGAAAGTGTGGCTTCAGTAATAAGCCCAAGTGTTCCTTGAGAGCCGACAAAAAGTTTCGTAAGATCAAAAACCCCTTTCACCTTGTCGTACACATTCCAAAGATAATATCCGGCGGAATTTTTGGAAACAGAAGGTTTGGCAGAGGCAATCACGTCATAATTTGAGTCGATCAAGGTGAACATCTTTCTGTAGACGTAGCCAAGAAAATCCTTACGTGCCTTTGCCACTTCAAGCTCAGCATTATTCAAAGGTTTTATTTCGTATTCGTTGCCGTCAGCAAGTACCACTTTTAAACCCTGAACATACTTTTCTGTCTTGCCGTAGATTAAAGTTTTCTCTCCACCGGAATTGTTGGCCACAATTCCCCCAATGGTACAAAGGTCACGCGACGCTGGATACGACGGAAGCAACACCCCTTTTTTCAAAGTTTCCTTTTCAAAATTGCGATAATACACTCCGGGCTGTGCAGTTGCGGAGGTTTCGCTTGTGGAAATTATTTTATCAAAGTGTGGCAAGAAATTGACCACGATCGATTCGGAAAGTGGACCGCCAGACATATCTGTGCCAGCGGAACGCGCCGTTAGCGAAACTTTTTCCCCATCCCCCGCTTTTTCGCTGACGAATACAACAAGCTTTTTTAAATCTTCAACATCAACTGGCGCAACGACAAGAGACGGCTTCACCTTAAAAATACTGGCGTCCACGCTCATAGCGCCCAGCATTTTGCCATCGGAAAAAACTTCTCCTTTAAAAAACTTTTTGATTTCAGCGGAATAATTCATCACTGTATTTTAAATCATTTTCTGAATTGCTGCGAGGGTCTGCTCGGGACCTTGAACCTGTAATGTATCGCACACTCCGATGACCGTATCATCATTACCTCCTGGAAATAGTGCGTCACCAATGTACAAACACTCCTCGGGTTTCCAGCCAAACAATTCCATCAGTTTTTTTATATTTGACCCCTTATTTTTACCACGCGCAAAATAATCGAAGGAAGTTGTCCCACCAACTTTTACTTCAAGTGTGGGAGCTACAAACGGAACCTCTTTTAAAATCTTGTTACGTAAATCTCCCGTAGGGTCAAACTTTTCCTTTCGGGTTAATTCGGCATTATGTCCGACAAAACTAAACGTAATCTGACAACCTCGATCTTGAATCAAATCGTTTTCATCAACGTCGACAAACAAATTTTTAAATTCCTGACGCACCAAATTAATATGATCCATAATCTGGCGTTTTTCCTCAGCCGACAAGATATTTTTCCACAAATCTTTCCGATCAACGGACAGAGCAAAATTACCGTTCTGGGCCAAAATAAAAACTTTCCCTATAAAATCATTACTGATCTGTTTCCAAATTTGTTCTTCTTTTGCGCCCGATACAATCGTCACATCAGCAACCGTACACAGAGACATCAAAGCTGATTTCATCGCATCCTCAATGAGAGAGCGACTGCGGGTTAAAGTTTTGTCGACATCAAAAAAGACGTGCTTGTATACTTTACCATTTAGATCCAGCGTACCATTAAAATTTTTCATAATTTAGTTGGTGATATATGTTCGATTTGCCCGCCTAGTATAACAAAGTTTTAGAGGAAAACTATACAAGGTTGACACCTTTCAAAAATTTACTATAGTGAGCCCAGAAAAAGCGGAATGCAAACTCATGAATCCTAAAAAACGTTGGTATATTCTCGAAGGTGTCAGTGATGGCGAAATATTTGCACACCAGCTCATGGACGGTCTACCTGTCGGTATGGGAATCAGCGAAAAAACCTCACTCGCTAAGGAGATAGGGGCCGAACAAACAGTCATAGTCTTAGTGGTTTGTACCCCCATTCAGGAAAAGCTCCTCGATGCCCTTCTTGCCATTGATCGTTTCGGGGGTGATGGAAGTGAATCCTTCCTTTTCGAATTGGTGGGTCTTATCCGGGCTGCAAGGAAGCGCCCCAGAGTTTACCCTGTTCGTGCTGACCTGTCTACCATCAGCGAATGATCTGTAATCACCCAAAATCTCGGGTGATTTTTTTATTCTTTTTTGACTCTCAAATCCAGTAGCGTATAATGAATCAACTAGGTCGCAAAAAAGTTTTTCAAAAATAAATTTAACCACAGAGCTAAAAACTTCCAGATTTGAGTGCAGTTTGAGGCGACCGCGAGTACGTGACTAAGCTGTGCGTCGCGTCTCAATTGACGTTACGCGACGCGATTCCGTCGGAATCGACTGCGCAGGAGCGCACGGAGCGGGCAACGAAGAAATGCACCAAATATGGAAGTTATATCAACAAAATGAAAAAAGTTACGATTTATAGTACACCTACCTGTCACTTCTGCCACATGGCAAAAGACATGTTCAATGCCAACGGCATACAGTTTACGGATAAAAACGCCGCAGCTGATCCTGTTGCCCGCAAAGAAGCAATCGAAAAGTCAGGACAACTCGGCGTGCCGGTCATCGATATTGATGGAGAAATCATTGTGGGATTTAATGAGCCTAAACTTAAAAAATTGCTGGGTATAAAATAAGGCATCAGAAAATGCCCCCGCGCCTACGGCGCGGGGGCATTTTCTTTTTTAAAGCTTTCAGCTACCAGCTTACAGCTTCAAGCTTCTCTCCCCCATTGCTTCCGTAATCCTTCCAATGCCGATCGCAAACGCCGCATCACGAAGCGAAATTTTCTTAGCACAAGCCATCTGCCAAACCGCCTTAAAACTATTGACCATAATTGGCTCGAGTCGCGCCCGCACTTCTTCTGCCGTCCAATAATAATTTTGAACATTTTGCACCCATTCAAAGTAACTCACCGTCACGCCGCCAGCGTTTGCCAACACATCTGGAATTAAAAATACCTTTTTTCGACTCAAAATTTCGTCAGCCTCTGGAGTAGTTGGGCCATTCGCTAGTTCTACAATAATTTTTGCCTTAATCTCTCCTGCGTTTCCAACATGGATCACCCCGTCAAGCGCCGCCGGAATAAGCACATCACAATCCGAGACAAGCAATTCTTCATTTGAAATATTTTTTGCTCCCTTAATTGCAACATCTTTAAACGAACCTTTATCGTGCTTTACTCTCTCAAGTTGTTCAACATCAAATCCCACAGAATTATATATTCCGCCGTGACTATCAGAAATCCCAACAATGACATACCCAGCTTTTTGTAAAATTTTCGCCATCGTTCCACCCGCATTACCAAAACCTTGAACGATCACCCGCAAACCTCTCTCCTTCATGCCAAGGGCTTTCACCAACTCGCGTAACACAAATGCTCCGCCGTCTGCCGTTGCGGTATCCCTTCCCAAACTTCCACCGAGCGAAAGTGGTTTGCCTGTGATTAATCCCGGTTCACTTTTACCGGTATTTTTTTCAAACTCATCTAAAATAAATGCCATAATCTGACCGTTGGTATAGACGTCTGGCGCAGGAATATCCTTGTTAGCGCCAATGTATGGAGTCATCACTTTTGCCCAAGCTCGAGAAATTTTTTCGATTTCATTTGGGCTCAATTTTTTAGGGTCACAGACCACACCTCCCTTCCCGCCTCCGAGCGGAATCCCAACCACTGCGCATTTGACCGCCATAGCCGCCGCCAAAGCTTTCACTTCATCGAGGTCAGCATCAGGATGAAATCGAATTCCCCCTTTGTACGGCCCGCGAGCATTATTAAACTGCACACGATAGGCTTGAAAGGTTTGTTTCTTGCCACTGTCCATCGTTATTGAAATCTTTTTATCCAGAATTCGATTTGGGGTGGTTAATTTTTTAATAAATTCTTTCGGCAACCCGAGCAACTTTACCGATTTCTCCACATTGACCGAATAATTCTTAAACGGAGTTTTTTTCATGGTTTTTAGTTTGTAGTTCTTAGTTTTTAATTTTTAGTTTTAAACTTTAAATTTTCCTGCCACACAGTATAGAACAAATCTTCTTTGCAATCTATTACAAATAAAAAACCGCCCTGGATAAATCCAAGACGGCTATGCAAAAAGATCAACGATTACCTAATGCGTCGAAAAGCTCCTTAATCAAATCGTGAGACCTTCCCAGACCGTCACAACTATCGGTGATGGAAACCCCGCTCTCAATAGTTGGCTTCTGTCCCGAACGAATGACAATTTTCTGGCTACCGTCGAGCAGATTACTCTCGTATAGCCCGCCAAAAATTGGCACACCCGAAGCTACTTGATTTGCTACTGACCGGCAAACTTCAATCTGCGCCTTGTGATCTTTACCTGAATTGGCGTGACTAAAATCAACCACCAAACGAGGGGACAAACCTTGCGCAGTTAGGGCGTGCTGAGCTTCAGCCACCTGCTCCGGACAGTAGTTCGGACCATGATGTGTGCCTCGAAGGATCAGGAATCCGTCGGGATTACCTGTGGTTTCAAACTTGGCCATAATGCCGGAATCAGACACGGCAGGCAATGAGTGCGAGGTCTTTGCAAACGCCAAGGAATCAAGCGCCGGCTGCAACGGTCCGCTAATGGGGTTTTTGAATCCCACGGGGCACGAAAGCGCACTGGCCACCTGTCGCAATTGCTGATTGGTCACCTCTCGGGCGCCAATCCAGTACAGCGAGTAGAGATCATCAAACCTCTGCTGACCCGGGATATCGTTGTATTCCGTGGCGATCGGAATTCCCAACTCAGACAAGTCCAGTGCAAGCCGACGCCCCTCTCGCCAACCTTTCTCAATATCATAACTACCGTCAAGATCAGGATCGGACCAAAACCCAGTCCAATCTGGCTTGGTGCGCGGCTTACTGAAACAGAGCCGCATCATGAAGAAAATCCTCGAACCAAATTTCTTCTGCAGCACGGAGAGCCATCGGCCATACTCCAGGCAATCCTCAGTGGAGTGTACAGAACACGGCCCGAGAACAAGCATGAAGCGCGGATCAACTCCACGCAGGATTCTTTGCCCGATTTTCCTGGCGGTGCCGATTGTTTTCCAAGCCTTTTCAGTCATCGGCAAGTCAGCTTTGAGCTGCGCCGGCGAAGGTAGGGGGTGCTCACTGCGGATACGGATGTTGGTCATTCGAGCAACACGGTGACGTAATTGAGTACTCATAATTTGTTAGTTATTCAGTTGTCAAAAATCTGCTTTTGTTTTCGGAAACTTCAGATTTGAGCGAATTGCGCCAAACATGAAGTTACCTAAAACAAAACGAGTCTGGGTTACATTCCAGAGCTCGTTTCTAATATCGTTGGAGAGAAGCTTTAACGATAGCAGGAATCAGCTCTGGACGCAGTGCCCCAGAAGCCAAAGAAAAAGAAGTTGCTATAGTTATTGCCCGATTTCATATTCGCCATATTACACAACGGTTTACAAAATGTCAACAAAGGTTCTGACTCCCCTCCGATACGAAATGCGGGCCAACGAAAATACGAAATTATACGAAAACCGTAGCGACGGTAAAAAGTTTTCGTATTTTTTCGTATTTTCGTACCCTTTCGTATGTTCGTATTTACCTCTCCTTGTAATAGACCTTATTCCCAAACCTCAAATCAACATATTCAACGTTTTTAAAAACTTTGCCATCGCTAAATTCACTACTTACCAAAAGTGTTTGAAAGTTTTTCAAAACTAAAGAAAAATCAGCGTCGCGGGCAAAAATAATTTTCTGACCTCCGGAAAAATCAGCCTCAAAATCTAAATCAGGGCGTTCTCGAAAAGCTGTCACCTTAAACCCTGCGCTTGAAAGTTGTTCAGCAAAATCTAACAGTTTTTTAAAATAATCAGGCGAAACATATTGCAATTTCATCGGTTCCGCTTTTTCTTCGGCAGAATAGAATGTAATAAATTCGAGTGACGTATCTTCCATTTGGTAAAACGGACTAAAAATTAAACCGGTGTCATCCAAAAAGTAACACTGTTCCGGTTTTCCCTGACACCACAAAGCTTTGGGGCTTCGCTCGATGACACTGACCGTAATGGCGTGAGAATTTTTATAGCTAACCCCAACATGAGCGACCTGAGAATACGAATCAAGAATAGTTGATTCTATTTTTTTGGCCGGATAGAAAAAAATATTTGATTTCGGAATCGTGAAAAAATATCGTCCCTGTAAAAATCCTTCCGTCGTTGACGCAATGTCTGCAGTTGCGAGGGACGTGGCTCCGACCACTTCAACATCAGAAATGGTAATAAAATTAAGACCTGATAGATAATAGACTGAGCCCCACAAGCCACCGAAAAAAAAGACCGCGAGAATTATTCTACCGATAATCACCTTGCGGCGTTTCGCTTTTAGACGCGCGGATTTTAGATTGTATGTTCTGCCATTCATACGGCGTCTACGCCTTAAAACTTTAGTTTTTAGAAATCACCACCTTGCCAAAATATTTTTGAAGAGCTTCTGGGATTTTTATAGAACCGTCAGCTTGCTGATTATTTTCAATAAGTGAAACTAGAATTCGAGGTGACGGAACCGCTGTTGAATTGAGAGAATGTGCATAGCGCAACTTCCCCTCTGCATCCTTATAGCGAATATTAAAACGTCGACATTGAAAATCGTGGAAATATGAAGCAGAAGAAATTTCCCTGTATTTATTTTCTTGCGGTACCCACAATTCGATATCGTACTTTTTCACTTGGCCAAGACCTAAATCCCCGCCACAATTGACCACTGTATGATACGGAATACCTAAAGATTCCATAAATTCTTCCGTGTTTCGATTGATTTCCTCATGAAGCTTGACCGATGTTTCGTGATTGGCTTCGCAGAGCACTACTTGCTCTAGTTTGTAAAATTCATGAACGCGAATCAAGCCCTTTACATCTTTACTGTAACTGCCCACCTCACGCCGAAAACAAGGAGAAAAACCAAGATATTTTATCGGAAACTGTGATGACGAGAGCACTTCTTCAGAGTGGTAACCCATTATTGGAACTTCAGAAGTTCCAGCTAAATACTCCCCGTCTTGAGTTTTGTACAAGTCCTCCTCACCTTGAGGAATAAACCCAGTACCTAAAAACATTTCTCTGCGGTCAATAACAGGTGGCATCACAGGCATAAAACCTTTCTTTGAAAAAAAATCCAACCCGTAACTCCAAATGGCAAAACACAAACGAACACTTTCACCTGTCAGAAAGTAGCCACGAAAGCCATGGACTTTTGCGCCACGTTCAAAATCAACCATCCCAAGTGCCGTCATGAGTTCAAGATGATCTTTTGGTTGAAAATCAAACTTTGGCTTCTCGCCCCAAACTTTTATTTCTTTATTATCTGCATCACTGTCCCCATCTGGTACAGACATGTCGGGAACATTTGGCACTGTGAGCATAAGTGCGTGCCACTCTTTCATGATTGGTTTCAATTTTTCTTCTTCATTCTCAATCAGCCCCTTCAAAAGTTTCATCTGGGTAATGAATGCGTTGCGTTCGTCAGAAGTTGCAGCCTTGGAAATCCGGTCGTTGAAAGAATTTTGCTCAGCTCGCTTCTTTTCAATTGAACCCATGAGTTCGCGGCGATTATCATCAAGTGCAACAAGCGCATCGATATCAACGCTGACATGTTTTTTCTTGGCGCCAAGGGCGACAATTTCTTTATTTTCTCGAATGAATTTTATATCAAGCATATTGCGGAAGCTTAAAGCTTTAAGCTAATAGCTGTTAGCTTCCAAAAAAGATTATACCACAGCAAGAAAAGAAAAAAGCAGTGGGTTAGACTGCTTCGGAACTTGCGTGAACGGACTGCTCATCATGAACGATGATGACGCACTCATGATGAACCGTTGAAATAGGAAATTTCTCACCAAAAGCCCTACTTCCACGGAGCATCAACGAATTGGAAACCGTACTTATATCTCCACCATTTTGGCGCAAGGCCTCTAAAAGTTTGCGCCGAAAAACTCTCTCCGCGGCTGCCAACATCCCCACTTCTACCATCACCCGAAGGTATTTTTCAAGCTCATCAAGTTGCTCAGTAGTAGTAGCCGGGCGTTGGACAAAGGTGAGTAAGCCGCATTGTTGGCGATTCATATGTATCAAAGAAAAGGTGAACTTACTAACAACATACTATAGAATATAGAGACATGATGCAAAGTGGAGAAACACACACAATTCGTGAGCTCAGCAAAAAGGATTTTCCCAAGCGTCTTTTAGAAATTCCTGATTGCCCAAAAAAATTATATATCCGCGGCCAATTCCCGCCCGAGGAAAGTAAATTTCTCTGCGTTGTTGGTTCCAGAAAATATTCCGAGTATGGAAGACAGGCTGTGGAAAAGTTAATTGCTGGTTTGCGCGGTTATCCTGTCGTTATCATTTCTGGTTTAGCGCTTGGCATCGATTCCCTCGCCCACCACGCGGCACTCGACGCGGGCCTCACCACACTCGCCGTGCCTGGATCAGGCCTCGATCCAAAAGTTTTGTATCCGAAAAGTCACGAACAACTCGCCGAAAAAATTGTAGCAAAAGGCGGCGCGTTGATTTCAGAATTCGAGCCGATGTTTAAAGCGACGACCTACAGCTTCCCGCAACGAAATAGAATTATGGCGGGACTTTCGGACGCGGTGCTCGTCGTTGAGGCTGAACTAAAATCCGGTACTCTCATCACTTCAAAATACGCGACTGAATACAATCGAGACGTCTTCACCATCCCCGGCTCAATTTTTTCTAGCACTTCTTCTGGACCGCACATGCTCATTCGCCTCGGCGCAACGCCAATCACCTCTTCATCCGAACTTCTCGACTCTCTTGGTTTTTCTTCCGCTATACCCTCTACCCTAAACCCTAGAACCTACTCCGATTGCTCCCCCGAAGAACTCCACATTATTAATCTATTGAACACGCCGACCCCGCGCGACGAACTCATCCGCACCCTCGGCATGTCTACCCGAGAAGCTAATGCACTACTGTCTATTATGGAGATAAAAGGATTGATTGTGGAAAGTTTAGGAGAAATTCGGTTGAGTTGAATGAGCTGGAAAAGTGTCAGTTGCTCACACCTCCGGTTCCTCCTTTCCTAAAGGAGGTGGCCGAGTCTTCGAGGTCGGAAGATTTTAAATCCCTCGTCGCATAAGAATGCGCCACTCCCTTTAAAAAAGGGAGAATTTGCTTTCCTGAAATTTGCCTATTTTTTATTTTCCATGTAATACTTACGAACACATATGAAATTACTTATCGTCGAATCACCAGCAAAAGCGAAAACCATTTCAAAATATTTGGATGGGAAATATACCGTCAAAGCATCCGTCGGACATGTTCGCGACTTGCCAAAAAGTAATAAAAAAGCCATCGACATCGAAGGTGGTTTTATTCCGCATTACGAAATCTCCAAAGGTAAAGAAAAAGTAGTTGCTGAACTCGAGGCCCTCGCCAAAAAAGCTGATGAAATTTTGCTCGCAACCGACCCCGATCGAGAAGGTGAAGCTATTGCATGGCACATAGCCGAGCTCATAAAAGGCGAGCTCGGAAATTCGAAATCAAAAGCACGAAATACGAAACCCGAAATAAAACGCGTAACGTATCATGAAATTACTAAAGAGGCCATTGAGGAAGCACTGAAACACCCCCGAGAAATTGACCAAAATCTCCGGCGCGCCCAGGAGGCGCGCCGGGTGCTCGACCGCCTTGTCGGATACGACCTCTCCGGCATCATTTGGAAAAAAGTTCGGTACGGACTTTCTGCTGGCCGCGTGCAATCCCCCGCTCTGCGAATTCTCGTCGAACGCGAACGTGAAATCCGCGCTTTCATTCCAGAAAAATTCTGGGTAATTTCCGCTGATGTTGAAAGTAAAAGTGGCGGGAAATTCCTTTTGCTTTGCGTCGAAGAACCGCGTGATTTCAAACTGGTAGAAAAAATTTTGGAAATCGGCAAACGTGACGATTGGATTGTGCAAGATATTTCTGAAACTGAAGCCAAGCGAAGTCCGAAAGCTCCATTCATTACTTCAACACTCCAACAAGCAGCAAGTTCACGCCTCGGCTTTGCTCCTTCACGAACCATGGGCATCGCCCAAAAACTCTACGAAGCCGGACTCATCACCTACATGCGTACCGACAGTACCAATCTCAGTGTTACCGCTCTAACTCAAATGACTGGTGTAATTGAAAAAAAGTTTGGGCAAGGTTTCTCTGAATCGCGCACCTACACCAAGAAAAGTAAAAACGCTCAGGAAGCGCACGAAGCTATTCGACCCACGGATCTTTCAAAAGATTCTGAAGGAGCAACGGACGAAGCCAAGAAACTCTACCAGCTCATCTGGCAAAGAACAGTCGCCAGCCAAATGGTAGATGCCAAAATTTTGCGCAGTAAAATTACGGTGCAAATTGGTACGGGTGAAATCCCTAACTTTGCCATCAACGGCACCCGTGTCATTTTCCCCGGCTGGCTCTTGGCTGATCCCGACGCGCGAGGTGATGATGTTGAACTTCCAAAAGTAACGCTCAACGAAAAATTGAACCTGCTTGATTTGCGCACCGAGGAAAAAGCCACCGAACCACCCCCACGCTACAGTGAGGCTGGACTTATTAAGGAACTGGAAAAACGCGGCATCGGTCGTCCGTCAACCTATGCTTCGATTTTAAAAACCATCGAGGATCGCGGCTACGTTACCAAAGAAACCAAAGCACTCAAGCCGACAGATACCGGCGAAGTAGTCAGCGGTTTTCTTGAAGAAAATTTCGCCAATTACATTAGCGACACCTTCACCGCGGAAATGGAAGACAAGCTCGACGATATTGCAAACGGCGATCGAGAATATTTAAAAACCTTAAGCGAATTTTACAAACCATTCCTCAAAGAAGTAAAATCCAAAGAAAAATTAGAAAAAGCCACCAACCTCGGCGACGGTCCGAAAGAATTCCCCTGCCCTCTCTGTAAAAGTCCAATGATTATCAAACTCGGAAAGACCGGCAGATTTTTAAGTTGTTCCAAATTTCCAGATTGTCTTGGCGCACGCACAATCGCGGGCATTGAGCTCGAAGGACCTAAAGAAACTGGAGAGATGTGTCCGGAATGTAAGACTGGTAAACTCATCGAGCGCGACGGAAAATTCGGCCGCTTCATCGCCTGCAACAATTATCCTAAATGTAAATTTATTAAAAAAGATGCGGAGCTCGAAAAGAAAAATTCAACCGGTGTGGTCTGCCCTGTCTGTAAAGACGGCATGATGACTGAACGTCGCGGACGCTTTGGAATTTTTTACAGTTGTTCCAATTATCCAAAATGTAAAAACGCCATTAAAGCCAAACCAACGGGGAACCTCTGTCCGATGTGTGGAGCGCTTATGATGCTGGGCACGAAGACTATACCCGAACGTTGTAGTAATAAACTCTGTCCCAATCATAGACCGGATAAACTTGTAAAGTAGATTCAGGATTTAAGATTTAAGATTCAAGAATAAGAAACTAATGCCACCCTATCTGTAATCCTAGCAACAGCAGGAATAACAGTCGGTTATAAATTTTCGTGCAACTTAAAAATCGAGGCAAAGAAAAAACTCGCACCGTAATGCGAGCTTTGAAACATTAATCGAGCCTCGGAACCCAGACACGCTCTCGCACCACCTCCCGTTCAGTCCAAACGATTTCTCCAAAGGCCCTCTCGAGATTAAGCGCGCTCTCCGGTACTATAAAATCGCAAGTGCTCTTCGCGCGCCCATTTTCAACAATGGCACTAAACAGCAACCCTTCGGTGGAAAGAATTTTTCCTGATTCAAATCTGGTCGTTACTGTCACACGGCCATTTCGCGTACTTATTTCAGCAGCGTTGGCACTGTCCATCCACATCCTGCTCGCAGTTTCGAGCAATGAACGGCGAGTAGAATCATCGAGTGCATCGCCCGCGACCCTGAATACACATTCTGACATAGAATTTAAAGTTTGGTTTAACGATCAACGAAACTCAAAACAAAGTACCATGTAAAAAGTCGTTGAGCAAGGAACAACGTAACAAAAGAAAAAGCGCCCCGAAAAATCGGAACGCTTGCTTAAAATCTACTCTCCCGGCCCAGTCCACGAGCAACACGAATGTCCTCCGCGTGGCTCCTCGTTGAGCTCGGCCCGTCTCCACCGTATGGCCTTCATGTTGGGCAAGTTCTGCTCCAACTCAAAGGTCGCGGGGTCACTTGGCCAACACGGAACGCCTGTATCGACACCCTCAACCACCCATTTTTTTCCGGAGCGAGTTGCCCAATCCTTGACCTGGGTTTTCAGAGCGTGAACCAATTCGAAAAGATTTTGGTTCGTGAACGTCGCCACAAACAACACAGAGTCTGGCGATGCATTAATTTTTTCAGGCAGAGGCCCCTCCCAAAGAAATGCTCTTAAGGATTGATCGGGACCTAGGCGGTGCACACTGACGCTAATAATGTACCTCATAAGTAGTAGGTTTCTCAAAGTTCAAAATTGTTGTTTCCCTCCTCCCACCACTCGGTGTTTGGTAAAACAAAAAGTAGCCCTCACGAGCTACTTTTTGTTATCGATTCTGAGAAGTGTAGTTAGAAGTCAATCGCAAAAAGAAGCCCTCGAAGGAAGGTCTTAGTCTTAGTGCTTGTCATTGACATCGAAACTATCATAAATTGAGTGTACCAAGAGTATTAAAAAAAGCAATTGAGGTGTGGATATCTCAAAAATTTGACTAAACTTTCAAAAGTGGTATTTTAGTTTGAGCTAGAACAAGACCAACTAAACTTTTGCGACATCATTCGTTCGAGTTGCGTAGGTCGGAAGGAAAAAATGAATCAGCCATTAATCGTCCGCGAAGAAAGACGCCGGGTGCTCCTTGCAGAGCAACATGTCAGTAACCATGGCGAAATGTTGAACAGGCTTTCAAGTATGTTTACACTCCAATGTGCCCCAACCGCAATTGCAGTGCTCGTCCATCTACAGCAAGAACAGCCTGACCTTCTTATCGTGAGCGCCGCAATTCCAAATGCGCACGCCTTTCCAGAAGGAGAAACGGCAGACGGATCGAAGACGGTGATTCTGTTGATAAAAGAAATTCGGAGAAAACACCCAGGGTTACCTGTTCTCGTTTACAACGTCGAAGCTGGTCCGCCTCGCGGTTTTAAACAAGATGCAAAAACCTTCTTTTTCCCTCTCTACCCGACCACAACGAGAGGGCTCTGCGAACGAGCGGCGGAGCTGGCAAGAAACGGCAAAAATTGAAGGTGTTGTGGCATTTCGATTCTCATCGAAATGCCACTTTTCTTTTTCAAAAGTTGCTAGACCCTACGTATTGGAGTAGCATAAAATCATGGCAACTATTAAGGAAATAACCAGCTTAATGCAAAACCCCGCCCCTGCTGATATTGCGCTCATTACTAAAGCGTATGTTTTTGCTGAAACGGTTCATGCAAGCCAAAGACGCATCACCGGCGAACCCTATTTTGACCATCTTTTTGAAACCGCGAAAACACTTGCTGAGCTCGGCATGGGAGCCATTACGATTTCTGCGGGACTGCTCCATGATTCTATTGAAGACGTTAATGTCACACCGGAAACAATTGAAGAAAAATTTGGAAAAGAAATTCGATTTTTAGTTGAAGGCGTCACCAAACTTGGAAAACTCCATTACAGCGGTAGCGAACGTTACATTGAAAGTTTGAGAAAACTTTGCGTCGCCATGTCGAAAGATGTTCGTGTGCTCATCATCAAACTTGCCGATCGACTGCATAACATGAAATCGATTGAGGTACTTCCAAAGGAAAAACGTGATCGCATCTCACTCGAAACTCTCGAAATCTACGCTCCACTTGCCTACCGCATCGGCATCAGAAAAATCAACCGAGAATTGGAAGATTTGGCATTTCCGCATGTTAAACCGGAAGAATATGAAAAGGTAAAAAAATTATTGAAAACCAAAAGCCACGAAAAAGTGCGCCACTTGGAAAAATTTCATAAATCGATAATGAGTCAACTTGCCTTGGCGGGAATGCGAAACGTCAAAACCAGTTACCGACTGAAGGGTCTCTACAGTCTCTACCGAAAATTACTTCGCAAAGAATGGGACATAGAAAAAATTTACGACATTTCAGCACTAAGAATTATCGTGCCGACCGTGAGCGATTGTTATGCCGTTCTCGGTCTCATCCATAGCATTTGGAGACCGCTACCCGGGCGTATCAAGGATTACATCGCTCTGCCAAAATCAAACAATTATCGAGGCATTCACACCACCATCTTCACCGGCGACGGTGGCATTCTTGAAGTGCAGATCCGAACTGAAGAAATGCACCGCAAAACTGAATACGGTATGCACTTTGAATACAAAGAAATTATCAACAACCCAAAACCAAACTTCGGCAGTATTTCCTGGGTTAAGAAATTTTTCCCTTCGTTTATTTTAACCAACAACGAAATCAAAAATGAACAGCAAAATCCGGAAAAAATCGTTCCGTCATGGATTCGAGAATTGGGAGAATACAATAAAGAAGTAGCGGGCACAGACAATCTCGTAGAAGATTTAAAAACTGACTTTTTCGGCGATCGCGTATTCACCTTCACACCAAAAGGTGACGTGATCGACTTGCCACTTGATTCGAGCACTATCGATTTTGCCTACGCTGTCCATTCCGACATCGGTGATCACATTTCGGGAGCCAAGGTCAATGGAAAATTGGTCTCGATAGAAACCATATTGAAAAATGGCGATATTGTGGAAGTTGTTACAAAACAAAGTTCTCGCCCAAGTCTCAAGTGGCTTGAGGTGGCGAAAACTGCGCTAGCAAAAAAGAAAATAAAGGACTATCTTGAGTCGGAGAAGAAGTAAATACTATCAATCCAGAAAAACCTCGGGAATCAGATGCAATTCGAGGCGCGAGCGATTTTGCGACTAAAACGTAGGTCGCGTTTCAATGGACGGTACGCGACATGATTCCGACAGAATCAACGTTGCAGGAGCAAAATTGTGAAGCAACGAAGAAGTGCGCTGATTCCCGAGGTTTTAGAGGCTAAAGTTTTTGAGGGAATATAGACTTTCATCTTCCTCCTCCGCTTTAATTTCCTCCTTACTTCTATCGTCAAGTGGAATTTCCGAGTTTGGCGGAACCGCTTCAGAACCATCAGGAGATGCCAACAAAGCCTTGACCGCAAGATTTTTAGAATTCATCAAGTCAACAATAACATTGAGGTCTTCGTCGGAAAAGAAATCAATAGTGATCTTGCCGCCAACTTCTTTTTTTTCAATCCTCACTCGAGTTCCCAACGACTCCTTCAATTTAGCTTCAAGCGCCAAAAGTTCAGGATCAACATCGGCATTGTGTTTGCGAACTTTATCGAGCGCGATTTTGCGAGCAATTTGTTCGGCCTCTCGAACCGTTATTTTTTTGATTAAGACTTCCTTAAAAAGAGTGAGTTGTTCTTCCGGCCGGCCTTCAAGCATAAGGAGTGGTCGCGTATGTCCTTCAGAAATTTTACCTTCGGAAAGCGCATTGAGCATCTCTTCTGGTAGCGCCAGAATTCTCAAAGTATTTGAAACATAGACACGGCTCTTCCCTACCTTGTCACCAATTTCGTTGTGCTTAAATTTAAATTCAGTAGCCAATCTCTGAAAAGCCCGTGCCCGATCAACAGCATTTAAGTCTTCACGTTGTAAATTTTCAATGATGGCAAGCTCCAACTTCTCACGGTCTGTCTGTTCACTCGAACGAATAATAACTGGGACCTGATCAAGCCCCGCTAACTTCGACGCACGTAATCTTCGCTCACCTGAAATCAATTCGTACTCAACCAAAAGCCCTCCTTCCTCTTTCATTTTTTCATGCCGAGTAACCACAAGCGGTTGAAGTACGCCATACATTTTTATCGAATCAGCTAAATCGCGAAGTTTGGCTTCATCGAATTCATGTCGCGGCTGATATGGATTTGGATAAATTTTAGTGACGTCTATCCAGAAAATTGAATCGCTAAAAAATTGTGAAGGCATTGAAAATGTAAATATTAAAAGGAAAACTTAAAAAGTCTTACGGATATAATAACACACAACGTTGGGCCCTAAAATTGATTTTTGTGCATAATTTTATTAGACTGTAGGTTCATGCCGGAGTGGCGGAATTGGTATACGCATACGACTCAAAATCGTACGGGGAAACCCATGAGAGTTCAAGTCTCTCCTCCGGCACAATTTCTTGGAAATTGTGTGGAGAGGAAGTGTGGGACACTTCCGTGAGAGACTTGAAGCCCGATTGCGCTTTTTATGGAGCGTCTGCGCGAACAGAAAAACCAATCGGGGTACTGTTCCTGTAAGGAAAAAGTCTCTCCTCGAATGCGAGAACTAATCGTTAAATTTCGTTTGTAATATCGTGCCCACCGTGTTAATTTCTTGCCATGAACCCCAAACTCATCGTGATTCTCGGCCCAACCGCTACAGGTAAAAGTGCGTTGGCTGTCAGTATAGCTAAAAAAAATCATGGCGAAATAATTTCCGCCGACTCGCGACAAGTCTACACGGGGTTAAATATCGGCACCGGAAAAATCACAAAAAAAGAAATGGACGGAGTGCCACATCACCTCATTGATGTGGTGACACCTGATACACGATTTAGTGTAGAAGAGTTTGGAAAGCTGGCCCGGGAAAAAATTTCAGAAATTTTTTCCCGGGGAAACCTCCCCATCCTCTGCGGAGGCACTGGCTTTTATATTGAAGCCATAACCGAAAACATCAGCCTGCCAAGAGTTTCACCCAATGAAGTCTTGCGAGAAAAGTTAAAAACCGAAACCGCTGAAACCCTGTTTGCACAGCTTCTGAAACTCGATCCGGCCCGCGCCAAATCAATCGACCCTAAAAATTCCCGCCGAATTATCCGAGCTATCGAAATTGCTACTGCAATCGGAAAAGTTCCACCATTAAATCTTAACCGTTCAGACACAAAGGTCGAACCTTTGTACGAAACTCTCAAAATCGGTTTGACACTGCCCCCAGAAAAATTGAGAAAGAAAATTACCATTCGCCTATTCGCACGAATGGACGAAGGAATGATTGGGGAAGCAAAATCCTTGCATCAGCAAGGCATCTCGTGGGAAAGAATGGATGAGCTGGGTCTTGAATATCGCTATCTCGCAAAATATCTCAAGGGTGATATGACTGAACCTGAAATGTTAAAAAAACTGGAAACTGAAATCTGGCGTTACGCCAAGCGTCAGATGACGTGGTTTAAACGAGACAAATCAATTCAATGGTTTAAGCCGAACGACGAACGTAAAATAGAAAGCGTAGTTAAAAATTTCCTAATCAACAAATAAAATAAATCTCCTTCTCAGTATCCAGATACTATTCTCTAATTCGCGCGAATTAGAGAATAGAAATAAGATATTTAATAATTGGTGGTAGTGGGTTAGAAATTTTGTAAAACATTTGCAAACGAACCTGCTCTTTTTCAAGAATCTCTGACGCGTACAAGATCTGTAAATGTTTAGAGGTAGACGTAAAGGATAGTTTGATATTTTCTGAAATCTCACCCACTGAAGCTGCTTTTTTCTTCTTAAGAAAAACTAAAATCGCGAGCCTTCGTTTATTTGCAACTGCCTTAAGTTGTTTTTCAAGTTTATACATTTTACTATTTTCTAATTCGCGCGAATTAGCAAGTAAACAGCTCTTTGGTATAGATGCGGGAGATGGAGGAATCGGACCTCCGACCAGCGTTTTGGAGACGCTTATTATGCCACTTAACTAATCTCCCGTGAAAGAAATATAGCACAAAAGTGACGAGTCGCCAAAATGAGCAGACTATTCTAAATTTTTAAAAATAAAAATCCGCGTTTAGGCGGATTTCTATTTTGAATTATTTCTTTGCCTCTTTATGAGGAAGATGTTTCTTACACCACTTACACCACTTCTTGAGCTCAATTTTACGCTCAACAAGCTTCTTATTTTTTTCAGACCAATAGTTGGTGCGTTTGCACTTGGAACAATTCAGTTTAATTAAGCGTTCTTGGGACATAAATGGTTTTTAGCACTAAAAATATGAATAGGAGAAGGATACCAGAAATAGAAAAAAAGGCAACTTTTCTGTGACAATCTGTCCGCCGCGGCGGATTCCGCTTGGTTTTCCATACAAGAAAAAACCGCTCCGATTTGCATCGGAGCGGGGTGTAAACTTTGGTACGCGTCTCCTTTAAAGGCCCACACGCTTAAACTTCGGGAAAGTCCCCTCCGGCCACCCAAAGGTGACGTAGTAGTTCCCTTGTGGAAAACTAAAAACCTCTTGTGCCGGGTCTGGCGGTCCGAGAGGAATCGAGCCTGACCACTTTTTTCCCACTCCCGCCACCCGCCACTGGAAACTTGTGGCAACGGCCACGATTTCACCTTGCCGATTGAGCATTGTTGCCCGAAGCACAAGTGTTCGTTCCTGCGACAGTGCGAGTGTGAGAAGCGGCGAATTTTCTTCGCCTTGCCAGACCGACGCCCCGAACCCAGCGATATCGCCAGTTGGAATACCTTCGTCCGAACTTACAACAACGCCGCGAATGTGAGAGGGGAAGTTTTGCTTTACGAGCATCACCTGCCCTCGCCGTTCAGGGGGATTAATTGGAAAACCATTTCCCCCTCCTCCCCCACCGCCATCGAAATTTGGCACGAGGGATCGGAAGCTAGAGAGCCGGAGCTCTCCCTGTTGCATCGGCATTTGCCAACCCGACCACGGATTGAACTCGGGACGGTAGGTATGATTGCCGTCAAAGACTGCGCGCCCGAAGCAGTCCCGAAGAGCGGTGTCGATAGTGACGCCGTTGTCCGCAGGTTTGATAATCAGGAAGTTTAAAATTTGGATGTTAAGGTGATTTAAAACCTCAACACCACCCTGATTACCGCTGACGTGCGCGAATGTCCCACCACCCCGGAAGGGTTTGACCGCCGGCCCGTAGGCTTGGATGCTTCCGGAGACGACAGTGTCCAGAGCGGCGGCCGCGGCCTCCGCATACAGCATCTGCCTAGTGGGCAGACCAACGATTTGGGCCGTGGCGGTGGCGGTGAAGGCGAGCAAGCTCGCAACGAAACAGAGTATTTTCATAACTGAGTAAACTGACTAACTGATTGAATGTCGAAGGCCAATCAAAAACGCTCGAACAGCAAGCGTTTATCAGACCAAGCCATACTATACACTAATTTGACAAGATGTCAAATATATTCTATGGCTAAATAAAAGTTACTGACCTAGTTCTTTAACAAAATTTTGGAATAATTCCCCTTTCTCCTCAAAGTTCCTCCACAAACTATAGCTTGGTGAGGCGGTCGAGAGCAGGCAGATAGTGCCTTTGGGAGTATTATCATACGCAAAAACCAACGCCATTTTCATGTCGTCAGTGGCAAAAATTTTCGGCACACTCAAACCCATTTCAGTTGAAACTTTTTTAAGCGCCTTTAGTATTCGTGCCCCGCTTTCTGGAAACAAAACTACCGCGCCGATTCCCTTTTCAAAAATTTTCTGCGCTAGCAAATCAAAATTGTATCCCCTATCCGTTCCGCCAAGAAAAATAGTACCTACGTGTGACAAGGCTTCGATACCGGCGATGGTTGATTCAGGCGTCGTCGAAATAGCATCATCATAAAACGTAATACCTTTGAAAGTTCCAACTTTTTCAAGTCGGTGTGGAAGAGGTTTAAATTCACGAACAGCTTTTTCAATAACTGCGTCATTAACGCCGAGAATCCGCGCGGCCGCGGCGGCCGCGCGGACATTATCCACATTATGCTTCCCCAAAAGCGGAATTATTTCTGAAACAAAGGGCAACTTTTCCATGAAAGGCACCGCCACACCTCGCCCTTCTTTTGCCAACTTCTTTAGCTCTTCAAAATCTGAGTTGTAGACAAAATAATCTTTTTCCGTTTGAAAAGAAATAATATTTTTCTTAGCACTCCAATAATTTTCAAGCCCACCATGGTAATCCAAATGATCTGGGAAAAAGTTAATGAAAACCGCAACATGGGGTGAGAGCCGCAAATCTTCGAGTTGATAACTCGACAATTCACAAACATAGATTCTGTCTTTAGGCTCTTCAATCAAAAGTTCATTGAGCATTGGTATCCCAATATTGCCCACGAGCCTCACATCTTTGCCATCAACCTTCAGCATTTCGAAAATAAGAGAAGTCGTTGTACTTTTACCTTTAGTCCCGGTGACGCCAACAACTTTGCATTTCGTATTGGCGAAAAAAATATTAGTGGCCGTAGTATATTTCTGCGAAACTTTTCCTCCAGGAATTCCCGCGGTT
Organism: Patescibacteria group bacterium; assembly: GCA_040390045.1. Classification (NCBI taxonomy): domain Bacteria; species Patescibacteria group bacterium. The sequence continues at coordinate 90,894 of JAZJZC010000001.1, forward strand.
TTTACAACCAGATCGTAGTCTTTCAATTTTTCAAGATAGTCTGGCCCATCTTTCTGATCAACAATGCCGATTTCTTTTTCAGGAAAAAAATGCTTTAGAAAACGAAGTGTCGCCTGCCCTTCGACTCCAAAACCTAAAATAGCTATTTTTTTATCTCTCAGTTCTGAAATTTTCATAGGCAATGGTTAAAATCCGCAGGAAGTAATGAAGTAGCGTTTTTTTCGAGCAACGTTTCGCGACTCATTTTAATTTCTGGAAAAACTTTTTCAAAATGTGCAACAAACTCATGCATAATCACATCCCCCTCATAGCCACCTTTTTGTCGAGCTAAATAAAAGGCCAATTGGGTTTCTTCAGGTGTTCCAACGCAATCAAAAGGTTTAATCTCCTCGAGCCCCAAAAGTTCTCGATAGGTTTTCTGTAAAGACTTTTCGGCGAAAAGATTTTTTCCGAAAATCTTTAGAACTTCTGCCTTCGGCACAAACGCTGAGAGCAAAGCAAAAACAAACGCGCACTTTGGACACTCGCCACACCAGAGCCCGTGTTCTGTTTTCTCAATTTTAAAATTCTTATTACAACTGGAAAAACTTTCAAAATAGTGTGGATACTTTGAAAAAAATTCAACAATTTTTATTTCATGAAATGCGCGGATAAAAGAAAAATAGATAATAGACGGCGTTACAAAATTCGCCAAATATTGCTGAAGCATTTTTTCAAACTCATGTGATTTACTCCACTGGTGATTGATGTATTCGCCCAAATATTCCATGTTGCCATAGTTGGCACTCTCTTCATTTGAAATTAACACAGAATCGTAGCCATATAGGAGTGCAGCCAAAACAGCCGTCGTTGAATAGATACAGGAAATTGGTACATGGCCGTTGTAAACATCTGTACGCTGGTTAAGTTCAAACAATTGCGGATCAATCTCACGCCTTACAATCAAAAGACTTTTTCCTGCAATCCCTGCAACTTTTTTCTGAATCTCATATTCATTTAGTGAAAACAGGTCAAATTCTTTCCCACAACTTTTTAATAACTCAGTCGTCACAATTGAATCCTTACCGCCGCCCCAGAGCACAAGAGATTTCCCCACTTTTGGCAAAACCTCTACCTTTTGTTTTTGTACGTCACTAACTGGAAAATTAACCAGACCTCGAAAATCAATGTTGTTTTTATAAAAAAATTCGCCCAACCCCTTCGTATAGACTGTGTTCCAAAACTTGGCCTGTTCAGGAGAAAGTTTGATGGTTTCTAACTTTATTTCCTTCGAACAAAAAAGTTTCCAGTAACTGATACCTAAAATCAAGAACAGCGTGTCAAAAGCGGCTGTCAAAACGGCTTCAGGTGCTCGTGTGAAATCCGCACGAGCTGGATCGAAAGATATTTTTTCCACAAAAGAAAACTGCTCGTCATCGTGAACGAGTTCATACGTAAAATGCACGGTCGCCGCCTCCCTATTGATTTTGTAGCTTTTGAAGGTAAACATGCCTTGAGTAAACGTTATGGTATCATATTATTCAATGTTAAAAAGTCTGTTTCAAAAATGGCGTCACTGGCGTTTTCCCTACATTCCACTTGTCGAAATTACGATAAACATGAGTCGGCTGTTGGGAAATTTACAAACCTTTCAAAAAATTGACCCACGTGTAGCCATCGCTCCGGTACTGAAAAGTAACGCGTACGGACACGGACTCGCCCTCGTTGCCAAAATTTTAGACACCCAAAATTTGCCGTTTTTAATTGTGGATTCCTACTACGAAGCGGTGATATTACGAAATGAGAAAATTCGAACACCTATTCTTATTATCGGCTATACGCTCATTGAAAATATTTTAAAAAATAAACTTAAAAACGTTGCCTTTACAATCGTGAGTATCGAGCAACTCGAAGAAATTTCCAAAAATTTGAAGACACCGACAGATTTTCATCTCAAAATTGATACCAACATGCACCGCCACGGCATACCACCTGAGCAGTGCCAAAAAGCGATGTCGCTCATTCGTGCGAATGGTTCTTTACACCTTTCCGGAATTTGTTCGCACTTAGCTGATTCTGATAGCACCACAAAAGAGTTTACGGAAAACCAAATTAAAATTTGGAACAGCCTAACTGAGGATTGGAAAAAGGAATTTCCAAATATCAAATACTTTCATCTCTCAAACACCGCAGGATTTTCCTATTCAAAAAATATTCATGCGAACATGGCTCGTCTTGGCATTGGATTGTACGGCATTGATCCAAGTGCCGATCAGCGTTTCAGCGACTTACAGCCAGTGCTTGAAATGAAAACTTTGATTAGCGGCGCCAAGGATTTAAAAAGGGGAGAAAAAGTCGGTTACGGAGCAACGTTTGAAGCGACGAAAAATATGCGCATCGCTACCATTCCCGCAGGATATTACGAAGGTATTGATCGCCAACTTTCAAATTGCGGTTTTGTTAAAATAGAAAATACCTTTTGTCCGATTGTGGGCCGAGTGAGCATGAACATTGCCACCATTGATGTGACAAATGTTCCACACGCTACCATTAATACATCCGTCACCGTTATTAGCAAAATACCTTCTGACAAAAACTCGATTCAAAATAACGCAAAACTAGTCGAAAAAATCCCATACGATTTAATGGTTCATATCCCGCAAACATTGAGAAGACGAGTGGTCTAGCTTCTTTTACAAAAGCTTTTTCTTATAAATTGCAAAGAAATTTGGAAGTTGTGAGTGAACATTCTCAGGAATATTTTTAAATGTAAACCAATTCAGATCATCAAACTTGTGTGGCTCGCCAATTTTGACTTTTTCCCGATCAACTAAAACCTTAAAATCAAGCGCGATCCAATGTGTCTTTTTACCGTCGTGCACTCGGTGAACATCTCTGAACCCGAGAAATTCCGAACGCAAAACATCAGTGCAATATTCTTCTGCAATCTCTTTTTTTAGAGCATGTTCAACGGTTTCCCCAAATTCAAGTGCGCCGCCTCCAATATCCCATACGCCTTTTTCATCTCGCGCGTTTTGATTTCGTTTAGCCATCACAAATTCACCCTTGCCATCGTGACAAAAGTAGACAACGCTAACGCCGGTGAAGTCGAGGCCTTTCATAAGAAAAGGATACAGGGAAATTAGGAAAAGTGGAAGTTAGGTAAAAATTTACCCGCGATTCAAGATACGGGAAGGAATTTCTCCCTCGACTCAACAACATGCAAGGAAGGAGTTTCTCCCCTTACAGGGGCAGTACAGGTTTCCCATTTTCTCACGATAAGAATCGCTCGAAAATATGGGAGAACCTTTTCGAATCCTTCACGTCCGCCGTTTAGGCGGACTCCTGCGTAGCAAAAAATTCCCTTTCGGGAATTATTTTGTGCGCAGGGAAGGATTCGAACCTTCGTAGCCCATAGGGCGACAGATTTACAGTCTGTTGCGATTGACCGCTCCGCCACCTGCGCATATCCACAAAATTCTTACTCGGGCATTGTAGCAAATTTTACCTAAACGGCAATCAGGCCGGCGCGCTGTGCGCGCCGGCCTGATTTTCTTCGTTTTTCTTTTACTTCACCACCTCCTCAACTTCATCCTTAACAAGATCAATCTTTACCGGCTTTGTGGACTTTGGCTTCTCAACATCAAACGTAAACACGCCATCTTTGATATCAACTTTCACCACAGAGCCGTCCCCTACCGTTCGGGCGATAATCTGCGACGCCACAGGGGTTAGAATTTTATTTTGAATGATTCTCTTTAATGGTCGCGCACCGTACTGCGGGTTGTATCCCTCTTTCGCCAAGTGCTCGAGCACTGCAGGCGTGACCTCAAGTCCAATATTTTTAGCAGCCAGTCGCTCACGGACATGTCCCACCTGAATTTCCACAATCTTGTTGATCGCTTCCTGACTCAAAATATCAAAGACGATAATATCGTCGAGTCGGTTGAGAAATTCCGGTCGGAAATAATCTTTGAGGCTTGCCATGACTTTTGACTTGGCGCTTTCATAGTCAGCTTTTTTATTTTCGCCTGAAGCAAAACCAATTCGCTCCATTTTGTCGATGTACTGAGCGCCGATGTTCGACGTCAAAATAATAATGGTATTGCGGAAGTTCACCGAACGTCCCTTTGCATCCGTCAGCTTACCGTTGTCGAAAATTTGCAGAAGAATGTTAAACACTTCCGGATGAGCTTTTTCAATTTCGTCGAACAGAATCACCGCATACGGCCGATGTCGTACAAGCTCCGTCAAATTTCCACCTTCTTCATGTCCGACATAACCCGGTGGCGCGCCAATAAGTTTACTGACCGAATGTCTCTCCATAAATTCCGACATGTCAATTCGAATGAGCGCCTTGTCATCATTGAACATAAATTCAGCCAAGGCCTTAGTGAGCTCGGTTTTTCCAACGCCCGTAGGACCCAAGAAAATAAATGAGCCAATTGGTCTGTTGGGGTCCGCCACACCAGCACGCGAACGTTTGATGGTATCTGAGATTTTCGCCACCGCTTCATCCTGTCCGACAATTCTTTTTTTAACTTCCTCTTCCATTCGAGAAAGTTTTGAAGCTTCCTCTTCGAGCATGCGCATAACAGGAATCCCCGTCCACTTGGCCACAATTTCGGCAATATCCGACTCCATAATTTCCTCCTTGAGAATTCTTCGCGATGTCTGCAACTTCTTCAATCTTTTTATTTTGATATCCAAATCTTTTTGCAGTTCTGGAATTTTTCCATAGCGAATTTCCGCTGCCTTCGACAGGTCAGCTCGCGCCTCAGCACCCTCAGCCTCGAGACGCATTGACTCCAAACTTTTCTTAATTACTTTAATTTGCTGTAACGTTTCCTTCTCATTCTTCCACTTCAATTCAATTTCTGAAGTTTTTTCTTTCAAATCAGCAATTTCTTTTTCAATTTTCTTGGTTCGAGTTTTCGCTTTCTTTGAAGTTAGCGCCTCTTTCTTTAGCGCCTCTCGTTCAATTTCGAGTCGCATCACTTTTCGATGCGTCTCCTCGAGAACCGGCGGCATGTTTTCCAATGAAATTTTCAACGATGAAGCAGACTCATCAATCAAGTCCACAGCTTTGTCAGGTAAATATCGATCAGTAATATAGCGCGCCGATAATGTAACCGCCGCCACAATAGCGTCGTCAGTAATGTGCACACCGTGATACAACTCATACTTTTCTTTGAGACCTCGCAAGATAGCAATAGCATCTTCGAGCGATGGTTCGGACACATACACCGGCTGGAAGCGTCTCGTGAGTGCTGGATCTTTTTCAATATGTTTTTGGTACTCCTTCAAAGTTGTCGCTCCGATCGCGCGAAGTTCCCCGCGAGCCAAGGCAGGTTTTAACATGTTTGACGCGTCCATCGAACCTTCCGCTGCTCCCGCTCCGACAATTGTGTGAATCTCATCAATGAAAAGAATAATCTTGCCGTCAGACTTTTCAATCTCCTTCATAATATTTTTCAATCGCTCTTCAAACTCTCCGCGATATTTTGTTCCGGCGATCAATAGTCCAAGGTCAAGAGAAACCAACTCTTTATCTTTCAAAGACTCTGGAACATCTCCCGATGCCATCCGCAGAGCTAGACCTTCCGCAATCGCAGTTTTTCCTACGCCGGCTTCACCGATCAAGATCGGATTATTTTTGGTGCGCCTCGAAAGAATTTGAATAATTCTCGAGGTTTCATTATCTCTACCAATGACTGGATCAAGTTTATTTTCTCGCGCGAGCCCAGTCAGGTTTCTGGTATATTTTAGAATTGATTTCAAACGTTTTGGCGCAACAGTGTCAGCCGGTCGAGTATTTTTTAAATCTTCAAACACGCGAATGACATCCGCTTTATCAATCCTAAAACGTGACAACAATTCTCGTGCCGCGCCGGGAATATCGAGCATGGCGATAAAAAGATGTTCGGTAGAAACAAATTCATCTTTAAGAGACGCCGCCACCTTCTGAGAATTTTCCAAAGTCTGCGCCAACTCGGGGGTCAAATAAATTTGGTACGACGGTGAAAGTGTAGCCGAAGCTTCAGCACCCTCAATCGCTTCCAAAATTGAATCGGTCATGAGCACCGTATCAACTTCCAATTTTTCCAAAATGGAATTGACCATGCTTTCTTCTTGCAAAATCAGCGCCGCTAAAAGATGCACAGGGTTGACGTGATTTTGTCCGCGTTCAATAGCAAGCTCATGCGCTCGCCTGATGGCTTCTTTGGCTTTAGTTGTGAAATGGTTAAATGGGGGCATAAATAAGTTATAAAGTTAAAAGTTTTAAAGTTAGAAAGTAAAAATCGGAGAAGAAAACCAGCGATTGTGACATCTAGAACACTTCATATTGTAAAGAGATTATACTATAAATTTAAATGTCACTCAACTTAGGAAAATATGGCTCAAAACCTCGTATTTCTTAAAATTGCACCGTTTTGCAGGCATACGTCAAGATAAAACTTGACGTGACCATAAAATCATGCTATTCTTCTGTTCAGAAAAAAGGTACCTACTGGCGATTGCCAAATAGGAATTTCTACCTTTGATATTTGAACCTCGACATTACAGAGGCACAAATCCACTGCACCGGAGCCTTGCTCCACTTCCGTACCTCCTAACATGAACACTGCAAATCTGTCTGAGCTCGAAACCGCACTGCAACCGAAGCCTGTTACTGAAACGCTTCGGGTAAAGACCAACCAGGAACTCCGCGCCCTAAAGGCCAGCGGAGTTCGTCACCCGGGACTCGCTGACGAATGCGTCACCGACACCGTCGCCGACCTCTTCGAGGCCGCCGAGGCAGATCACGCCGCTGAGCCGGAAGAAATCCGTAGCTGGACCACGAGCCGTACTCAGATTGAGTACCGGCATCCGCTGTTCGGCAAACTCCTCATCGGCGTCAAGAATTGCTCATTGGGCGAACCACAACACGAAGGGCCCGACTCTTGGGCTCGCGTCTACAGTCCTACTCCCCGGCCCAATTGGTTGGAGATCGAGATGTCGGTCACAACCATTCATCGCGATATTAAGGTGATTGAATTCGCCGCCGATCCCGATTCTCACTCGGACGATCAATTCGCGAATGAGGTGATATGCAAGATTGCGCCGTTCCCCGTGAAGGTTCAGTGGCAAAAGAACCGCGAGAACGGAGACTGGGTGCCCTTCACCCGCGTGAAGCATCGCGACAACCTCGACCTCATCATACTGAATCCCGAAAGCGGGCAGTTCATCCAACTCGAGATCTCCATCACCACGCGCAACGGCTTTTGCTGGTTACTGGTGGAGGAACAGTACTCCGGGCAGTGGGTGCGCACCACAAAAACCCGCGCCGAAACGCTCGGCGTAAAAAACATCGCCCATGGGCAATACCCCTTGCTGGTGATGCCACTGTACGCCGCGAATGCGTACCCGACTGCGGATTACGTGAGGACGTTTCCGGAGCTGGCTGAGCAGATGTCGCAGTTCGTGATTCGTTGGGGCGCGCTGGTCCCCTTCGGCAAATGCGTCAAGGCCACGTGGGCCCCCGAAACGCGCGAGCTCACCGAGGAGATGGTCGCCAAAAGTTGGAAGAAGGCAACGCCGCTCTTTTTCAACGGCGTCATCGGCCACGGCCCAGCACTTTGTGAGGATGGAAAAATCTGTTTTTTGCACTTTTCCAAAATCATGGGTGCCGACGGCAGTCCGGTCGGGTGCCGGGGTCAGTTCCCCATCATCCCGCCGATGCGCGAGGTCGCCGTCAAGTGGATGGACCAACCGGACGGCAAGCGGGCGGCCACAGCCATCCGCGTCATCTAGTCGAAAGTTTCGGCAAGATGTAAATCAAAACTGAGCGAGTACCCCGGTACTCGCTCTTTTCTTTTGTAAAACTTATACTCGCTCACCTTTTGATTCTGGTTTTGGCCAAGGAGAAATCGCGAGTGGTGAGGTCGGATTATATAAACTCATATACAATTCTTCAGTCATGAACGGCATGAACGGATGCAAGATGACGAGATACTCGGCATAAACATGCTGTAATACTGATAGAGAAACTTCAACTTCAGCTTTCTCTTGAATGCCCTGTGCGTATCTTTCCAAATCTGAAAAAAAGCTACGAATCTTTTCTTGAGCTAAGGCAAAAGAAAATGCGTCAATATGTAAGGCGACGACAGAAGCAAGCCTTTCGACGGCCAACAAAATATTTTTATCTTCAGCTGATAACTCCAGCTGTTCAGAAAATTTTAATGAATATTGTCTCGCTAAAGAAACAATCGAACCAACGTTCCACAATCTTTGAGAAAATTCCTGAAAAGAAACCAGCTGCTCTTCGGAAAAAATAAAATCTTCCTGCATTGTGGTGTAGGACACGAGCGCCATCCTCGTCACATCCGCTCCAAATTTTTCTAAATAATATTCAAGAGAAACGGCATTGCCAAGACTTTTGCTCATTTTTTGTCCGTCCAAACCTTTCAAAAGCCGGTGAAGATAGACTGTTTTAAAAGGCAATTTTCCACTTATGTATCGACTCAACAATAATTTTCTCGAAACTGACAATCGAAGCAAGTCGTGACCGATCACAATTGAATAGCTTGGGTAAAAATAAGAAAAATCGTCTGAGTCCAAATCTCCGAAAACAATTTCACTCCATTGTCCCGAGGAAAACCACGTATCAAACGTGTCAGTTTCAGGTAAATACAATTTCCCGTTCTCCTTTTCTAAAACCCAACTTGATCCTTCCGAAGCATAAATTCTTTCTAATCCTTGTGAAATTTCTTCGAGAGACACCCCCTGATCTAAAAATTGTTTTAAGTTTCCGTACTGTTTTTCGCCTGTGTCCGTATTAAACCAAACCGTAAATTTTGACGGATCAGAAACATCGTACCAAATAGGAATTTTAATCCCCCAAACATTCTGGCGCGCGATAGGCCAATCGTGCATTTTCCCCATCCACTCGATTAAGCCTTTCTCTCTCCATCTTGGAAGCACAACGAGACCTTCCTTTTTAATAGCTTCAGTGGCAGGTTTTCTGAGCGGAGTTTTTTGATCATCCAACTTTAAAAACCATGTGAGCATAATCATGGTCTCAACAACGTGGCCACGTTTACATAGAAAAGTAGAATCCGTATAAGAATCATCAACTTTTTCAATCAAACCTCGTTCATTCAAAAAAAGTACTTCTCTATCTCGAGCCTCAAGTGGTTTCAAGCCAGGATACCGCTCGATCATATTTCCGTCCCAATCTAATAAATTTTGTGACGGAATAGAGTTACGCAAAGTATATTCGTAATCATATTTTTTATATGACGGAGAAAAAGGTGAAAGAAACTGATCGAGTTGTTCGGGATCAAACTTCCTCTTACTTGCTACAACACTGACCAACGCACCTGTGATCGGATTTTTTAAAATTTTTCCAATATGACTTGCGTACCGTTTGTCTTCGGGATGAATCAAAACATGGGTGACTGCAAAAAGAAACTCTGGACGTGTCGTTGCTAAGGATAAAAATTCTCCAGTGTCTTGTATTTCAAATTTTACAAAATATAGTGGAGTCGTTTCTTTATTCTCCTTAAGTTCGATGTCAGCCAATACCGTCGCGCACGATGAACAGTAATTGATCATGTAGCTTCTCCGATAGATCAGATTATCGGACACCATTTTCTGAAATGTTTTGCCAACAGATCGTAACGAAAGTTCATCCATAGTAAAACGAAACCGCGACCAATCAACACTGGCTCCAGAAGCTTTTATCTGACTTTTTATCAATTCATTGTTGTCAGTAACAAAATTTTTAATTTTCTCGAACAGCTCAGGCTTATTGTACTGAGATTTATCCTCGCCTCTTTTTTCTAACTCACGTTCAAAGGTAACCTGCGTCTCGTAGCCTCCATGATCTGTTCCAGGTATCCACAAGGTTGGCTCACCTTTCGCTCGGTGATAACGCGCCAAAATATCCTGGATAGCAATCATCAAGACATTCCCAATATGCATTCCGCCGCTCGCGTTTGGTGGAACGAGAAATATTGAGAATGGTTTTTTTGCGCGGTCAATTTTGGGAGTGAAATATTTCCCCTCCTCCCACATTTTATAGATTCGAGGTTCAACTTCTCGATGGTTATAATCTTTTTCCATAGATATCTGGAAAGAACGATTTAATTAAATTAGATCTTGCTACTTACTTTTGCAGAACTAATCACTGCACTGGGTAGGAATACGTTATCGAGCGTGCCAGCTGCAGTAACATGGATGCCTACAACATCCCCAGAAAGATTTACCAAAATGCCACCGAGCGCTTTGTTGGGAACTGAAGCGTCGGTTTTGATTGTGGAGATTTTAGATTCTTGTTTGGATGGTGTGGTTGTTCCAACCGCGCCGTCGTAAGAAATATTCGAAACAATACCTGTAGCCACAGCAATTTTCTCACCGCCAAGAATAACAATTGATTGACCTAATTTTACCGACGAACTGTCAGCTATAGCAGCTGGAGTGAAAACTGAGTTTTTGGTTTTGTCGTCAAGAATTGCTTTGAGAAAAACGATTGTGGCATCAGGAGCATTTGAAGGATTCAACGAAAGCGCCAGGGTGGTGCCATCAGGAAACGTAGCTTTGAAACTTTCTGGGATTGGATTGAAGTTAACATCAAGTACATTTTTTATAACCGCAGCATCAGTCGCAATGAGCCCTGTTTTGTCGAGAATTAAACCGTTACCAAGAAAAACTTCACGATAATTTTCAGGCGTTCCCACAATTCCAATTATAGAAACCAAACTTTTAACATTTTTCTCAATCGCAGCCACTACCAAATCGTCTTCTTTAACGACAACTGTTTCTTTGGTAACCACCGCAGCAGATTGGTTTGAACCCTGAGTCACTTTTTCGATGGTGTGTTCAACCACGCGATTGATCGTCTGGGTAACGCCCGGCGGCGCTTGATCCATAAGAGCTACGGTAATTATTCCCGTCGCAATTGAAGTGATGAACGAGACTAAAAGTGTAAGCAAAACAATTTGCTGTTTCGTGAGAGATTCCATAGCAAAAATAATATGTCAGCGACACATAAAAAGCAAGGCGGAGGAGAAGCTTTTAGCTGAGAGCTGTTAGCTTGGAGCTTCCAGATAAAAAGCGACACAAACTAGAATTGAATAATTCTTGTAAGTGCTTTCAAAAGATAGTCTAAATCAGATTTTTTTGTTTCGCGGCCAAAAGTAAATCGCAACGTAGACAAAGATCGCTCTTTTTTGCCGCCCAAAGCTTCTACAACGTAAGATCCACCAGATGAACCAAGACAGCTACTCTTAGTAGAACAAGCAATGCCGAGCGCATCTAATTTTAAAACTCCGAATTCAGAATCAAATCCGGGAATCGAAATATTCACGTTGTTTGGCAAACGCAATTTTAAATCCCCGTTTACAATCACTTTTTCTATTCCAATATTCTGCAGAACATTGGAATAGAAATAATCCCGTAATTTAGTAAGACGTTCAGATTCCTTTTTACGTATCGAATCAGCAATTTCAAATGCCTTTGCAAATCCGATTATTCCCGGCACATTTTCGGTTGTTGAACGTAAACCTCTTTCCTGCCCACCTCCAGCCAGTATCGAATGAAGTGCAGTTCCTCGGCGAAGATACAAGGCACCAACACCTTTCGGTCCATACATCTTGTGGCCATCGAGCGTCAAAAGATCGACGCCAAGATGTTCTGGTTTGCAATCAAGATAAAGCGGAGCCTGGCTTCCATCCGAATGAAAAAAAGTTCTAAACTTTTTTTCATTCGGAGAATTACGAATTACGAATTTCGAATTATGAATGGAGAGCAGCTTCGAAATTTCTCGGATGGGTTGTATCGTTCCAATTTCGTTGTTGGCGTAGCCAACTGATACAAGTACGGTTTCTTTGCGTAACACATTTAAAATGACTTGAGGATCCACGACGCCATTTTCTTTTACTTCCACATAATCCACTTTCGCTCCCCTGCTTTCCAATTCTCGAAAACATTCGAGCACCGAGCTATGTTCAATGACCGTCGTTACAAAATGCATTTCAGAAATTTTTCTACGAGTTTCCTCAAGCGCCTTGACCACACCAAAAATCGCCAAGTTGTTTGATTCTGTTCCGCCGGATGTAAACACTATTTCATCAGCATGGGCTTCCAAAAGTCTGGCGACACCAAGTCGCGCCACGTCAACCGCTTTTTTTGCCTCCAAACCTTCAGCATGAATCGAACTCGGGTTGCCAAATTTTTTAGAAAAATATGGAACCATAGCTTTTAAAACCCGCGGATCAAGCGGGGTTGTTGAGGCATAATCTAGATAGATCCTTTTGGTCATAAACTTCATCTTAGAAAAATTATCGACAACTAGCAACTTTTCAAAAACGCGATTGCCAAAACCCCATTTCTCAGATATAATCCGAGGCTATGGAGTTGTACATGCAAGAAATTTTGATAGGGTTTGGAGCAACGACAATCCTTTTAGCTGGACTGGCACTGCGAACCGAAATTCGGCTCAGAAAACTGTTGCGCGGCAACAAAGCAAAGAACCTTGAGGAGTCCATCGCACTCATCGAAAAGGACCTCAAAGAAATGACTCTCTTTAAAAAAGGAGTGACGACGTACCTTGAAGCGATGGAAAAAAGAGTAGGAAAAAGTATTCAGGGCGTTGGCACCGTTCGATTTAATCCATTCAAAGGAGACGGCAGCGGCGGGAATCAAAGTTTTGCCACGAGCCTTATCAATGAAAAGGGTGACGGCGTTATTCTCTCGAGTATGTATTCCAGAGATCATGTCAGCATATTTGCAAAACCGATTAAAAATTCAAATTCAGAATTTGAGTTAACCGCAGAAGAAAAAGAATCGCTAAAAATGGCTCAGGAATCGGTACGATCGGGTAAATAAAATCTTAGTATGAAACTAAGAATCACGATAAAAAATAATGACCGCAAAACCAGAAAAACTAAATACTGCCTTTCCCTGTGCTCCGGTCATTGCGGTCATGGGTCATATTGACCATGGAAAAACTACGCTTCTTGATTATATTCGACAAAGTTGCGCAGACGACGCAAAAGCCAAACACAAAAATGTAGCTGACGGCGAAGCTGGCGGCATCACTCAACACGTTTCAGCCTATGAAGTAAAAAGAAAATCGGCTGACGGAACAATTAAATCAATCACCTTTATCGATACTCCCGGACACGAGGCCTTTGCGGGTATTCGTTCACGTGGCGCACGTGTAGCTGACATCGGCATTCTTGTTGTCTCAGCGGAAGATGGCGTCAAACCTCAAACTGTCGAGGCGTTGAAATTTATCAAAGAAGCCAAACTTCCCTACATCGTTGCCATTACCAAAACCGACAAACCTGGCGCAAACATTGAGCGCGCCAAACAAAGTCTTTTGGAACATGAAATTTATGTTGAAGGATACGGCGGAGAAATTCCTTGCGTGCCCGTCTCCGGAAAAACGGGAGAAGGCGTACCGGAGCTTCTCGATATGATTTTGCTTGTCGCAGAAGTAGAAAATATTTCGGCGCATCCTGAAAAATCTGCTGAAGGAGTAATCCTCGAAACCACACGCTCAAAAGAACGAGGTGTTTCAGCAACCCTCATCGTAAAAGATGGGACGCTTAAAAAAGGTATGGTAGTCGTCTCAGGTAATGCCGTCTCCCCTCTAAGGCAGATGGAAAATTTTGCCGGGAAAAAAATTGAGGAAGCCTTGCCGGGAACGCCTGTGGTCATCACCGGATGGGATTTGATGCCAGAAACCGGCGCAACTTTTCACTCTTTTGCCACAAAAAAAGAAGCTGAAAAATATCTTGAGAATTCGAAACTTACTCCAGTCAAATCAATTCAAAGTAAAACTGCTACAATCGAAGAGCGGGTCGCGTTACCTGTTGTGATCAAAGCCGATGTCTCAGGAACTTTGGAAGCTATCAAATATGAATTGAGCAAACTGGCGACTGACAAAATTTATGTAAAAGTCATTCAGTCAGGCACGGGGGATATCAACGAATCCGATCTAAAAATTGTAGCAGGAAGTTCTGGCACTTGTCTTTTTGGTTTTAATGTAAAAGTTGATACCGCCGCTAAAAACTTATCAGAGCGAGATGGTGTAGCTATAGAAATGTTCACTATTATTTACAAACTCATAGAACGCGTTCAAGTAATCTTGCTCGAGCGAACACCAAAAATTGAAACAACAGAAATCCAAGGAAAAGCGAAAATCATTCGAATGTTTAGTATTGTCAAAGATCGCCAGATTATCGGAGGCAAAGTGACAGAAGGACTTTTGAAAGTTGGCAATGAATTCAAAATCATTCGCCGAACAGCGGAGGTTGGTACCGGCAGGATCCGTGAACTGCAACAGCAAAAAGTGAAAACGAGTGAGGTGGCGGAGGGCCGAGAATTCGGAGCGCAAGTTGAAGCGAGAATTGAAATTGCACCCGGTGACGTTTTAGAAGCCTTCTTGATAACGCAGAAATAATAAAATCCATGGAAGACATCAAACAAGAACGCTATAGAGAAATCATCAAGCAAAAAGCTTCCGAGTTTTTTGAACGTGAATCCGCCGGCGGTGCCCTCATCACCGTAACCAGTGTGCGTCTGGTAGAAAAAAGTAAACGAGTAACGATTTTTTTCACTGTCTACCCCAACGACAAGGAAAATGGCGTGCTCGATTTCGCCAAAAGAAAACGAAGTGAATTTAGGAATTTTCTAAAACACGGCAGCAAACTTTTCAAATTGCCTTTTGTTGATTTTGCGATAGACTTAGGCGAGAAAAACCGCCAGAAAATCGACTCTTTGTCAGATTTAAAATATTAATTGATTGAAGGCCACGTAGAAAAGTGGTAATTCGGAGATCTGCAAAATCTCTATGCGCGAGTTCGATTCTCGCCGTGGCCTCCACGAGCAAAGCACATTGTGCTTTGCGTGGGAGAATCGAACGGCGGAGTACAAAATTTTCAGCAGAAAATTTTTCGAGCCGGTGCCCAGACCAAAATTTGTGACGACAAATTTTGAGTCGCGGGCGATTCTGCTCGTGATTACGGAAGGCGTTTAACGCTTCCCAAAAATCGCCCGGGTGGCGGAACTGGTATACGCGCACGACTTAAAATCGTGTCTCGAAAGGGATGTGGGTTCGATTCCCACTCCGGGCACAGCAATTTTTAAACCTTGAATAAAAGTGATTTTTAAAGTATCGTATCCTCAAGCTGTAAGCTATTAGCTGACAGTGTAATATTTTTTGCGCCCATAGCTCAGTTGGTAGAGCAATCGCCTCTTAAGCGAAGGGTCGTAGGTTCAATTCCTACTGGGCGGACATTGCAACTAATATAAAATCGCCTTAAAAAGATTTGGCGATTTTTTGTTG
>JAZJZC010000001.1:106219-254183 GCA_040390045.1 Patescibacteria group bacterium
ACTACAAGGGCAGTAATCACCAATCACTTACACCATAGCATTTGCTCCTTATTTTTCAAAGCCTGCCAGGTTGAGTTTTTGGCCGATATAGTGTATAAGTTAGGTAGCAATGCGCGATTAGCTCAGTTGGTAGAGCAATCCGTTTACACCGGAAAGGTCGGGGGTTCGAGTCCCTCACCGCGCACATGAGAGAGAAGTTTAAACTGCTTTAAACTTTTTCTCAGTGGTGCGAGCCGGAGGCATGTTTTGCTAGTAAGCAAAACAGCCGAGGCAAGGCTACGAAATTTTGTGAGCGACGGCGAGCAAAATATTTGTGGCCACACAACTTAGAATTTAATCGAGTGCAAATCCACGTGATAGTAGGTGCATAAAAAAATAAATGGGCGGGTGGCGTAATTGGTAAACGCGCTGGTCTTAGGAACCAGTGGAGAAATCCGTGGGAGTTCAAGTCTCCCCCCGCTCACATTTTGAAAATCCGCTCTGCTAAGAGCGTGATTTTCTTATGTGAGCGGAGTAGGCAAATTTCTTTGCCTACGCGGGGAGACTTGAAAAGGTTCTGCCATATTTTCGAACAATTCTTATCGTAAGAAAATGGGAAACCTGTACCGAGTCTGTAAGACTCAAGTCTTCTCCAGCTCGCCCCTCGTTCACCCTTCCTTATTTCCCTCTTCCAAACCCCCCAAAACCCTTATTCTTCAACCTCTTTTCCGTATTACCACCCATCCCAAACCATTGACTTTTTAATAAAATCGTGCTAAACTGCTCTCAGCGTTAATTGTACGGGTTTTGGCTGTTTCCAATACCTTTTGACAATTGCATAACATTCAAAAAACAAAGGACAATCTATGTCTGATCCTAAAACCGTAGATACAAAAGATGGCGCGAGTAATGCGTTCAAAAATATCACTGAGCCCCTGAAAAAGGCCTTGGGTGGAACGCCCGACTTAAACACGTTTCTGTCACTCTTGAATCCGTTCTTAAGCGACTCAGCAGAGGCAGCAGCAGCAAAAGCAAAAAAATCACTCGGTAATGACCACTGGCTTTGTAGTCGCAAGGGTGAGTCGGTGATCGGTGTCATTGCGGCCCAAATTGAAAACTACGCTGCAACGCAAAAAGATCCTTTGCAGGGCGCCCTGATGAAAGCCGCTGATTGGTTCGAAGCCTTCGCAGAAGCACTCCGTAGTAAGGATGGAGATCCAGCTACGGCAGGGAAAGTTACTGCCAGAGCAAGTTCCGCCGGCATTACCAAGCTTGACGAGGAATTCCTCCAATGGGCCCAAGGAAAACTCCAATCAGCAGACCTCGCTCAAATAGCGGAAGTCGAAGCGGAAATTCTGAAAAAGGCCGAAGCCCGTGAGAGATTGAAAAAGCTCGCGGCCGAGGGCTTGCCACCGGTTGAAAAGCCGGTGGTACCAAAACCCCCGAAAGAGCCTGGAACGCCGTGGACAGAAGTCTTAGACGCACAGGTCACTGAGTGGGAAGCCACGAGAGCTGCGCGGAACGCCGAAATCGTTCCTTATGAGCCAAACTGGCTCAGCCGGCTACTCCTATGGCCGTGGAAAATACTTGGGGGACTCCTCTTCGGATTCCCCAAGAGCAAGAAAAAGAAAACGTTCACAAGGCGTGGAGTGCTTGAGCGCGCCGACTGGTAAAATTCTGAAACAACATACTTAAAGAAAAAATGAAAGAACTGATTAGCTTCCTGCGACTTGTCCACAGGATATTCAAAATCGGGAGTACTGGGATCGGCCCATTGACTCCGGAAAGAATTGCCAGGTATAAAAGCGGGCTAATGCAGCTCGGTACCTTGGTGTTCTTGTTCCCCTTAGCTCTGACTATTTTAGGGGTCACAACAGGCTGGAGCAGTTTCACTGCGTGGGGAGGAGTTTGGTGCTTAACCTTTTCACTCCTTTTGATCGTTTGGGCAACCCCCATTGCAATCGCAGCTGACGCCATCCTGAGAATCAGGTGGATGAAGATCAGCTGGTACGCCGAGCTTGGACGAGGGTTGCTTCTTTCGGAGGCACTCACGTTTTCAATTCTCACACTTGTTCCAATCAGAAACGCCTGGGGTGTCTTCCCCTTCTGCTTACTCTGCGTTATAGGAATAATCTTGATGTCGTACCATTGGAAAATGGGGATGTCATGGTTTAAACCGATGATGTGGTACGGCACGATTGGGGCGGTGATTGTCTGTTTGGGGATGTTCTTCTGGCCAGCATTGGTTAGCGGAATAAAGTGGATGCACAGTGACTGGAACACCTTCGAGGTGGTAAAGGGTTACCACTGGTTGTCGCCGCACGTCAGACCTCAAATCTGGCGGGCCGACGGCAACATGAGGACTCGAGCCATCATCGGCCTAATCCTCATCCTGGCATGGGTCGCTGTTGGTAGCATCGCCCTACTCGTTACCTGGGTCTTCGGCCGAAAAGCTGGAGCTCCAGGGGCAAGTCACGCGGCTTCACCAGCGTCATCACATGGCTCAGGTCATGGAGGTGGTGGAAGTGGTGGCCTGTCGTGGAAGGCGATATTTGGGGTAGTGGTCGTGATCGGGATCATCATTGCGATCTTAGAGCACGCGGACCATCCCAATAATCCCTATCCCTTCTTCGGAGGACCGGGAAGTGGGCGAATGTTCGCCACAACCAATCCCCCAAGAACAACCACGGGGCATGCGGTTGGAGCGGCAGAAATCGCCGTCCCAATTCCCGACAACTACGACTTCGACGTCGTGGTCAGGGAGGTGGGAAAACCCATCTGGATCCGTCCGGAGGGTTCCACCAACAAGTTCCGACTCCAAAGGGGAGAGTACCTCCCCCACTTCAACCTCTATGGGAACCACTTGTTCCTGTCGACGGTTGATCCGAGTCAAACTGTCGCGGTCGACGTCAGCGTCTGGCCAAGATAGTAAAATCACAAGCGAGGAAGAGATTATATCTCCCCTCGCTTTTTCTTTTTTTTAATTTTCGAGCTACATGTTTTCAATCTTCATTCACCCCACTCGTCCCGCCTCTCTGTGTGTATGTACACCGTTTCTTCTTCCGTATACATTAAGGAGTCACGGCCGTGACTCCTTAATGTAGGTGCTCAAATCAGAGAATAATTTTTTGAAACTTAATTAGAAATAGATTTAGAAGAAACAGAAAAGAAGATTACTTCAAACCAAAATTTTTACGAATTTCTGTATCATTCTCTATTGAATCTACGATCATGTACAACACTGCCTTCCCTATCTTAAAATCCGCCTTGAGCATGGTTATAAAATCTTCGCAATCGTAGGGGTACACCCAAACGCTTTGTTGAAGCTTAATGAATCCGATATTTGATAAAGTTTTTCTTAAAAGATCGCGCGTCTTTCTGTTACCTTCTCGTATATCAAAAATCACTACGCGCCATTTCTTGTCCCAACGTTTTGGTTTCATGATCCTAAAATTATGCAGTTCAAAGTGACGAAGAATACTTTGACCTTTAGGAGAGAGCTTTAGAAAGCCGTGAGCGTCATAGAACAACAGACCTTTCTCCACGAGACGCTTCCGTGAGTTATGAATTATTTCAAGCTGTCTTGCACTTTTAATTATCCCTAACTTCTTGAGTGACTGGAGAACATTTGGTGCCAAGAGAGCAATCGCGAGTATCCCCGCAGAAGCAACTGTCTGCAAAATAATTTCCTGCAATTGATGTTTACGCGCTCGCTTTCTCGATTCAACTTCCATGTTTCCCATATACATTGATTATACACGGCCGTGTGCAATCAATGTAGTGGAAAACTAGAGACTTTACGACACTTCCGCTCACCCATTCCTACAAAAACCCGAATCTCTTACCTTCTGCTCGGTCTGCCGTTAATAAACAGACGCAACCTTGTTTTATTTCTATTACAGATGACACTTACCATAGCTCTCAGATACCATGAAATAGTCGGTAATTAGCGAACTACATTGATCACACACGGCCGTTGCTCATCGATGTAGGTGGAAGTTTTAAAGGTTTAATGATCATGAAGTCTAAGGATTTGATAATTTAAAATTTTGGAATTTAAAAGTTGAAGGATTTTTAATGTAGAGATTCTTGAAAAGGAAGGTGAAAAAGGATACGAGAAAGATTTAGTATTTAATCGATTGATACACTTTGATTAAACCAAAAGAAAAACCTCTAAACACTTAGTGTCTAGAGGTTTTTCTGAGATAAGACCGATTAGAAGATGCTCAGTAACTTTGATCCGAAGCTAACCATTTTCTGGCTCAAGGTTACAGTGGCGGCAGCCTTTACAACTGGCTTAGCTTGAGATGCCTTGAGAGCCTTGCCTCCCCCTCCAGTCTGAGGCAAGCCAGGATAAGTCTGAACAGGAGCTTGAACCGTCGGAGTAATTATTGGCGCTGGTACAGAATAGCTCGGTGAGCTCAACGAAGGAAGTACAATTGTGGGTGATGCTTGATATGTTGGACCAGCGAGCGATCGGCCAACGAACGTTGGACTAGAATCATAGGTTGGAGAACTTAGGGTATTCCCCGCTGTACCTTCTGTTGCGGCGTAGGTTGGTGAGCTCAAATTTGAACCAGCGTTACTTCCACTTGTATCATAATTTGGAGAACTTAATGAAGCACCGTTAATACCAGCTGCGGCAACATAACTTGGTGAACTTAAGGTAGCACCGTTATTACTTGCCGTAGTGTATGTGGCAGAGGACAAGCTTCCACCATTAGAATTTTCATTTGTAGTATATGTTGCGGAACTCAAAGTGCCGCCGACAGTTGCTGTCGCAATATAGGTTGCGCCAGACAAAGTGGCGCCGTTGTTGTTTGATGCACTGTAGGTTGGGGAAGAGAGGTTGTTACCGTTAGTACTTGCAGAAGTTGTATAGGTTGCTCCAGAAAGAGTCTGACCAGAATTGCCTGGGTTGGCAACGTATGTAGCAGAGCTCAAAGTAACCCCGTTAGGGTTATTAGTCGAAGTGTAGGTCGGTGAGGAAAGATTTGTACCATTTACGTTTGAATTTGCAACGTAGGTAGCCGAACTCAAGTTGGTACCGTTGACATTGCCTGTCGCGGTATACGTAGGAGAAGCTAAGTTGTTACCAGAGTTACTTCCTGAAGTTGTGTATGATGGAGAACTAAGGTTGGTACCGGTATTACTTCCTGAAGTACTGTAGGTCGGAGAAGCAAGATTGCTCCCAGAATTATTTCCATTAGCAGTATAGGTAGCCGAACTCAAGGTTGTGCCGGTGGTGTTGTTTGTCGAGGTGTAGTTTGGTGAAGATAAATTAGTTCCGGAGTTACTTGAGTTAGAAACATACGTAGCTGAACTTAGAGTAGGGCCGGCAGGATTATTTGTTGCGTAGTAATTTGGTGAAGATAAGTTTGAACCGCTATTATTGGCCGATGTTGCATACACAGGAGAAGTCAAAATATTTCCACCACTAGTTACTGTTGTTACGTACGTAACTGAAGATACAGTAGAACCATTCACGTTATTTGTAGCTGTATAGTTGGGAGAAGCTAAATTCTTACCAGTATTGTAAGAAGTTGTTGTATACCCTGGTGAAGCAAGACTGCCACCACCAGTATTGGTGTTCGCGACATAATTTGCAGCGGAACGTGAAGCGCCAGAAATATTGCTATTAGCAACATAACTTGGAGCGCTTAAAGAAGCACAGGCGCAATCAGCCTTACTTACTGCTGGTAAGAAAGCTATAAAAAGTATTGAAAAACCGATATTTATAAGGTTATTTTTCATAATTTTGTTGATTACTTTGGCGTGGAAAGTGAGGTTTTAGGCTCAATTTTTCACCCCTGAATCATAACAAACATTATAAATAAAGTCAAGGGGTATACTTGACATATCGAAACCGTGTGATAAACTGCGGTGAGCGTTCGGTTGGGCTAATTCCCTACTGAACATGACGGTTCAACGCAGTTGCACATTACACATATCTCTATGAAAAATCTGATCCTGAAGCTGGCGTTCAGCTTCCTCGCCCTCACCGCAACCTTCACCAGCGTCCATGCGGGCTTCCGAGCTCCAGTCTGGAATGACCGATGCTACACCTGTCACGGCGGCACGCCAAGCATCTGGCCCGGAGCGCCGGGGAGTGGTTGTGGAGGCCTCGCGTACGCGATCGCCTGCGGGTTCGTCAAACCCGTCACAGCGCCTCCGGCATGCTCTAACTGCGCCGTGGTTACGGTCTGCGATCCCCCACTATCGGCACCGGTCTATTCGCCGGCTGGAGGACCGGATTGCGCCCCATCGTTATCGGCGCCAGTCTATTCACCGGCAGGTGGAGTAATCTGTTACCCCTCGTTGTCGGCTCCGGTCTACAGCGCACAGACAAATGTCTGCTGTGGCGAGCCACTGTCCTCGCCGACATACACTGCGGATACAAACACCTGCTGTGGAGGGTCATTATCAGCACCGGTGTACACCGCCAACGTGGTTCCGTGCGCGGTGGTTGTGACTCCCCCGCCACCTCAAGCCAAGCGGCCGGTTTTGGGCCTAGTATTTGACTACACCGGTCAATACATCCAGGTCAAGATCTCCTTGAAAAACGGAGACCCGAATGCGAAGTATTCGCTCGAGGCGGCGGCGGTCACTGGAGGACAATGGGGAGTGGTTCCCGGCCAGAAAATATCGGCCAACGGAAATGGGGTCGGAGAGGTGAAGTTCCTCTACAACTCCACCTTTCCCTTCGCTCTCTTCAGGGCGAGATTGGATCAGTGAGGTCAGTGAAGATTTAATTACCCGAGGTTTGAGACACCACAATGTCTCGAACCTCGGTTTTTTCTTTGTAAAATTAATGCAGAAAACACCGCCGCGCAAAGCGCGGCGGTGTTTTCACTACACTTACAAAATATTAACCGTGCCCAGAATTATCTCTTTGAGCGCGTAGGCGGAAATCATAACAACCATTCCCACCACGCCCCAGATCATCTGACGAGTGCCAGTTGATCGAGCTTCGGCGTCATCGGCGGCGCCAACAAAGTTTTGGACCCCCCAAATAAAGACAAGTGTGGCCAGAGCAAACATCAACAAAATCAGCGGC
Organism: Patescibacteria group bacterium; assembly: GCA_040390045.1. Taxonomy (NCBI): domain Bacteria; species Patescibacteria group bacterium. Next base: position 113,256 of record JAZJZC010000001.1, read on the forward strand.
TTCAGAATGAAGTCGCTGATTTTGTTTACTAATTCATTAACAGCAGTCATAGATAATATAATTTCTGCGTATAATAAATTATTTCAAACTAGATTAAACGCAAGGTGGAATAGTACAGGTAATTGTTGGCAAACCGTTCTGCGTTGCTGCTCTGTTTACTGTTGTCTGTCCAGCATTACTTAGTCCAAAAGTATTGATGAGGATTCCAACAAGACCCCAAACAGAGGCCATGAGGAAAATACCGATGATTCCCCAAATAATAAAGCCCTTAGCGCTAGCTCGAGCCTCTTCATCTCCAGCTGAACTGATGAATCCGAAAATACCGTAGATAACAACGAAAACAGCAAGACCGAACAAGAACGGAATAATGGTGTTAATAACAAGGGTCAGTCTCTGCAAAAAAGTAGTTAAACTAGTTACAGGGGCAGAAACTTGGGGAGCAGCTGCTGCTTGCGCGAACGCAAGAACCGGAAGAAGAAACGATGCTGAAGCGACGAGAAACTTTTTCATTATATTTTAATTGATTAATTGAAAACTAATAATTTGTATTGATACCGAGCGACCTTTATTATTTTTTATGAATGGTTACATTATATATTGTCCATTACAGATAACAAGTGGGGTGTGGATAGTGGCGCTCGGATTGTTCTTTTCGCTAAAGCGCTTCGTAATCCTCGAAAATCAAGTCGGTGGTCTTTACGTAAAACAAAAAACTCGCTCGAGGACTCGCTCAAACAATTTCATTTTCCTAACCATCTCGTGATTTTTTACGGCTACTACGCTAACCCGCTCAAAGAACTATCCTCACTTGGATACCGAGATAGGAATCTCGGTAGGAAAACAGGGCTGGAAATTCAAATAGAGACTAATTCAGCTACTTGCAACCAGCTGGTGTAGGAATGGCTAAACAACGAAATATCTGAGTAGTGCCTTGAGGTGTGTTGTCAAAATTAAAGGTTTTAACCAAAATATTAATCATGCCCCAAATGGAGAGCATGAGAAATATGAAGATAACACCCCAAATTATAAAATTCCTCGCATCGGCTCGTTTTTCCTCATTTTGAGCTTCTCGAATATAATTGAAAATACCAAGAATGACAACAAAGACAGCAATACCAATAAGAAATCCAACAATGTTGGGGCCGATGATATTGAGCCTTGCGATGAGTTCAACAATGGTTTTTGGCGGTGTGGTCGGCAAAGGAGTATTGTTGGGATATACAGCCGTCACAATACCGTTTGACCTGTCGAGGTTGAAAGTATTGTAGAGAATGTTTATAAGACCCCAGACTGAGAGCATGCAAAAAATACCAACAATCCCCCACACAATAAAATCTCGGGCTTCTTTACGTTTTTCTTCGTCAGCCGCCTGAGAAACATAACCGAAAATGCCGTAAATAATCAAAAATACAGCGAGACCGATCAAAAACGGTATGAAAAGGTTTATGATACCGATGAATCTATTGAGGAGAAGGTCGATGGTATTGATAGTGCCAGTCTGCAACGCTCCGGTGACAGCGCTATACCGACTATAGCCAGCTGGGCAATTCCCGTTAGCACTAGGCTGACTACTAGAGCCATCAGCAGAAACACAAATATCGGCCGCAAAAGCTGGACTGACATTCACAAAAAAACTAAGGAGCAAGGGGAAAATCAGGAGTCCCAAAAGCACCTGTGACAGTCGTAATTTTAATAATGTAATTTTCATGAGAATAATTCTGTAATCAAAAATTTCATTGAGCACCAACCAAAGGAATCACAGGGTAACGGGAATGAACGGTCGTATTTGTGTTATCGATCCCTAAGGTGTTGTACAAAATATTTACGAGCCCCCAAACAGAGAGCATGAGAACGACACCAATAACGCCCCACATGATAAAGTCACGAGCTTGCTTGCGAGCTTCTTCGTCCGCGGCTTGAGAAATGTAAGTGAAAATGCCATAAATAATGACGAAGACTCCTAGACCGACGAGGAATGGGATGAGAAGGTTTATGACACCAATAGCTCGGTTTAGAAGACCAGCGATACTGGTGATGGCTCCGCCCCCACCACCCGAACAATTTCCGAGCGCTGCATAAGCTTGGTTTAGAGCTGTGCCATTATTACCTTCCCTAGTCATATTGTGAGAACTCAACCATGCATTAACTTGATCATCAGTACATGAAGCAAAAACTGGACTAACACTTATTGAAAAACTTGAAACTAGAAGCAAACTAAAAACACTTAAAAGAAAGACTCTAGTAAATTTTGATTTTAATGATAGTTTTTTCATGGGGTAATTATATAATGAATTCATGGAACATGGAACACAAATCACAGAACACTGGGGGATAAAATTAATCTCTTTTTTATGATCCGTGTTCCATGTTTTGTGTTCTGTGACCTAAAAGGTGTCCACTCCCAAATAGGTATTGGCCAAAAGTCTGGCTAGACCCCAGAAAGAGAAAATAATAAACATCCCCAGAAGACCGTAAATAATGAGTTGTTTGGCTTTACCCAAACGTTCTTCGTCTCCACCTGCCCCGCTGTATTTTAAAATTCCGGTGAGCAATCCGAAAAAACCGAGACCGGCAACAAACATTGTAACGTCGCCTAAGATGTTTATAAAATTTAGAACAAATTCAGAAAAATTTCTAGACGGGGTCGCTGGCGTCGCGGCAACTGCGAGAAAAGGAAAGGTAGAAGACGAAATTATTATAGCCAAAGTTTTCGTATGTTTTCGTATTTTCGTAATCATTTAGTATGTTCGTATTACCGTGTTGGACACGTGAGTCCTGCAGTACCGAGTTGTTGGATGGTGCCACAAATAATAGTGGAAATAACTTTAGCACCGAGTAGAACAGCGACACCGATCACGGTCCACAAAAGTGCATTCTTGGCTTTACTTAATTTTTCTTCACTGCCTCCAGCCATAACCATCAGAAATCCAGCATAAATGAGAAAGAAAATAGAGAGTAGAGCGGCAATCGGAAAAAGGGTATCGAGAAGTAATTTGATGAAAGCCTCGATAGAGTTAACGCTTCCAAGAGGATTGGTTATAATCGGGGCAATTTGTGATCCAGATCCACCTCCCGTGATCTGCGAGCCCTGAGCCAGAGCCGTAGTGGCTGAAAGCATTGCATATGTAACTCCTGTCAAAAACGCTAGAAAAATTTTAAATTTTTTAAATATCATTGAATATATTTGATTACTATTTTGGAGCTTCATTAAAATGAATACGATTTGGAAAAATTTTATATTGGTTTTAATGTACTCCTGCTTATAAACCCGGCATCAATTAACCCGGCGTCGATTGCATGGACAATAAGCCAGGCCGAAAGCATGATCAAAAACCCGACAAGCACTTTTCCAAAAATTTCTTTGGCATGCTCTATTTTACCCATTTCTCCTCCCGCTGTCATCATCAAAAATCCTGCCCAAGCAAAGGCGAGAGCAGAAACCGCTGCTCCAAGGACGATGAGGTAGTTAGCTATTTTATTGATGAGCGTAATAATGTGTTGAAATCCACAGGGATTCGAAACCGTACCTCCTACATATTTAACTCCACTTCCTGTTCCAAGGGTAGCCCCGTCAGGATAGACTTCTGTGCCACAGGGAATAAAATTTTGTACCGCTTGTCCAAAAACCAAAAAGGGTGCTGTAATCAAAAATATCGCCAAGAAAAACGAGAAGATGGCATTTTGATTTACAATTTTTGTCATGAAAATTTTATCTAGTTACGGAGAGACTTGCCAGCAATAGTAATTGCATCTCCGACACCAGCTTCACCGCTTGTTATAGATTCTATCATATTTTGGAAAGCGGCCCGTGAATTTGAGGAGTTTGGATCAACCCAGGCTTTGGCGCGCAGTGCAGAATTATAAAAAATTGCTTGATATGGATCTTTCGGATCAGCAACAAGCATGGAGCGTCGAACTGGTGGAAGTCCAGTCCGTGAACTTAAAAGATTGATGGTGTCGGGAGCTGTCATGGCAATTAGCAACGAAACTGCACTTGCCTGGTTTTGGGAACTTTTAAGAACTGCTAAACCTTGCATTTTTCCAAAGGTCGTCAATATTGAAGCGCCTTTTGGTTGAGGGAAATAGGTTACATCAAAATTGAGATTGGAGTTTCGATCACGAATTTTAGACATCTCCGAAGCGAACCCAAAATAAAAGGCTAAATCTCCTGAGGCAAACATGTCGCGAGAATTGATCAAAGCCCTATTCCAAGAGTAGTCGGGTTTTAATGGATTAGCAAAATCAGTATAAAAATTAACAGCTCCAATAGTAGCTAAGGTTGGCGAAAGAGCGCCCATTAAGCCATCTGGACCGTACTGAGTAATGGGGCTACCTGCCTGGAGCAAGATGGCTGAAATTATTTCAAACGCATTTGTAATGTTTTTAAATTCCCCTAAAGCAACTCCGCTTTTCAGTATGTTTGAATTGGCATCCTTAACTGACAGTCGTGGAACGAGTGTAATAAATTGATCCCACGTTTTTGGAGGAAGGGATTCACCAATATTGGTCAAGGAATCTCGGTTCCAATACATGACGAGCGGATCTACTGTGAACGGTAACGCAACAACACCTTCGCTATCTATATACAACTCAGCCTCCTGAATAAAAGTGTCTTTGAAATCCCTCAGAGGCATTATGTTGTAGGAAAATGGCAGAATTTTGTCTCTATATTTAATAATTTTATCCTGTGGGAGCAAAATTGCGTCAGGTCCTACCCCTGAAGCCAAAGCTTCGATCAAATCCTGGTCAAAAGCTGCTTCAATTTTTTGTATATACTCAATTTTATAACCATTAGTACCTAACGTTAAATTTGATACAGAGTCGTTGAAAGCGGCAGTGTCCATTGTTCCCCAAATAACAACAGTCACGCTGTTGACACTACCATTTTTTGCTTTCGTGAGAGCAAGAACGATCACACCGCCGACTAAGGCGATAATAAAGATAGCGGTGAGTACGACTTGGAATGGGCTGGCTTTCATAATGATACGAAATTATTATACGAAAATACGAAATGTATACGAAAATTATGTTCCACTGTTATAATTTTTATACTAGCTCCAACGTCCATGTAAATATAGCATATTATCGTATAAAAATTAAGCCGTAGTGGTGCTCCCCTGCTGAAATTTCCCGCTGGAAAACAAATCCGGCCTTTTCAAAAAGCGCCCGAGCCATGTCAGAGGAAAAAACGTGTTCCTTTTGCGGGCCCATGCCACCAAACGACTCCTTCCAATCAACAACGAGGACACGACCTTTTGGTTTTAAAATTCTTTTTACTTCAAATGGGAAATCGGTTTTGTGTTCTAACTGAAAAAGCGTATTGCATACCAACACGTCGTCCACAGAAGAATCTGCCAATCGTGTACCACCAAGCTTTTCGACATTACCCAAAAGCGCTTCTACATTTGTGAGACTACTTCGTCGCGCCTCGTTTTTAAGTTTTTCCAATAAGTCTTTTAAAACGTCCACAGCGTAGACCTTGCCTTTGTCGCCTACTGCTCGTGCGGCAGCCATAGTATAAAAACCGGCACCCGAGCCGAGGTCGGCTACGGAAGTTCCGGGTTCAAGTCTCAATTGCTCTATATTTTTTTGTGGGTCAGAGAACAAGGTTTCTAATTATTAGTTGTAAGTCTTAAATATAAGAGAAATTATACCGCTCTCAAAACCGAAAAGCTAGTGACACTCGGGGGTTATTTGCCGATTTTAAGTTCACCAAACAACCGGTACATCCCGATAAGTTCTTTCGTCACAATAGCAGGGATTTTTTTCAGATAAAAAATATTGGTTTTTCCGCTCTGGCGCCTAAAATGATTAACTGGCACCTCGATTATTTTTGCGCCCGCAAGGTTTACTCGTATCACAAACTCAGCATTAAAAAACTGAAGATACGATACTTTTTGAGCAACGTCGTCCAAAAAACTTTTTTTAATAAGTCTAAAACCAGTATCCATGTCCTCAAAAGAAACCTTGAATATCCTGCGTAACAAAAAATTATATCCTTTTGAGAGTACTGATCTTAGCGCACCGTCCTTTCTGTCGATTTTCTTTCCTAGAATAACATCATAGCGATCAGCGTACTCCCATAATTTCCAGAAATCTTTTGGGTCAAATTGGCTATCAGAATCAACGAGAAAAACCCACTCATACCGAGGGTATTTCAAAGAATCTTTAATGGCTTGAAGATACCCCTTTCTCTTTTCACTTAAGTATACTCGTATCGATAGTTCACTCTCCAAATCTTTAAGTATCCGTTTGGTGTCATCCGTACTTCCATCCTCCACGGCAATTATTTCAAAATTAAGTTTACCTTTTAGTTCGTTGTAATATGAATGAATTGTTTTAGCAATTATGTACTCTTCATTGTATACAGGAAAAACAAATGATACGCTTCTGGTTTGTAAATTCATAATTCCGCATTATATCAGATATTTTATTCGAGTGAATAGCGATAAAAATCTTGGAAATTAATTAAATGCTATAATTATTTTGCAATTCAAATGAACGCTGTAAAACAAATTTTAACGAACCGAAAAATCATACTAAAGTGTGTTATCTGGTTTCTTATTATTGCATCGAGTGTCGCCATCTATGAACCATATCTCTCAAGCGGTTGGTCTTCGAACGAATCCCCGCGTTTTGAAGGCTGGGCGTTTTTTCATTACTATTTGGGAGCAAAATATTTTGGGGAAGTGGGTTATTTCGATTTCTACCAATGCGCTATAGAAGCTGGAGGAAAAACTGTTGGGTGGTCAGATGAGACCATAACTCGAGATTTGCGAACCTACAATCTCCTGCCCTCAAAAGACGTTCCTGCTTGTCATCGTGAACGATTTTCGGAAGCCCGTTGGCTAGAATATAAAAATGATGTAGCTTGGATTATCAAAGAAGGTGACCAGCAAAATCATCTTCCAAATCTAGACCTAGTTACCGACAAGGGTTTCAACCCAACACCTTTTTGGTCTGTGGTGGCAGGAGATCTTGCAAATGCATTTCCTTCCCAAAAAGGCTTGGCCTTAACCTTACTCATGATGGTAGACTTTTTGGTCTTTGTCTTTTCGATTGCATTCATACGCTGGAAGGAAGGAGACACACTGGCAATACTAACGGCCTTACTAACTCTTTTTTACTTCGGCGCATTTCATTCTCTTGGTGGACAATTTTTGCAGTATATTTGGTTTTTATGCATTATCGTTAGTACTGTTTTATGGCGCGCGAAAAAACCTTTCTCAAGTGGTGTATTAATGGGACTTGCGATAGGGATTCGGTCATTTCCGTTATTTTTTGCTGCGCCAATGTTTTGTGTCGCTTTTTATTCGCTCATCAAAAAGCAAAAAAATATACCTGTAATAATTTTTTGCGCTGGTTGCATAACAGCAATGCTCATGTGTTTTATTATTGGAAGCACGTCAACAAGAGGAGTGAGCGCCTGGCAGGAATGGAGCGAGAAGATATCCGTCCACGAGAAATATTTGCGTGGAGAAATTTTTGAGATTGGACTTCCGAATTTGATAAGTACGATTGCTTCAGAAGAAAATGGAAATGCGTCAAATTACCTTGAAGATTTTCCACATACGCTTCTACGTATTGCACGTTTTGAAAAATTTATTTTCTTATATTACGCTCTGGCCGGAACTCTTCTTGCTTTGTGGGCGTGGTTGCTTTGGAAAAATAGATCTCTGGAGGTTTTTGGATATGGGTTTATACCTCTCTATGTGCTTACCTCTCTTTCCCCCATTTACTATCTTTCTCTAGCACTTTTACCCTGCATGTTTGGGGGGGCACCAATACGAATTCGTAACTATGCCGTTGGCGGGACTTTATTACTTATGGTGGCTCACCTTCCTTTTCTGCTCAGTGGTTATATAACCTTCAATTATTACGATCATCTTATCAGTGGCATATTGATTTTCCTCTTTTTCATCGGAATGGTATATGTATGGCACAAGGAAGAATCATTGGCGCCTTAAAACAACGTCGATATATTTTGTCTTGACAAAAGTTTCTTGAATCGCATCCTCGAAAGGCGTTTGAGTGACACCAAACACCTTTTTTGTATCAACACCTTTGAAATCGTCCCCTGCCACTAATGCTGTGAGCTGCTGAACAGTAAATGGTGGTTTTTGAACAAACAACGCGCATATCTGCAACATAAAACCAAAAAATACAATTGGGATGTGTATAATTTTTGTAGATAATTTTTTGGCGCGAATAATTGCAAAAATAATATCTTGGTAATCGATGCGAGTGTCACCGACGATATCAAACACCTGATTATTAAACTCGGGCTTCAGAGACCGCACAAGACATCGACAAAAATCTTTAACATACAGTGGCTGTCGCAAAAACTTTCCGTTGCCAGGAATAGGAAAAATCGGAGTTTTTTCCATAAAACGTGACAACCAACCTAAGTGTTTTGGGTCAAATGGGCCAAACATCAACGTTGGCCGTAACACCGTATATCGGAGACCGCTTCTAAGCACTCCTGCTTCTTGAATTTTTTTGGCGTTTGTGTAATCATCGGTTGCAACAGAATTGACCACCGAAGAACTGACATGAATGAGACGCGGGACACTAAATTTTCTGCATGCATTGAGCACACTGTATGTGGTGTCAATCGTGTTACGTTTAAATTGCTCCGAATGCGTACTTGTAATTTGTGCCTGCAACTGAATAACTACGTCTACACCCTCAAGCGTCCGCTCCCAAAAATCAGAAGAAATAGCTAAATCTGCCTCAACAACATCCACTTCCGGATGTAACCTGTGGAGTATCGACAAATTATAGGCACTCTTATCTATAACAACAAAACGAGTGTATCTTTCTGATTTTAATTCGAAGAGAAGATTTTGCCCAACAAATCCTGCCCCTCCAGTTATCGCAATTTTTATATTTTTATTGTTCATACTAGTGAGGCTACTTCCGATAGATACTTTGTATATTTGGATATAGTCCGTCAAGCCAAATTCGTTGGTAGAATATCTTAGAGAAAAAAACAAAAAAATATAAAAATAATAAAAAATTTATTATTTCATCTATATACAATAAGTTTTGTGACCATCGACTGAGCCATACGCTAAAGATAACCCCAAGCAAAACGGCCGAGGCGGAAATACTGTATTTTCCAGCATCTTTGATCCAAATTAAAAGTTGTGGCACTAAAAAAATTAAAAAAATTAATCGATAGTCATAATTTCTACCAAGGATATAGGTACCAAGATATATTCCTGCCCCAACAAGAAAACCGGCACTAACAACTCTTCCACGTTGGGAATTTTCAAATTCCACTGCGGTTCCAAAATAGCTGCGTCTCCTAAATATAGAAAAAATCAAAACCAGCAGTGATGATAGGGTTAAAAATTCGATAAAAAAACCTACTTTTGATGTTAGAACATGCTCAATGATATCGAAGCTGACGCTAATTCCGTACGTAAAATAATTACCGATAGTTGGAAGAACTTGAACTATACGCTGAATGTCATTAAAGATTACGAATAGGTACAACAAGAAAGTGAAAAAAACACTTATAAAAATAAGCGTTCCTCTTTTTCCTTTCTCCTTCAACACAACAACAAGCGCCATTATTGGATATAATTTTAATACAGCAGCTAAAAACAAAACGACGTAACCAAAAACATTAGTTTTCTTCTGTACGCTACTTATAGAAAACGTAGCCAAGGCCAAAAGAGAAAATATAATGAGATCATTATTACCCCGTTCAACCGCAAGCAAAACAGACGGGGAAAGCAAAATTAAAAGATACACAATCACTTCCGGTATATTTATAAAGCCAATTATAAAATAAGCACTGGTAAAAAAAAGTATTCCCGAAAGGATTCCTAAAAAGACTGTGTGCGACTGATCTATCTGGAGTGGGGCCAGCGCCATCCATATGCGAGGATAATCAAATGGCCGCTTCCACGGATCGCATGGATTTGCGATGAGTACATCATGTCCAGAACGATTGCACTCAAGAGCGCTCGTAGTTTGTCTTGTGTCTGCAAACAACGAACCGTTAGCTAATTCACCCGGTTTTTGCCAAAACAAAATATAATACGGCATGAAAAAACTTGAGACAAACACCGTCAAAAAATAAAGGCCCGTGAGAAAAAATAATATCTTGCGACAATCAAATGACTGATTTTTTGCCACCCGAGAAATACTACTACTGTTGAGAAACTGAAAAGGTGGTGTGGTCACAAAACAAAAATGTTACAAACAAGTAAGTGACGCGATGGCATCACCTTCGCGGAGTTTCATAATGCGAACGCCCTGAGTCTGGCGGCCAATGACAGGAATTTCTTTGATATCAACACGGATGACCTGACTTTTTTTGGAAATGGCAATCACCTCTTCGATTTCAGTTTCATCGATCACTTTTGAGGCGATGAGTACGCCAGTTTTTGGAGTAATCTTGGCGGTCTTGATGCCCGATCCTCCGCGCTTTTGCACTTTATATTCTGAGAGATCAGTTTTCTTACCATAACCATTTTCCATGATGACAAGCAGTGATGGTTCTTTGTGACTTTTCTTAATGATGTCAGCGCCAACAAGCATGTCGCCTTTTCCGAGTCGAACAACACGAACTCCGCCGGCATTTCTGCCCATTTCTCTCACATCATTTTCTTTAAAACGAATTGATTGACCCTTGCTGGTGACGACAATACAATCATCCCCCTTCTCAACAAACGAAGCGGAAATCAATTGATCGCCCGGCTGAAGTTTAATAGCAATCAAACCACTGCGTCTGACATCGTGGAAACTTTTTGCGGCCACTTTTTTGCCAACGCCAGATTTTGTAACCATCATAAGAGACAGGGTTGATTGTTTAACTTCTTTCGGCATCGCCAAAATGCTCGTAACTTTTTCGTCATCAGAAAGTGAGATGAAGTTTACAATGGATTTTCCTCGCGTGGCGCGTTTACCTTCTGGAATTTCATACATTTTCACTTGGTAGGCCTTGCCTTTATCGGTAAAGAACAACAAATCACTGTGGGTTGTGGTCGTCAAAAACATCGTCACAAAATCTTCTTCCTTAGTATCAAGATCAACCACGCCAACTCCTCCGCGTTTCTGTTTGCGATATTCTTCTGGATCGGTGCGCTTAATGTAACCGCCCTTGGTGAGCACCAAAACGCTTTCCGCGTCGGGAATTAAATCTTCTTCGGAAAACGTGCCCGCGCCGGCCTTGATAATTTTGGTGCGGCGTTCGTCGCCATACTTGGCTTTGATTTCGTTCAACTCATCTTTAATAATTGAAAGAATTTTCTTTGGGCTGGCCAAAATAGCTTTGAGAATTTCGATGAGTTCTTGGATCGCTTTGAGTTCATCTTCGATTTTCTTGCGTTCAAGGCCGGCGAGACGTGAGAGTTTCATTTCCAAAATGGCGGTGGCCTGACGGTCAGAGAATTTAAATTGCTTCATCAAGTTGGCGTGAGCTTCGGGAGTGTCTTTCGACTTTTTGATGAGTTTGATAATTTCATCAATGTGATCCAGCGCTTTTTTCAGACCGATCAAAATGTGCTCGCGTTCTTCCGCTTTTCGTAAATCAAATTCGGTGCGGCGTCGCACGACGATCACCCGATGCGCCACGAATTCCTCGAGGATGGATTTCAGTGACAAAGTTTGAGGAATACCGTCAACAAGCGCAACCACGTTGAAGTGAAAAGCTTCTTCGAGCTGAGTGTGTTTGTATAAAAAGTTTAAAACTTTTTCTGGATAGGCTCCCTGCTTGAGATCAATCACCACGCGAATGTCTTTTGAGGATTCATCGCGAAGACCCTTGATGCCTTCGATTTTTTTGTCGCGAACCAAGTCGGCAATGCGCATGATGAGTTCAGCTTTGTTGACGCGATACGGAATTGAGGTAATGACAATTTGAAAAGTTCCAGATTTTGATTCGATAATTTCTGCAATACCTCGAGTTACGACGCCACCGCGGCCTGAGCCGTAGGCGTGCATTAAATCTTTGGCGCCGAAGACCACGCCGCCCGTTGGAAAATCGGGGCCTTTAACAAACTGTAATAAATCTTCGGTTGTGGCACTTTTATTATCGATAAGATGTGTTGTCGCATCAACCACTTCGCCGAGATTGTGCGGTGGGATGTTGGTGGCCATACCGACAGCAATTCCCAATGTGCCGTTGAGCAAAAGACTTGGAACGACTGAAGGTAACACTATCGGTTCTTGTTTGGTGTTGTCATAGTTTGGACGGAAATCAACAGTTTCTTTTTCGATGTCACGAAGAAGTTCTGAAGAAATTTTAGACATGCGAGCTTCAGTGTATCGGTGCGCAGCTGCTGGATCGCCGTCGATTGAACCAAAGTTTCCCTGGCCAATGATCAGCGGGTATCTCATCGAAAAATCCTGAACCATTTTTACCATTGTGTCGTACACTGCAATGTCGCCGTGAGGGTGATAGTTACCGAGTACTTCTCCAACCACGGTGGCGGATTTTCTAAATTTGGCAGACGAAGTGAGACCCATCTGGTTCATGGCGAAGAGAATGCGGCGGTGCACTGGTTTTAATCCATCACGAACATCAGGAAGGGCTCGAGAGGTAATAACCGACATGGCGTAGTCGAGATACGACTCGCGCATTTCAGTGGAAATGTTGCGGGAAACTACGTTTACATGAGGGGCTTTTTCCTCGTTTTTTGGTTCTTTCTTGTCGGGCATTGTGGGGCAATTTTAACAGAAAATGAATAAAAAGTGAAGTCCTTCAATACGAAAAGGCGGGTATACGAAAATACGAAATTTTACGAAAACTTTGTGGTGTGTTTTCAATATTTTTGGTCGGGAGAAGTTGTAGCATCACCTGCAAACATCTCGCTACCCAACTTTTTTATGACCGTGAAAAAACTAGAAATATTTGATGCGATTTCACTAATTGGACCGGACTGTTCTTCCTCCAATGACTGTACTGGCTGGTCGAAACTGAAATTAAAAGTGCTGACCCAAATCAAAAAAATCAAACCAGTGATTGACGTGGTAACAATGAGCAAAAAACGCTTCCGGTAGGCGAGAGGTTTCTTTCTCAATTGTTCTATGTAGTCGAACATATAAATATGAACTTGTTTATGAAAATACGAAATAATACGAAAACTCTCGTTACATAGAAAAAATTTTTGTATGTTTTCGTATTTTCGTACCCATTTCGTATGTTCGTATTAAACCTGTGCCTCCAAAACAATCGCCTCGCCCTCTTTGCCCTCCAAATCTTTTTTCTTGAGCGTCAATTTATCTACCGGTTTAATTCCCTCTTCTCCGGCTTCTTTCAAAAATAACTTAAGATTTTTATCCTGAGCATTTTCGTAGTGGGTAGGAATAATAATTTTCGGTTCTAGTTTTACTGCAAGCTCATAGGCCAGAGATGGACTCAAAACTCCTTCGCCACCAATTGGCACAAACAAAACATCAATATCATCGAGTGCTTCTTTGGTTTCCGCGGATAAATCTTTAGAATCAAGCGCACCGAGGAAACAAAGATTCATGCCTTCCAACGATAGACTATATATAGTATTGAGTCGCGATTCGCCTGAGCCGGCCTTGAGCCCGTAGTGGGATTCACCTTTAAATCCTTTTATAAAAATTCCTTTAATTTCATATTCGCCAGGACCGGTAATAGCAAACGGCGCGCGATCGCCATGAGTGACTGCTTCAACACCGTTGAAATCTGGATCGTTTAAGGAAATCAAAGCGATGTCGGCACCAAATCGAGAAACTTTACGCTTTGAATCTTTCGAAATCGGGTTGACCGCGATCACGGTGTCGCCGAATTGAATCTTGAAGGCTTCGAGGCCTAGGTATGTGATTATCATAAAAATAAGCTGAAAGCTTATAGCTGTTAGCTGATAGGAAGAGGACTCAAGTATAACAGAACGGAAAAAAGATTAAAGCCCCCAATCATTGACAACTCCCAACAAATAAACTAGTTTTTGATTAGAAATAATGCGAAAGAAAGACCTATGAAAAGCGATACAATACTGATCACGAACCTTTGCTCCGTAATAATCCAAGTTCCTGGGGCAATTATGACCGCCTCGCCCCACGCCTTAGTCTTGTTTCAAAGGCCATACCAAGGAGAGCCACTGACGCGTGGAGAAAATTGCATCCGAGGATTTGGCACTGAAAAGGCAGAGTGGATTTTTGACAGGACGCTTGCCTGCGGCTACGGTGACTATCAAATCTTCGATCCGCAAGGCGACGATTCTCACTACAAATGGATCACTCTGGCCTTCGCTGACGGGACAACAGTAAAGTTGCAGAGGATGCAAGATGATCAGGATCTAGTAATCTTACGGCACGAGAATTATGAGCACGCAACGCGTAATGTGTTGCCGCGGCTTGTGCGAAAATTCTGGCACCAATCAGGAAACTTCCCCGTCAGGAACTGGCTCAGGTTTGCGGATCTTCCTCCGTTGACTCCGCCGATCGAATCGGCCGATTAAAGCACGATGTTCACTTCCGAGACACAACCTTTTGTGTCTCGTTTTATTTTGCAAAATCAGGAAAACTTTTAACTTGAGAAACGCTCCGGTTATTGCCATTGGAGCGTTTCTCTGTATAATACCCCCATGCCTGTTCGCCAGATTGCGGATGCATAATTGAGAACTAATTAAATAGCCTCCAGATGCGAGGCGCCAGCGAGGATTGCGACCAAAATGTATTCATATACATTGCGGGAGCAAACGGAGCTGGCAACAAAGCAGATGGGGTTATTTTATTAGTTCTTGGGCATTTAATAGAAAGAGTGTGAGCTAACCTTAGACAAAGTGTCTGAGCCTCGCATTCACCATTAAAAAATGAAAAAAGATACTACTGCGAAAGTAAAGGACGGTTCAAGTGGAGCAGATATGATCGCGAAAGATCACGAGGAAAAAGTAGAAGAAGAAAGCTTGATGACACGTCTCATCAAGGAAACCGGCAATCCAGCCGCCGTTGGAGATTTGGTTGAGGGTACTGTTTTAAATATCGAAAAAGCTAAAGTGTTTGTTGACCTGTCGCCATTCGGCACGGGTATTATTTATGGACGGGAATACATCAACGCCCGAGATGTTATCAAAAAAGTAAGCATCGGGGACAAGATTGCCGCCAAGGTTGTCGATGTTGAAAATGAAGATGGTTATGTTGAACTCTCTCTTCGAGAAGCTCGACAGGCGATGATTTGGAGCGAGGCCGAAGCGGCTATTCGCGACAAGAAAACTTTAGAACTTTTGGTTAAGGAAGCTAACAAAGGAGGTTTGATTTTGGAATGGCAAGGCATTGCAGGATTCCTTCCTGCGTCACAATTGAAGCCTGAACATTACCCTCGCGTGGCTGAAGGCGATAAAGATAAGATTATCGAGGAACTCCGCAAGTTGGTTGGCGAACGAATTTCTGTCTGCGTTATTTCCGCCATTCCTAAAGAAGGTAAATTGATTTTCTCTGAGAAAAATCCTGAAACAAAAGATAAAGAAAAGATTGTCGGTAAATATACTGTTGGCGATGAAGTCGGAGGTGAAATCACGGGCATCGTAGACTTCGGCATCTTCGTGAAAATCGAAGAAGGACTTGAGGGCTTGGTGCACATTTCTGAAATCGACTGGGCACTTGTAGAAAACCCACGACTTTTGTACAAAGTCGGCCAGAAAGTAAACGTGAAAATAATTGAAATTAAGGAAGGAAAAATTTCACTTTCAATTAAAGCGTTGAAAGCAAACCCTTGGGTTGATGCCAGCAAGAAATACAAAAAAGATGATGTGGTCAAGGCGGTTATCATCAAATTCAACAAACACGGAGCCTTGGCTTCGATTGAAGAGGGTGTCGCCGGACTTGTTCACATTTCTGAATTTGGAACCGAAGAAAAATTGCGCGCCAATCTAGAACTCGGCAAAACCTACTCTTTCAAAATCACCTTCTTTGATGCGAAGGAGCAGAAGATGGCGCTGTCGTTTGCAGGTGAAAAGAAAGCCTAGAGCTGAAAAAAAATTTTTTGATTAAACTGAAAACTCCGCCGCGACTACGTCGCGGCGGAGTTTTCTCTACTTATTTGCTTTTAATTTCGTTCTAGTTATTGTCATTAAAATATTTTGTACGATATATCGTACAAAATATTGTTGTGATACAATAACAACATGCCACATGTATCCAAACACCTTGTAGCTGAAAAGGTACTCCGCGAACTAGAGGAGCACATTATCGCTGTCTTGAGTGACACAGGTTTGAAAGCCAGAAACAAAATCTTCAAAGAAATACTAACAAAGACAGAGAGACTGATGGTTGCGAAACGTCTGGCAATGATTTACTTGATACAGAAAGGGAGGGCGACGCACGAGATCAGCGAGATGTTGAAGGTTAGTCCTTCAACTGTAGCTCGTTTTGAGAACCAACTTGAGCAAAAGTGTTTCATACACACCGCTTCGTGGGTAAAAAATCACGTTGCCATGAATCGCGTTTTTAAACTTATTTTTAACTTAGCTGCCGTTCCGTTTGAAGCCCAGAAAAAATCTCTCGGCCAAATGCTTGATGAAAACTAATTATTGAACATGTCGGTTCACTATTTGTACGATATATCGTACAAAATCAATTTGACACCTTGAATTGTTCACGAAAGAAGAGACAAAAAAAACGGCTCTGCCCAATTTGTACGATATATCGTACAAAGTAGAGATTTTTATAGAATAATTTCGTCACCTTTTCCGATCAATTCCACCTTCCCATCTCGCATCAAAATCCCTTGCTCATCGGTAAGAATTTTTACCGGAAGTGGGGTTTGAGAAATTTTTTCCTTCAAAATCTGATCATACTCTGGTTTGTAATGAACCGTCATAAGAAATGGAACCAAACTCATGGCGGTCAAATCGGTAAGATTGTAATGACTGTATTTATCCTGATGTTTCCAAAGCGCCATTTCTATTGTTGGACAGGCAACATAACTGCCGGCACTTGCTCCCATGTAAATTAAACCTTTCGGCAACAACTCTTTTATAATTTTTTCAAAACCACTCTGCCTAATTGACTTCATGAGTAAAAACGTATTACCACCTTCAACGTACACTAATTCAGTTTTTTCTAAAACTTTTTTTAAATCATCCCCTGTCGTGTGATCCAAATCTATTTCCGTGCAATCATAGTTGTGTTCTTTGAAAAACTTTCGATTCCTTTCAAAGTAGGCTGTATCAGAAACTCCTTTCGAAGCAGTTGTAATGTGAACCATCTTGAAAGTATTGAAAGGCCGCCCCAAAACTTCAGGAGGGTTGTTCATCAAAAACCGAGCGGTGGAAAGCAATAAAATTGTACTCATGTTTTTAAATTCTAGCTGGCTGTTTCATTACTCAAGAAAGAAGACGTACCAAAACAACCCTAGCCAATTTGTACGATATATCGTACAAATTGCAAATACTTATAATTTACTTTGATTGAAAATAAGATACTTCCCTTCACTAACAACCTCAACTTCCTCATCAACAACTTTAAGTGCGGACTCATCGTCAAGAGCATATATTGGTTCTTTAATTTTTTCTGCAACCTTAGTGAGATTTTCTTTTGTATTCTTTGGTGAATCTGGAGAATGTAAATGAGGGTAAAAATAAAAAGGAACCAAACCAAGTGCGTCATTGTCATCATACCCAGTAAGTTCTTTATAGACCGAACGTTTGTTACTCATCAGAAGTGTTGGTGCAGTAACAATACTGCCGGCGCTTATCCCAGCATATACCTTAGTTTTTAAGAGTTCAGGCAAAAGCTCCTTCAGGCCAGATTTTTTCATCCAATACATCAAGTGAGCTGAAGTTCCTCCTGAGAAAAACAAAACATTAGCCTTCTCAAGTTTTGGTAACCAAATATCTTGAGGTAATGCAGAAATATCTACAATATCAATAAATTTGAGACCAAGATTTTTGAGATTGGATAAATCATCTATAAACCAACTTTTGTCGCCCCTACTGACGTTCATTGCAGTAGGAATAAAAGCGAGGTGAATCTCACTCGCTGGCTTTCCGACTAAATCAATAAAGGCCTCGGCAATCGACTTGTTGCTAATACCGTTTGAAGTAAGAAATAATTTCATGTTTTATTAAAAGCTCACAGCTCTCAGCTTAAAGCTATAAGCCACTTTGTTGACTCATCGCCATTTCGCGACCGTCGACAACAAGCGTATGCAATGATTCGTTTAGGGTTTTTGAAAGTTTTTTTAGAGTGGCAAGCTGATCAGGAGAAAATTTTCCGAGAATGTGTTTATCGACGGCTTCTTCACCCTTTGGTTTCTTGAGGTCGCCTTTGGGAGTGACCGGAGAAATACCGACCCGAACGCGGACAAAACTTTCAGTTTTAATTGCTTTCATAATTGACTCAACTCCCCTGTGGCCCCCAGAACTTTTGTTGAAAGAAATTTTCACTTTTCCAAACGGAATATCTAAGTCATCATGAATGACTGCCAAGTTGACCGCTTCAACCATTTTTTGTTTTCCCTTGCCGGTGGTTTTAAATTTTAAATCCTTGCACTTCTTCACCGCGTCACCTGACTTGTTCATGAAGGTTTCAGGTTCGATGAGCATGACAGCTGATGTACCGACTTTGCCAGAAGAAATCAAAGCTTTGGTTTTAAAATCAGTTTCCCAATCGGACAAATTTTCAGCCACGCGAAAAGCCTCGAGAAAAATTCTTCCAGTGTTGTGACGGGTATTTTCGTATTCTGCACCGGGATTTCCGAGGCCGACAATGATGTAAGACATGGAAACAAGTATAGAGTATGGGGTATAAAGTATCAAGCGGGAAGACAGATCACGGAACACGGACCACAGAACATTAAAGCCGGCGCACTTCGCGCGCCGGCCTCTGTTCCCTCTTTTTTATGTTCCATGTTCTATGTTTCGTGTTCTGTGAGATATTCGGGCGTATTCCCCGCCATCCATTCAAAAAGTTGTCGCATCACATACAAAGCCCCAATCGTATTTTCGTATGGACCTTTTTCCATAATGGCAGCAAAAGCATATCGAGGGTGATCGTATGGGAAAAAACCCACAACCCATGAATTCACCAATTTTTTAGTTGTTCCAAGTTCAGCGGTTCCAGTTTTTGCGGCAAGCTCGACTTGTGAAATGTTCAAACCTTTTGAGGTTCCGACAAGTACTGATTGTCGCATGCCCTCCCGAACCACTTGCATTTGATCTTCAGTAAATGGTAACACTTCGGCAGCCTTATCTGCTTCAACCTTGCTTGTTTGCAACAAAGTTGGACTTAAAAGTTTTCCTCCGTTGACCAAACTGGCAACTGCCCGAACCACTTGCGTCGGTGTCACCTGAAAACCATACTGACCAATCGCGGTGTGATACGTGTCTCCAATTCTCCAATCTTCTCCATTAAAATTTTCCTTTTTCCATTCCGGACTAGGAATCGTTCCATTTTTTTCCAAAAGCGGATTCCCGGGCAAGGTTTCTCCGAAACCAAAAAGTCGCATGTATTTTTCAATTTTGGCGATACCGAGACCAATCTGATTTTCAAATCCCCCGCCGATTTCGTAAAAATAAACGTCAGACGAAACCGCCAAGGCATCTCTCATGGCAACATACCCTTGCGGCCGCCAATCGTTAAACACACTTTTTTTAGTTGGATCAAATGGATTGGGAATAGAAATTGAACCGGTACTTAAAATAGTTTTGTTGGGATCAATAATATTTTCTTTCAGCGCCGCGAGCGCCACAAACGGCTTGACGATCGAGCCTGGCGTGTACAAACCGTCAGTCACCCGATTAAGAAAAGGCATATTCTTACTTTTGAAAAAATCGTTTATCTCTTTGGTGTTTGTGCGATCAGACATCACATTAGAATCATATTCAGGATAACTTACAGACGTTAAAATTTCGCCAGTGGTAACATCCATAATCACTCCCGCTCCACCTTGAAAGCCGATGCTATCCGCCGAGGCTTTCATAAGATCGTATAGTTTCTCACCGATTCTCACATCAATTGAAAGGTTGAGCGTCTGACCGTTTTCTGGAGGTTCGATCACGCTTTCAGTTTCAATTTTTCCCAGCGCGTTGGTTTCAATAATTTTCAGTCCCGGTTTTCCAGAAATTTGGCTTTCGTACATTTTCTCAACACCATCCATTCCTTCATAATGACCTTGGTAATAAAAACCGTTGGCATCTTTAGATGGATAGCGAATGTACCCTAGAATATGAGCGAGACCGTCAATCGAAGCGTATTTTCTTTGGGAATATTCGTTGGTTGTACTGGCTGAGACATTTGAGATTAAAGAAACCTTATTGCGGTCGTACACCACGCCACGTTCAGGGAAAATGGTAGTTTGACGCAAACTATTTTGTTCACTTTTCAATGCGTACTGTTTGCCCTGGGCCACTTGCAACATAGAAATTTTTCCGGAAAAAACCAAAAAAATAATCAAAAAAAGTATTCCCGCGCCAATAATGGTCTTTTTTGAAATTGGTTTTTCCAGGCGCCCTTCAAATTGACTCCGATCGAAATCGGGCAAATTTTTGGCATCAAGCAAAACCTCATCAGGATCGATTTCCCTATTCCAATTTTTTTGATGAAGGTTTTTTTTAAATACCATAAAATTTTAGATGTCTGCGCAAAAAAGCTTTGAGAATAAAAATAGCTGACATAGAAACCGAATAGAGCACAGGGGTGGGAAGAAACCGAGTGGGGACGCCGTAGAGCACATCAACAATGACTCCTAATATAATACATTCGTAAAAATTATCAAAAATAAACAAACAGATAATCGCTACCAAAAAAACCAGCCAGACGGGCAGTGCAAAAACGGCGGCCAAAAGAATGATGTCCATTAGAATTCTTAGTACCATAGAATTATTCTTCGGAGGAAAGTATCAAAACCTGATCAACGATGTTCAAGTTGACCGGTAAGGTAAAAAGGATAGATTGAAAGGCGCTCGTTTCTGTCTGCTCAACATCTCCAACAACGCCGTAAAATTTCGGGTAGAGGCCCGTGGATTTTATCACGTCTCCCGGCTTAACCAGAATTTCTTTTGGGAGTTTAATAGAAAAATTTCCGGCTCCTCTGCCGAGCGCTTCGGTATCAACACCACTTGTACCGACCCTCACTAACACTGACTCACCGAAGGACGAAAACAAAGAAATTTTTGCATAGCGATTAAACACCTCTTCCACTGTACCAATAGCAAAGTCTTGAACTAAAACCAAATCGCCTTTTTTCACGCCATCATTTTTTCCCGCGTCAACCACAAAAGAATCATACGCAGTATGGCCGGGACGACTAAGAACGGAGGCTAAAACTGATTTCTCGCCGTTGGTCCTCCCGAGCAAAGTCTTGAGCGTGTCATTTTCTCTTTTGTAATCATCGAGGGTCGTAAGCGCCACGTTTGCAATACTGAGCTTTAAAAGAAGCGCGGCATTTTCAGATTCCAGTTTCGCCTTATCATCAAACATAGACCACACAGCGGCAAAACTACCTTTGACAAATTCACTTGAATTCCAAACAGGCGTTGCAACCCCGTACAACGTTTGTGTCAAAAAGTTCGGAAGGAAAAAATAAAAAATTCCGGCCAGTCCAAGAACTAAAACCACGCCAACAATAGACTTCCAAGCGCTACTATTTCTGTGGTTATTTTTTTGGAGGTAATTCATCTTCATTCTGAAGCAACACTTCACTATACCGATCGAGATCTTCGAGAATAATTCCAGCGCCACGAGCAACGGCAGTCAAAGGGTCTTCGGCGATGTGTACGGGAATTTTTAAAGAATCGACCAACAGTTCATCAAAACCTTTGAGGAGCGCTCCACCTCCGACAAGATAGGCGCCGCGATGCATGATGTCTGCCACAATTTCAGGCGGCGTGGTTTCAAGAACTTCTTTAACGGACTCAACGAGATTATCGACCGATTGCGCAATCGCCTCACGAACATCAGAATCGGTCACAATCACTTCGCGTGGCAATCCGGTAATCAAATCGCGCCCTCGGATTGAAGCTTCCATTGGAGAGCCGCTGGGCAAGACAGAACCAATGGCAATTTTAATACTCTCAGCGGTTTTCTCCCCAATTAAAATTTTAAATTCGCCTCGAATATAGGAAATAATATCTTCATTCAATCGATCGCCGGCAATTTTCAAACTTTTTGAACGCACAATTCCTCCGAGAGAAATAACGGCAATGTCTGACGTACCTCCACCGATATCAATAATCATATTTCCAACCGGTTCCTGCACGGGAAGACGAATACCGATGGCGGCGGCCATCGGTTCTTCTACGATATGGACTTCGCGCGCGCCGTTATTTTTGGTAGCGTCGCGTACCGCTCGGGTTTCCACATTTGTAATTCCTGAAGGAACTCCAACAACCACTCGCGGTCCCAAAAGTTTTCTAGAATTAGCTTCAGCTTTTTTTATCAAGTACGAAATCATTTCTTCAGTCACTTCAAAATCTGAAATTACACCGCCAACAAGCGGTTTGACCGCACTAATGTGCGGCGGCGTGCGTCCCAACATCGATTTAGCGTGAATACCAACGGCCACCACTTGACCAGTTTTATTATTAACGGCAACAACAGAAGGTTCGTTGATAATAATTCCCTGTCCGCGCATGTAGACCAGTGTATTAGCCGTACCGAGATCAATCCCGATGTCATTCGACAAAAAAGTATACATTTTTTCTAGGTGTTTGTTTCTCATGTGGCTTCTTAGATCATCTTGAGCACTTCAGCTTCACTCAACATTTTTGATTGGCTTTCGGTTCTGCCTTTAACTTCAATCACGCCCGCCTTGACTGTTTTATCGCTGACCACAAGCCGCCATGGTAGACCCAACAAATCCGAATCAGCAAATTTTTCTCCGGCGCGAAGATCTCGATCGTCATACAAAACCTCAACTCCCATCTTATTTAATTTCTCGTACAACTCGTCTGCGTATTTTTTAGCGTCACCTTCCATAGAAAGTGAGATGAGGTGAACTTTAAACGGCGCAACTGATTCTGGCCAGACAATGCCTTTTTCATCGGCGAGAACTTCCACAATCGTACCCATGAGTCTCCCGAGCCCGATACCGTAGCAACCCATAATAACGGTTTTCTTTTCACTTTTTTCGTCCATGAAATGGAGCTCAAGTGGTTCAGAAAAATTAACTCCGAGATTAAAAATATTTCCAACCTCAACGGCTTTTTTCTTCACTAAATCTTTATTGCCACAATTAGGACAAGCGGATACTTCCTTGAAAATTTCATCGTTAATAGCCATTTTACATTTCTCGCAAATATAAATGACATCTTCTCCTGCGTCAGTCACCGTCTGAAATTCATCTGAGTATTTTGAAAAACTTCCACCACTTGAAGACGTGATGTACGTCTGTGAACCAATTCCAACTGCATCGTAAATATTTTTGTACGCAGTTTTTGCTCCCTCATAAAAAGCTGAGTGTTCCTCCTGAGTTCTCGAAAAAGAATACATATCTTTCATCAAAAATTCTCGGCCGCGAATGATGCCACTTTTGGCTCGCGCTTCATTTCTAAATTTCGTTTGGATTTGGTAAATATACAACGGCAAATCTCTCCACGAACGAACATAATCTTTCAAAAGATTGGTGAGCTCGGCTTCGTGACTGTATCCAAGCCCGACCTCGTTGTCATTTTTTAATTTAGTTTTAAACCAATTGTCGACAACCGCGTCACTCCATTTGCCAGCTTTCTCCCAAAGATTTTTGTCTTGAAGAACCGTGAGCATCACTTCCTGTCCGCCAACCGCATTCATTTCCCTGCGAATAATGTTGCCAATTTTGTTTATAACTCTAAGGCCGAGCGGCAGATATGAATAAACTCCAGCCATTTCTTTGTGAATAAATCCTGCGCGAATGAGCAGTTCGGCATTTTTTGCCACTTCATCTTTTGGAGCCTCTTTGCGAGTTTTTGTAAAAAGTTTTGATTGGCGCATAAAATAAAATAGGTGGATAGAAATTAAAATCCGTGGCTTTAATACTACAGCAAAGCCCGAAAAAACGCGATAGTTGACTATCGCAATTCTTTATTGTAACTGACGAGGACAAACTCTATTATCGTAGACTTAGAGAAAAGGGCCAAACAGGCAAGTTCTAAAAGAGCTTAACGATATCGTGATAGGTAATAAATAGCATCAGTAAAATAAGCAACCCGAATCCTGCCGTGTTTAATCCTTGAATCAATTTCGGTTTGAGCGGCGAGCCTTTAATAGCTTCAATGAGGACCACAAAAATTCTACCGCCATCGAGCGCCGGCAGTGGTAAAAGATTAATAACAGCCAAATTTATTGAAAGAAGCGCGGTGAAAAAAATCAAATACGAGAAACCAAGATTTTTCGCGTCGCCAACCAACGAGACCATACCGATGGGACCCGAGACCGTAGACAAATCAGCTCGTCCAAAAATCGCATCTTTGAAAAAATCAAAAATTCCCAGCGCCACATTTACAAACAAACGCTCAGTCATAATTCCTGCTTGCCAAAAAGCTTTAAAAATTGGCAACTTGATGTAGCCGATCATGTCCATGCCGATTCCGATAGCTACCGCGTCCCCAACGATTCCTTTTTTCGCTTCAATCTGCAGTTGAGAAATTTTTGACCCGCGCTGTATAGACATCTCAATTGGACCCTTGCTTTTCATAATAAAATCGTGAACCGTGTCTGGATTTAATTTTTCCGTCATTTGAGCCGTTGTGGTTTTTAATGAAAGAATCGCGTCTCCCGCTTTCAACCCTGACAATTCTGCTGGTGAATTTGGCAAAATGGAAGTGACAGTTAATTGTACATTAGTCAGTTGTGAAGCATTGGTCGTGTCGAGGGCTGTCGGCAAACCGAACATAAAACCTAGAGAAATAATAAGCCACGCAAAAATAACATTAAACAAAACGCCGCCAGAGAGCACAGCCGCTTGAACGAAACTACTTTTATGCGCCAAACTTCGACTTTTATTTTCAACCACTCCATTGGGGCTTTCTAAACTTTCAGCGTTCTCACCGAAAATTCTCACAAACCCGCCGAACGGTAAGAGGTTCAGCGAGTAGATAGTCTCACCAATTTTTTTACTAAAAAGTGTGGGAGGAAATCCCAAACCAAATTCATCTACTCTCACTCCATTTTTTTTGGCAATCAAAAAATGGCCAAGTTCGTGAACGAGGACGAGCAACGCTAAAATTATTAGAAAAATTATTATGTTCATTTTTAAAAAGGGTTTAGGGTAGAGGGCACAGGGTTTAATCAAAAAAGATTTCTTGTATTTCAAAAACTACACCCTTAACCCTAACCCCTATACCCTAACTTTGTATTTCCTTCTCCTTCCTCTCCGCCGCGTCCCCAAGTTTTTTATTGAGCGCATCCACAAGCTTTTGCAATTCCGCTTTTAAACGAAACTTTTCGTCTTCTCCCATGCCCCCTGCTTTTTCTGCCGCCTCAATTTCTTTTTGGACTTCATCACGCAATTTTCTCACTGAGACTCGCGCATCTTCCAATTTATCTTTCGCGATTTTCAATAACGCTGTTCGTCGATCGTTGGTTAGTTCTGGAAATGAAACTCGAACACCAGTGTCCACTGCGGCTACAGATAGCCCCAGGCTCGCCGCCACAACCGCTTTTTCAATTTCTTTTATGAGTGACGTGTCCCACGGTGTGATAAAAAGTGATCGCGCGTCCTGACTAGCGATGCTTCCAACAGAACTAATCGGCATCTTGGCGCCATATGACTCAACTAAAATTCCATCGAGAATAGCTGGCGTTGCGCGAGACGTGCGAACACTCCCCAACTCCTTAGTGAGCCACTCTTCGATATCTTTGCCTTTTTGATTGAATTTAGTGAAGGAAAACATAGAGGGTCATGGAACACGTAGCACACAACATGGAGCAAGGGGATAAATCTTGTCTGCATGTTCCATGCTTCATGATACGTGCTCCATGTTATATTATCAGCTCTCCAGAAAAAATCCAATCACGAAAAATCATTTAGGCAGCGGAACTATAAGAGAAACGTATTCCAAAAGCATTTTGACGCTCGCCGAGCGGTCGAGCATATAGTCTCGGCATTTTTCGATATCGACTAAAATTTTTGGCGACAGCCCCTTTTTATCTTTAAACTTTTGATACAAAATTTCTTCAACACCTTCGATCAAACGGAGTGCTTCTGCCTTAGTTTTCTTTTCGTCTTTAATATCGTCGGCTAGTTTTTTAACAAAGGCGAGACGTTTGGGTAAACTGAGAGAGAGGAATTCTTTGGCCCCGGCCGCGGCGGCCGGGGCTGTTCTCATCTCAATCTTTGCCACACGCGAGAGCAACGTCGGGATCAAATTTTTCACACATTCGCCAAGCAAGAAAAAATAAGTATTTTCAGTCGGTTCTTCAAAAACTTTCAACAATGAATTTTGGGCTTCGAGCGTTATCGAGTCCGCTTCAATCACAAAAATTTTCTTAGCGTCCACTACAAAAGATTTTTTTTCTTGAAATTCTTTCAGAATTCTGGCGTTTTCAATGTTCAATGATTCAAATTTCTGATACGAAAAATCTGGGTTGCCCTTCGTTTCAATCTTCCACGAGCGTTCTAAAAGTTCAAATAATTTTTCTTTGGCGTTAACATCTCCAAAAATAGCATTGGCATGATGCCCCAAAATTTCGGCATGTTCCGTGTTCCGTGTTTTGTGTTCCATGGCTTCTAGCGCTTCGCTATGATGCTCTTCTTGTACATCTCAAGATGCTCCAACGCAATTCCTGTCCCGAGAGCCACACAATAGAGTGCATCTTTAGCAAGTGTGGCTTTCACTCCAGTTCGGCGAAAAACCAATTCTGGTAAATTGCGCAACTGCGAAGAACCGCCTGTCATCATAATTCCTTGATCAATAATATCCGCAGCCAGTTCTGGTGGCGTTTCCTGCAAAACATCTTTAATAGCTTTGACCATTTCGCGAAGTTCTTTACTGATGGCTTTGACCACTTCGTTGGTTTTTACTTCAGCTGTTCGAGGAAGCCCAGTAATAAAATCACGGCCTTTGATTGTCATGGCAATCTCTTCTTCGAGCGGCACGGCAGAACCGATATTAATTTTTATATCCTCCGCCATTTTATCCCCAATCGCTAAGTTGAAAGTTTTTTTAATGTAATCGGTAATGGCAATATCAATTTTGTTGCCAGCCACTTTTACGGAAGTTGAAGCAACAATACCTCCAAGCGAAATCACCGCCACATCTGTCGTGCCACCACCGATATCCACAATCATTCGTCCCACAGCTTCTTGAATAGGAATACCCGCGCCGATGGCCGCCAAAATTGGTTCCTTCACCACGTAGGCATTTTTGGCTCCAGCTTTAATAGCCGCCTCAATCACCGCGCGCCGTTCAGTCGAAGTCACGCCAGCTGGCACACTGATCATCACTTCTGGTTTCCAAATATTCCATTTGCCAAGAGCCTTGTTTATAAAATATCGCAACATGGCTTCGGTCACTCGATAATCAGCAATCACACCATCTTTCATCGGGCGGTAGGCAATAATCGAATCGGGGGTTTTCCCAATCATATTTTTGGCTTCAACTCCGACGGCTAAAATTTTATTGTCTTGTTCAGACACGGCAACCACTGATGGTTCGTTTAACACGACGCCTTTACCCGGAACAAACACCAAGGTGTTGGCGGTGCCGAGATCAATGCCAAGTTTTTTGGAAAATAAACTCATAAGAAGGGTTGAGGGTATAGGGTTCAGGGTTTAGTAAAAGAATTGTAACAGTATAGTACGTTTTGCGAAAAAGGTTTAATAGTTGACGAGACCAGTTTATTATTTTAGTCTGGTTTTAGAAAAGTCGAAGGCCCCATTATATGGAACCTATACATTGGATTATCGTGGACACGGGATTAACCTGCACAGCAATCCTGTTCATCTACGAAACGAAGGAGTCATACCTGCATTGGTGCCTTGTGTCCTTTCTTGATTTTTGGATAGGCGCTCACCTTGTTGGAACTGCTGCACTGGGAGTAACCATGGGCAACTCCATAATCCCGTCTGTAGCCTTTTTGTTCAGTGTGCTCTTTTTTGTGAACGCTAAAAGGGATTTCGAAAAGGCACTCAAATTTCCTCGGGAATAATTCCTTTCCTGAATCCCCCGCGCTCGTACTCGAGCGCGGGTTTTCTTTTACCTTTCCTCTAACCTTTCTCAAATTGCTGTAAACCACAAAACTTCATTTGCAAAGAAAAACTTCTCCAGCGCGCCTTGTCCGGGCTTGGGCAAGCGGGAGGAGTTTTTCGAAGCAGAGGGTTTTGTGTTTACAGCTAATTACTCACTCTCTCTATATCCACTCCCACCGCCTTTAGCCTCTCCTCAATTCTTTCATAGCCTCGATCGACATAATGAACATTATTAATAACGGATCGCCCCTTCGCCACAATAGCTGCCAAAATGTAGGCGAGACCAGCGCGAATGTCTGGTCCGTCGAGCTCCCTACCTTTTAAAATCGCTGGACCTTTGATTGTCATGGTGTGCTTACTCCAGACGTTCAGCTTCGCTCCCATCTTTACCAAATCATCAGCGTAATTTAATCGGCCGTCAAAAATAGTTTCAAAGACGCTACTCTCGCCCGTTACTTGAGTCAAAAAAACCGTCAGCGGCGCTTGCAAGTCAGTTGGAAAACCTGGGTACTCGTGAGTGGTGACACTGGTTCCATGAAAATTAGAATTTTTTGCATCCCGTGAATATTTAACATGAATGGAGTCTTTCGTGATATTCATGTGAAGTCCAGAACGCTCAAAGGTGGCAATCAAACTTTCCAAATGCATCGGGTTACAATTTTTTATAGTGATGTCCTCTCCTGCAAGCGCAGCCAAAATAAGGAAACTTCCCGCCTCGATTCGATCCGGAATAGTTTTAAAACTTTTTTTGCCAGCTTTCAAAATGCCTCCACCAACAATCGTCAATGTTGGAGAACCCACACCAGTAATTTTCGCGCCGCAAGAAATTAAAAATTCAGCGACATTTCCGATCTCCGGTTCCATAGCGGCGTTTTTAATAACCGTCGTTCCTTCAGCCAACGTGGCCGCCATCATTACCGTCTCGGTGACGGTATGACTTGGCACACGAAGGAAAATTTCCGCACCATGAAGTTTCTTACCGTTAGTTTTAAATGTATAAATTTCTGAATCAAATGTAACCGTCGCACCCATTTTTTCAAAAGCCGAAATAAACATATCCACCGGTCGCTCACCGAGCACGCAACCTCCCGGATGCGGCAACACCACCTCTCCATAGCGTGCGAGCAGAGGGCCAATAAAAACCGTCGACGCTCTCATTTTTTTCGAAAGTTCATGGTCGAGAATTTTGCTCGTTAAAACCGAAGCATCGATTCTCCACTCGTGATAACCTTTTCGCTCAATCTTACCACCTAGATTTTTTATAATTTCTACCGAACTTTGGACATCCTGAATAAACGGCACGTTTTCAAATAGTATCGGCTCGTCAAATAAAATGGCGCTTGCAAACGCCGGCAATACAGCATTCTTCGCGCCAAACACAGGAAGTTCTCCGACGAGAGCTCGTTTGCCGTGCTGGCCTTTGATAAGAAAAATGTCTTTCATACAGCGCATTCTAATCGTTTCAGCAACTTTTTACAAATAGAACAAGATTGCAAGGTCGATACTTTTTTGCGACTATGTATTTACAATCTGTTTCTTAAATTGAAACTAATCTAAATCCGTTATATGAAACTCATTGAAGTCATTCCCATAGCTCGTGGCATTGGAAAGGAAACTCTTTCCTACTTTTCTAATGCAGACATTCCCAATGGCTCCCTTGTCACCGTACCTGTTCGCAAACGCCTGATTTCTGGCCTTGTCGTTTCTTCGCACGACGCGCAAGAAGAAAAATCTTCCATCAGATCGTCCGACTATCAAATGAGAAAGGTTGGTGAATTCAAATCTGAAAGTTTTTTATCGGAAAATTTCATGAAGGCGGCGAAATCAATCGCAGACTTCTCGGCAAGTTCAATCGGCAGTGTGCTCAATCTTCTTATTCCGAAAACTATTTTGGAACACGCACCAGAGGTTAAAGCCAATAACCCTAAACAAATTCAGAAACTGGAAAATTTTGACCGGCTGGCACTTCAAGCCGAAGATGAGGAGCGGTTTGCGACCTATCGCAGTTTGATACGTGAGGAATTTGCCCGCAGACACTCGGTATTTTTCTGTGTGCCAACCGCGGAAGACGCTATAAAACTTTCAGCACTTTTACCCAAAGGCATTGAGGATTACACCTTTGCTTTTTACGGCTCGCTCCCGAAAAATAAAATGCTAACGCTTTGGCAAAAAGCCGTTAGCGAAGAACATCCGATTTTAATTATTGCCACAGCGCCCTTTTTTTCAATTTCACGATCTGACATCAGTACGATCGTAGTTGAAAATGAAAGTTCCCGATCATACAAAATGCAGATGCGACCCTTTTTGGATGTGCGGATTTTTGCTGAATTTTTTGCCAAAGAAATTGGCGCAAAATTTATTGTTGGTGATAATTTTTTGCGAACCGAAACAATTTTCAAAGTTAAACAAGGAGAATTTGCAGAACTTTCTCCGCTAAAATTTCGATCGCTCTCCCCCGCTAGAAATACAGTCATCGACATGAGCGCTCTGAAAAAAAGTACTGGAGGAAAATTTGAAACTTTGAGCCCTGAACTTGAAGCGCTAATACAGCAGTCACATACTGCCAATCAAAATTTATTTATTTTTGCTGCCCGAAGAGGTTTCGCGCCGGAAACTATTTGTGGCGACTGCGGAACTCTTGTCCTCTGCAGTCGTTGCCGATCACCGATTACGCTCCATCGCGCCAAACCCGGAGACAACAGCCAAAACTTTTTTTTCTGCCACGGATGTAATGAGAAACGAAGTACCGAGGAACATTGTTCGAAATGCGGCAGTTGGAAGTTGCAATCAATTGGCATCGGGATTGAGCTCGTAGAAGTGGAACTAGAAAAAAAATTCCCTTTCATCAAAATATTCAGAGTCGATAAAGACACCACGCCAACCAAAAAACAAATTTCTAAAAAGATTGCTTCGTTTTACGCGTCACCTGGAAGTATTCTATTGGCAACCGAAATGGTGTTTCCCTATTTAGACAAAAAAATCGAAAATACCGCAGTGGCCTCACTCGACGCCCTGTTTTCACTTCCGGATTTTCGAATCAACGAAAAAATCCTCCATATTCTTCTGAAAATCAGAGCACTCACCGAATCTTCTTTTTTTGTGCAAACTCGAATTCCAAATGAAAAAATTCTTGATTACGCACTCAAAGGAAATTTGATCGATTTTTATCGAGAAGAAATTGCCGCGAGGAAAGACTTTAATTATCCCCCATTTACCACGCTCATTAAAATTTCCCTCTCAGGAACACGAGCGGCCGTTTCAAAAGAAATGCTCGAACTTAAAGAGTTTCTTCAGCCTTTCACAACAGAGATTTTTCCAGCGTTCATTGAGGAATCTCGCGGGGCCTTTACGCTTCACGCTCTCATCCGCTTGCCTATCGGCGGCTGGATCAATCGCGAACTTTTGTCAAAACTTCTTCAGCTCCCTCCTCAATTTCGCATCGCGGTGGAACCGGAGAGTCTGCTATAAATAAGTTAAAAGTTCATCAAGTTCGTAAAGTTTATAAAGTAAAAATAGAAATCAACCTAAACCATTCACACATTCGTGCGAATGTGTGAATGGTTTAATTGTGAAAAAACAGCATTATACCTTTCGCTCGAAAGGTATAATGCTATTTGATAAAAACTGTAAATCCTAAAATGTTCCTAAATCTGTCTCGCCTTAACGCTCCCATTTCTTTTCTTCAGGGTGAAAATCAACTTGGTGTTCAGGAATTCCTAGAGAAATGCCGTAACGTTTCGCCGCGTCATATTCTTGCTGGCTATTCTTATTGATTTTGAAAATTTTTCCGGGGAAAATAATAAAGTGAGTATTCTCGTTTTTAAAATCTGCGTACCATGCTGAAGGTTGGGAAATTAAAGTTTGGCTCAAAATTTTTGTAGCCAGATCAACTTTTTCCTCAGAAATTTCTACTGTGTGCAAAGTCCACTGCGAAAGCCATGGGGTGTGATGTTCAGGTGTCACCGTTTCAATTTCAGTTTTAAGAACCGCGACCTCCGCGAGCACCTCTAAATTCTTCAAACTTTCTTCGATTATTATGCCACTGTAATTCATAAATTTATTTGATTGTAACATGCAATTTTTCCAAAGAAAAAGCGCCGAAATAATTTAGCGGCGCTCCGGCAAAAACGAGCGAGTGATTCTTCTCCCATCCGGACCCTTGGCATGCCGAGAGATCAACCTTTGTTGAAGACGGTGATCAAAGATGGCTGGAATCCTCTCTTTGAGCGCAGCTTGGGAGTTTGGATTTTCTACTTCTGGGTTGTTACCTTTTGTCTTCATTTGATACCTCAATTTGATCTGTCAAAATTGTAACTTACTATTTCCTACTTTGCTAAAGCTCTTTTTGCACGGTACAATTATTTAATGACACCGATTGTCCAAAACCCTAATCCTGTTCTACGCAAAGTAGCGAAGGAAGTGCCGGAAAAAACCATAAAAAGCCCTAAAATCATTGCTGTTTTAGAAAGGATGAAAGAGGCCCTTGATTCCCAAGAAGACGGCGTGGCCATTGCTGCACCACAAATTGGCGAATCATTGAGAATTTTTGTAATCACCGAACGAGCTCTTGAAATTTCAGATGAACTAGCGGAAGGAAAAAAAATCGCTAAGAACCCTGAAAAAGTTTATGGTCATTTGGTTTTTATCAATCCCGTAATTTCCAAAATTTCGAAAACCAAAGCCGTACTCGAAGAAGGGTGTCTCAGTGTCAGGTATGCCTATGGAAAAGTTAACCGTTCAACCAAGGCCACGGTCAAAGCGTTCAACGAAAAAGGTGAAAAATTTACACGCGGCGGAAGCGGGCTTTTAGCGCAAATTTTCCAGCATGAAATCGATCATCTCAATGGCATTTTATTTATTGATACGGCAAAAGAGGTTAAGGAGGTTCCACCTGAAAAAACTACATGAGTACGACACCTCTCAATTACGTTTTTTTCGGAACTCCAGAATTTTCCACACTTGTCCTCGCTGAACTTTTATCGAAGGGATATTCCCCCGCCTTTGTGGTGACGACTCCCGACAAGCCGGCAGGAAGAGGGCTGGCACTCACGGAATCGCCGGTGAAAATTTTTGCGACAAAGCAAAATATTCCGGTATTGCAACCAGAAAAACTCGATGCCGAATTTGTTTCTAATCTCAAAGAAAAAAATCTCGACCTATGTATTGTGGCGGCATATGGAAAAATTTTGCCAGAATCTCTACTGTCCATTACAAAGTATCCTCCGCTCAACGTGCACCCATCACTGCTTCCAAAGTATCGCGGTACGTCTCCCGTTGAAAGCCAGATTTTAGCGGATGAAAAAAATATCGGCGTTTCAGTAATTCGCATGGATGAAAAAACCGATCACGGACCGATCGTTGCCCAAGAAAAAGTGGAAATACCTAACTGGCCGATTTCACGAGATACCTTAAATACTATTTTATGGAAAAAAGGAGGAGCGTTGATTGCGCAGGCGTTACCGAGCTGGATAGATGGAAGCCTAAAAGAAATTCCTCAAAATCACGACGAGGCCACACCTACACCAAGAACACAAAAAACCGACGGACTCGTTGAACTTTTAGATTCTGATCGAAAAAATTATCTTAAATATCTTGCGTACGAAGGCTGGCCGGGCACCTATTTTTTTAGTGAGAAAGATGGTAAAAAAATCCGTGTCATTATCAAAAAAGCGCGCCTTCTTGATGAAAAATTTGTGATCGACACTGTGCTACCTGAAGGGAAAAAAGAAATGGGGTATGAAGATTTTCTTAAGGGGAAAAAAGTCGGTTAAAAAATCCCCGTTCCGATGTACATCGGAACGGGGATTTTCTTTACTGCTCCTATTTACTCCAACAACTCATTAATCTCTGCTCTGTGGTCTGGATTATCAAGCTTGCTCAATGCCCCATCCGCGACACGATAGATCGCAGCCGCGATAATAGTTATCGCCAGAAGAAAAAATAAAGAAAGATTTTTACCCAAACTTTGATGTAGGTTCATTGTAGAAACTAACTATCGGTAAAACCGGCGAAACATATTTTTAATTCTTTGCCCACTTCTTCTGACGAGCGACATCTTTTTTCCTTTGTGCGAACTCAATTCCCTACTTATTTCATCTTTAATGTCATCGATGGCGGTCATCAAATCTTCTTGTTCTGAAACGGCGCGAAAAGCCTTGCCCCCAATGTGAATATTGATTTCAGCTCTAAAAATATCCCCGGCTTGATGATGTTTAGTGGTTTTGCCGAGTTCAACGTCAATAATATATCCATCGGCCTCGCTTGGTAAAAATTTCTCAATAGCTCCGAGTCTCTTATACAAATAATCCGACACATCTGGGGTAATTTCTAACCCTGTACCTTTTAAGTTTATTTTCATATATTTAGTATAACACGCAGGTTAACTTTACATTACAATCCTCTGTCTCTTAATTTTTCTCTTATTCTTAATTTCCCGATGCTCCGTAATCGGAGTTCGGGATCCCGACCGTCTTCGCGTCGGGACTTAAATCTTAAATCCTGAATCTTGAATCTTCTGCTAGTACACGTCCTCCTGCTTCTCCTTCAAAAAGGACACGAAGGCGTCTGAAAATTGGAGCAGAAGTTTGAACGGTGTTTCGATAATAAAATCGAGAACGAAGGCGAATAAATTGATTGAAGAAAATTTTCGAGAAAGCCACTTGCCGGCTTGGACAATTGGGAGGGCGAAGAGATTAAACATCATAGTGACAATGCGATCTTCCTCAACAGACACTTTCCATTTGTTGGCGCTATGGCGAATTCGCAGGGCAAAATAACTAACGAGGGTTAAGAATGAGAGAAACAATAAAATACTCACAATGCTCCAATTAAATTTATTGAGCACAAAGACAATGAAACCGAATACGATCAAAAACAAAACCGCGTACATCATGAGGAAGAATGAATAAATCACACCGACGCCTTTGTCTCTCACTTTTATGATTTTAATATTTTCGCCCGCGATAACATCCCCCACCCCGTGGATTATGGCGCTGGTATTTTTATCTCCCAACGGACGAACAGAAATAGTCATGAACAACAAAAGGGCTGGGTGGAAAAGAACGTTTGTGGCAATCGGGGCGTACTCGATTCCATGTTCAAAATACCATTGGTACGGCAACTCGATAGCCAGAGCTAAAAGAATTTTGGTAGTTAAAATAAAAAACACCGCGCGCACTGCGCTCGCGCGCGCTTTCTTGTATTGTTTTAAATAATTTTTTTCCAAAAATTCCCGACTAAAGTGAGCTAACGTTGCACTATCAATAAACACTCTTTCGGATTCTGCCCCGTAAGCTCTGACCACTTCACGAATGACAGAAAAATAAATGGCGTAATTATTTAATCTAGGCAAAAGTTTGAAACTGAGCGGATGTTTTAAAGACGCGTGAATGCTGTGCCAAATGGCTGGACAATTTTCCGCAATGTTTTTAATGGCAACATCACTTTCAAGATTTGGCCATTCTGGAGGAAGGTATCGCAACCAAAATTTATAAAACAAGGTTTCGTCGTCAACGTGGAGTAATCCTCGATAACAGGCAATGGCAACCTGAGATTCCAATTCTTCTTCGGAAACTGAGGATCCAACCTTGATAGAATCTTTCACCGTGTCAAAAAAAGCGTCGGCTACAAAATCATCTTCGTTGTTGGGATAAAAAAAAGCTTCGATCTCACTCGCCATGAGACTGACAATTATTTTCTGGGATCGTGAGGGAGTAAAACTACTTCGTGGTAGAAAATTTTCAATTTTTTTGTACTTCCGGATAATTTTTTCCACGTCAACCGCCACCATTTCAGGAATGGAGTTGTTCAACAAATATCGTCCGGCAATAAGTTCTTGGATTAGAGAAAGTCCAATTCCCGTACCACCTTCAAAAATAACTTTTCTTTTTATAATTCTCTCGATAGCACTCCGGCGGATATGTCGTTCATCTTTGTAGTCCACCAAATAGCGGAGCTTTTCATAGGCAGCGCCAGCTTTTTCGGTCAGCTTGTGAACGTTTATCAGAGTGTCGTTTGGAGAATGGGGTATGATCCCCTTCTGAGTCTTCAGCTTCGTAATCAACGTCTCTATTGGCCTTGAAATCATCGGATTATTATGCCAGATTTTAAAGCAATTTGCTAATTGCAAATACGAAATACAAATTGGTACGAATATACAAATTACAGCATTTGTACTTTTGTATTGATTTGTATTTCGTATTTACCTTGAAATTACAGTATTTTATCAACACTCACAATCTTATGCGGACTATGATGCCCGCTCACAAGCCTGATCTGAACTCGCTTTTCACCAAATTCTTTTCTCATGAGATCTAAAACTTTACGATTGGCCTGATTTTGTAGCGCTTTCTCTTTCACAGAAATATCGTAGGAATCTATACCGGTTTTTTGTATGGACTCTTCCCGAGCGTCGGCAACTACGTGAAGCTTTATATACATTTAGAAATTATTTCACTTTTTCCTAAACTTTGCTATCATAACGAAGGTTTTAAAAAACCAACATTCCCCGGCCCGCCCGTACCGACACGGCATGTTCGGGCAGGTGGCGCAGTGTGGCGTGAGCTTGGGGTGGGACCCAAGCGCAAGACCGGAGCGTGACGACGCGAGGAGGGCGAGCAGTAGCGAGTGTCGTGAGACTTCGCGGAATTCGCTAGCAAGCGAATATCCGTGATGAGCCTGTTAAACGGTTAAAAAATTCATCTATTTTAAACCTTTCTTCTGTTTACGAAATTTTTGCAAACAGATTGAGTTTTAAAACTCAGACATTCCCCGGTGGCGCAGTGGTAGCGCAGTCGCCTGTTAAGCGATTGGTCGTAGGTTCGAATCCTACCCGGGGAGCCAAATAGGACTGTCAGCTAGTTCTAGGACTAGATTGAACGGAGAACGCAAGGTAAACCCTAGCGTTTTTTCGTTTACAGTCGGGTTCTGAAGTATGAAGTTAAGAAAGGCCCTTTGCTCGGCTGTTTCAGAACCCTCGAAGATTTGTCTTGCACGGCGGGCAACAGAAAGGACAGTGGCCACAGTAGTCTGATACTCGTAGTCGGCTTTTGTATGTTCCTCTAGTTCGATGTTAAGAAGCTGCAACTTGTCCGCATACTCTTGATGCTTTCTGTCATAGGTTTCCTTAGTAATACTCTGGTCAAGGAAGGCCTCTAGTAATCTGTCATCCTTCATTTTGATTTGCTCGTACTCACTGCGGATGCGCTTAATCTGGGCCTTATGAAAGACAATTTCGGTTTCGGTGCTCTTCCGCAGTTCATCCACCAGCTCGCTCTGTACCTCGTCTGTAATGCCCTCAAACCGCTCCAGTACCTCGTATACAGGCTTGAGCAAGTCCTTTTCAGGTACATACACTCTCTTGCAGATACCCTTAGCGTTGGTACAGGAATAATAGGTAAAAGTCAGCCCGCTTTTCTTGGTCTTGGTTTCGCCGCTCATAGAGCAACCACAGTTTTGACACTTCAGCAGACCCTTAAATATAAAATCTTTGGAGCGACCCATATAAGGCGACACTCGACGCTTCAAACGTATTTCTTGGCACTTATCAAAGAGTTCTTTATCAACCAAGCGCGGATATTTATGAGGATAGGAACCATACTTTTTCGACATAGCGATGCCACAATAAAAAGTATCCTTGAGGATATTTTCAACACCACTCTTCGAGAGTTTGTTACCCTTGAGCGTTCGTAAACCAAGCTCGGTCATTTTGATACGGATAGTTTCAAGCGAGTGGTTTCCTGTCGCGTATAGCTCAAACATCTTTTGAATGAGATGTCCTCTTTCGGGGTCTATAATTATGTCCTTTCGTAATCTTTTTTCTACATCCAAAGACACATTCAAATAACCCAAACGAACACTGCCCGTCCACTCACCACTTCTTCGTTTTTGTTCAAAAGCTCTTTTGACGTTGTCGCCGATTGCATCAGAGTAATACTTGGCCAAACCTAAGCTCATACCAAATTGAAACTTCTCAACCGCAGACATCTGATTATTTATAACTTGCCCATCAGATACAAAGTGAAGCTCTATTTTGTCTGCTACCGCCATCTCGTAGAGGGTGCCAACCCTTTTATCAAAAACGCTTCTTGAAAGGCGGTCTACCTTATCAAAACAAACGGCAACTTTTTCTTTTTTCGCTACCTCTTCAACAGACTCAACTAACTTATCAAACTCATCTCTCTTATCTTTGTACGCACTTTCGTCAAAGCTATACTTTTCTATAATCGTAAAGCCTTTCTTAGCACAATAATCGTTTATGCGCTTATCCTGCGCTGGCAAAGAATTGCCCGCTTCTTTTTGTTCCTCTGTTGATACTCGTGAGACGATTATTGCTTTCATATTATTCTTTCGCTTTTGAGACGTAGTCTACAATTTTATCCCAATCCAACTGGTCTTTTGTGTAGAACAGCTCAATTAAATCTTTCGTCATTTCGTTGATTTTCTTTACGTAGGTTTCTTTGAAAGTATCGTCTCGTTTCTTCACTTCCTTATCGAGCGGCTTAATCAAGTTTCGATAAAGGTCTTTATCACCAGAAATTAATTCCCAAAAGTTTTGCCCGCAGAGTTTGGTGTAGTCAAGCTCACTATCTACCTTATGCTTTTTAAGAGGCACGTTATCTTTCCCATAAATACACCCGTTCACACAAACCATTTCTTGGGTCTTGCCTTCTTCGCGTAGGATACGCCGCGCTTCCTTAAGATTGCTTCTCATACCACTAATCTGGTCAGCGTTTCCCCAATTTGGGCCTGATTTTATGCCAACAATGTAGAGTTTGTTATCTCTTTCAAAGATTAAGTCCACACTCTTAAACTTATTCTCTTCAGCTTTTAGGCCCTTAAAAACAGTATGATTGATATTGATAGCCAGATTCTCTAGCAGGTCTCCAAAAATTGTTTCCTCTTGTGAGGATAGAAACGCGTTTAATATATCGTTTACTAAGTCGCCAGCCGTTTGTATATTCTTGGCCTTAAATAGGTAGGGATTTTTTCTACGCATCACATCCTTAAGTTTTATGCTCTTCAGCTTCTCTATGCGTTTATCATAGAAAGGTTGAATCACATCTGATGCTACAAACTTATCCAATTCTTCGTAATTAATTTTTTTCATATTATTTTTGTGATTCTTGAAAGTTAGTAATTGATAATTCGTAGTATTCAGGGAGTATCTCTATACCGATGGAACTTCGCCCTAATTGACCAGCAACAAGAGAGGTAGTGCCAGACCCTAAAAATGGGTCAAGCACGGTATCACCTGGTTTAGTAAAAAGTTTAATAAACCATTCGGGCAAGGATGCAGGAAAAGCCGCGCTATGGTTTTTATTTCCGCTTTCTGTCGCCATACTTACAACATTAGTCGGGTATGCCATATCCCGTCCGACCCAACTAGATACATTTTTTCCAAACCCGCTTCCGACTTTTGAATTATCTCTTCGCTTGTCAGTCTCACTTAAGTTTTTTAAGCGAGTTTTAGCCCAATCTCCCATTGGAACCATAACTTCATCTTGGTACATATTAAAGCTCTTATCCTTATTGAACTGCAACAATCGCTCCCAAGCATCTCGAAACCTGTTCGGCCATTTACCAGGGAAGCAGTTTTTCTTATGCCAGATAAACTCTTCAGTCCAAAGCCAGCCGTGCTTTCTCATTTCGATAATTAACTCCATTACATACGTATGGCGCTCTCCGTTTGAAACCTTTTCTTTTATATTCAAAATAAACGTACCGTCTTTTTTAAGTACCCTCAATAACTCTTTTGATATTGGAGTAAACCACTCTACATATTTCTCTGGCTTTATACCGCCGTAAGTCTTGGCTCTCTGGTCTGCATAGGGAGGAGAAGTGACAATCAAGTCCACTGAATTATCTGGCAATTCTTTGAGTGCCTCGACACAATCACCATTAATAAATCTTGCCTCAACAGATTTATCATTCGCAAAAAGCGTATTTGATTTTATTACTTTTGCTTTCATATCTTTTTGCATTTCTTAAGAAAGGAATTGAACTCCTCTTTATCAATACGAAACTCTTTGCCAATCTTGTAGGCTTGTAACCGACCTGCTTTTATATAGCGGTAAATTGTCATAATGTTTACCTCTAGTATCGTTGCCAGGTCTTCCGCTTTATAAAATGGTTTGTCTTTTTTTGTGTCCATAATTACCTAATTATTATACTTTACTTTGCTTTACATATCAATTTGGCACCTGTGGATAATCCCCATACTTATACGTCTTAAACTCATTAAGCTTAGTGTCTATTTGCATAACCCAATTCCTAATTCCATTCTTAGTAACAAACTCGCTAACCAGCTTTAAGTCATTGGCAATTCGGTACCAGGTTCGCTCTCCTGATTTTTTAGAGACTACCGAACGCAGCTCTCTTACTCCATCTTTCGCAAGAAGTAATAATCCTGCGAGATAGATTGCTTGCTTTGGCTTTATATTTTTCTGTTCCATAAAAATGCTTTGCAAAATATCTTTGTTACTTATGGAAATGGATAGTAGAGCACTGTTTCCTTCTTTGATAACTGCTTGCCAATAATGCGTCACTACCGCCTTACTCAATTTTGAGCTAAAGACATCTTGGAAAGTTGGATTTTGAGAATAGCCTAACTTCTTAAGTACGCTGTTCATTTTCTGTTTACGAACTAGCCGAACTTCAAAACGGATTATTTCTGGCAACCTCTTAACACCTGAAAGGATGCTTCTCTGGTAATAGGTCTGGTCTCTATCAATAGCTCTTTTCTCGCTGGCGAGTATGTCTGCGACCTTGTCATAGATAATGAACTCGTGAGATGCGGTATGCGCATACAAGCTTTGGCCGTCATTGGTATAGCGTGAGCGGGTAAAATCAAAACCTTTCTAAGATTTACTTTATTTATTTCACTGATTAAATAATTTGTCGTATAGCCATCTTCTAGGTGGATATTCTTTGAGAAGTGCACTGAACTTACTACTGCATTTTTGATACTCTCTTCGGAGACAATGAGTCCCATTGTTTTAAGACGTTCTTGTAATGTACTGACTGCTTTAGGAAAATCAGCATCTTCTAATTCGTCCAGGTTATTAAGAAAGAGAAGTTTGGAAACTGAAAACTCTATCCTTACGTTTGCGTTCTGCTTAAACCACTTGCCGTAACTTGTAAGCCGTGGAAAGTAGTAGCCAGTTTTCAAATCGCTTTTAGAGGGATTCTTTATGTACCTAGAATAGCGCTCGGTTCGTGATTGTAAGTCCCAATCATCCGCGATATTTTGTATCTCGCTCCAGGGAATTGAAAGGCAGATAGAATCAATCATTTTTCTCTCGTTGCTTCTTATAAAGATGCGGATTTATTCGTTTATCAACTTTTATGAGCAGCGCAAAAAAGCCGACAAGGTTGCGCTTGTCTTCAGGCGTTAATTTCTCCTGATTCTTTTTTAATTTTTCTTGCTTTTGTACGCTCAACATAAAAGCCCGCTCTTGGCTTGGCAGGTTTCCATTGGCGTGGCGACCCGCGAAGCCAAGAAAGGGCTTGCGTACATTTTGCCAATGAAATTACCGCCGTTATTTAAGAACGGACTTTTGTTTGATAAACAAAAAATTGCCCGTACAATCGCTATCCTCTACTGGGCAGTTGGCAGATATTTCTGCGCTACTTCAGCAATTCGGATACGATTATATTGGGCAATTACGGTTGAGATGGTAGGCGCGGTTTTCTCTCCGCGGCTATGTAATTGATTACTTTAAGTGTAGCGAGACGAAACGGGCGCGTCAATAAAAAGCGCTGTTATACAGTGACCAAGCGCGCCATACTCTGTTATCCAGGATTAAAGTCGGTTATCCACAGAAAGAAAAAACCAGGCCCAAAAAATTGCTATCACTGACAGAAATCGCTACAATTCACTTGACAATGATTTACAAAGAAGAAATCGAAGCAAAAGCAAAAGAGTTTGAAATCCATCCCTCGAATGTCGAAAGGGACTATGTTTTTGGATGGCTGCTTTTTGGCATCTTCACCGCGAGTGGACTGAAGGATAGAATCTTTCTCAAGGGCGGAAATGCCCTCCGAAAAGGCTACTTTGAGAATACTCGCTTTTCGAGCGACTTGGATTTTGGAATACCTGACGACATAAGCCAGGAAGAATTGCTGTCCGAAATAAATAAAGTCTGCGAGCTTGCTCAAGAGAAGTCGGGAGTGGTCTTTGTCAAAGATGACAACAAAGTTGAAGAAAAGTTTACCGCCAGTGAAGCGCCACTGCCTGACCTAAAGGTCTATGAGGTGCGGGTTTACTTCAAAGGTTTTAATGGAGAGTCCGACCATATAAAAATAAGAATCTCAATGGACGTCACGCGTTTCGATAAAGTTCTTCTACCTCTTCAGACTGTGAAGTTGATACATCCTTATTCAGATGCGGCAGACTTAGTTTGTGACATTCAGTGTATGAAGCTCGAAGAGATTATCGCTACAAAACTGAAATGCCTTATACAACGACAGCACGCGCCTGACCTTTTTGACTACGCTCACTCCATCAAACTTTTAGGCGGTACTTTGAACAAGGAAGAGGTGGTGGAGACCCTCGTCAAGAAAACAATTTTCAATCGTAACCCTTTCATCCTCAAAGGCATTTTGAACGGCACAGCGTTTACCTATTTCAGAACAGAGTGGGCTAAATCCGTTATCTGCGCGAAACAACTTGCTATGAATGTTGAGGATGCCATCGCGGCTTTCATTGCCGACCTCGATATTCTTTTTGCGAACTACACCGATAACGGATTTGCTCAATTCGTCTACTTCAGTCCTGAAGTGCGAGCAAAGATTATGCACGCGGGGCGCACGCAGACGCTAATGAAAGTTCGGTATAAGGGCTATGACAGAATCATTGAACCGTATTCTCTAAAATATCTTGAAAAGAAAAGTGGTGAGGCCCGTGAGTATTTCTATCTTTATAATTGTAGTGGTGGCGAGAGCAAACCAGATACTCGTTGCTTTCTTCCTGAACGTATTGAGTCCATCGAAAACACCGAAGAGAAGTTTACGCCTCGGTTTCAAATTGAATTGTCAAAAGCAGGAGAGTTACCAGAAAATCGCTATCTCTTTGACCCAAACAGACCTACTCCTGCTCCACGGCCGCGTGTTTCGAGAAGTACCAGTCCAAGAGCGCCGCGTGCGCGCGGTTTTTCTAGTGGAATAAAGTACATATATAAATGCACTTCTTGCGGCAAGACATCCACGAAAACTACGATGGATGGAAATCTGCGTGCTCATAAGGCCCCTGGTGGTTATGCTTGTGGCGGCAGATTTGGTTATTACGTTCGGACAAAGTACTAAAAAGTTTTCCCTCAAAAAAGCTCAACTGGGTTAGGGTGTCCCCCCAGCGCGAAAAAAGTCGAAACGGAAAATACCCACTACCCGAAAAGGCAAAACGAAGAGGGTTACACCCCTTTGGTATAACTCTGCATAACCTTGTTATGCTCTGTTATACCGTGCGTAAGTAGCATAGCCAGATACTACCTGTGCTATGGCGGGTTAAAGTATCCGACAGGCATAGCACACCCTCACTTTACCCACACCCCGAAAATACTTCGTATAGAACGCTACGTACTGGTCTATGCAAAGGATAGAATACCGCTAAACTGAAGTTCACTCTTGATACTTGCCCAGTTGAGAGTTCTGAACCTGTCCACGAGTGGGAGCAAAACAAACGCCGAAAGG
Organism: Patescibacteria group bacterium; assembly: GCA_040390045.1. Taxonomy (NCBI): domain Bacteria; species Patescibacteria group bacterium. The sequence goes on from JAZJZC010000001.1 coordinate 157,039, forward strand.
CGTTTTTGTTTTGCTCACCGGAGGAAGCGCAAATCGCTTCCGTGTAGGATTCGAAAACCTTCTCCCGTATCCGCCGCGGCGGATGGGAAAGGTGTACCGTCTACAGGTGTCTATCACAAACGATAGACCTGACCCTGTAAGGTTCGAAATTCCTACCCACAACCTCTTTATGCTACAATTTTTAAATGAAAACGTATCTAATCGAAGGTTTGTCTGGTACCGGTAAAACAACAGTCTGCGCAGAATTAAATAAAAGGAATTACACAGCCGTAGATGCCGATGAGGTATTTGCTCATTTTGTTGACCCTAAAACTGGTTTGCATAGTGATGAAAAGACTACACACTGGATGTGGGAGGAAGAAAAATTTAATACTATCGTTAAACAGGAAAGGGACGGACAATTATTTGTGTGTGGAGGCGCCACTAATCAGGAAAATTTTAAACATCATTTTGATAAAATTTTTACTCTCCATGTTGATGATAACGTTCTGAAAGATAGGCTGTTACATAGAACTAACAATGACTACGGTAAGGACCCGAAGGAATTAGAACAACAACTAGAGTGGAACAAAGGTGCTGTACAGCATTCAAGACACAGAGGAACAACTTTGATCGACGCAACCAAGCCAATAAGTGACGTGGTGGATGAAATACTAAAAAATCTTTAAATTAGATTTGGAAACTTAGTTTCCAAAATACTAGCTGACCCTATTCTCCTTGTATCCCCTTGTGATATGATTTTTATTATGTCTGAAAATCCATCACCACTTGAAAAACCTCCTCAAGAAAATATACCCTATCCTGAAATGATAGCTGGACAAAAGCTAGAGACATTAATGAGCCCTGAGTTCAGAACATTTGCTGTGCGATTTGTAAATTTCCAACAATACAAAGAATATCTTGAAGCGGGCATGGGAGATTCCGGCGGTCGTGGGTTTCAAGCCTACGGAGAAGTTGTAGGTGTTATGGACCAATCATTTCCTGAATTTTTAAAGGAATCCTCAAAAGATTGGGGTGAATCCATTCATGAATATACAGACTGGCCTCAATCTCGTGTTGGCATAAAAGTGCATGAACAGCTAACAGAAATTTTTAGAAATGCTCACACTGAAGCACTGAAATCGGTCGGTAGCAAGGATGAATTGAGAGAAAGATCGCTTGAAATATTTCGTGATATTATTTTAAAAAAAGCAAGATCGATTAGAGAAAAAAAGGAAAGTCCTGGATATGATGGTGCGGATGAACGTGGAGCTTTAAACAGAAATCCTCCTGACTCTTCTTTAGAAAGTAGTCGCTGTATCAAAACTAACGAGTAATGATTCTGGATGGTTGTATGATGGTAGGAATCTTAATGAATTCTTAGAGGGCGAAAAGACAAACTGGGATTGGCTATATAAAAAGCGTGACCCTAAGCCCCCTTTTCCCGAAGAAATGTTGCGGACAATATACAAATTTGTACACACACCTAGGGATATTACCCCTGCGGAATTAAAGGTTGTTTTTACCTATCTTTCAGATCTTAATATCGAGGGTGAACTTCAATATGACGTGGCAGTAATTTTTGATCCAAGTGTTATGAAAGATTTTTCCAAGTCAGAACATTCCGCAAATCGTTTCTGGTCAGATGTAATTCCCAGAGGAGGAGAACAAAAAATCATGGGTGCTGTAGCCCTTCGGTCAGATCGTGAACTTGTAGAAAAAATTATTCACACCCCCAACAACAACACAAATCTATCCCATCCTGTGTTTGATTCCAAAGGAAACATTAGATATCCCCTTGGGAAGTAATCTATTTACAAAGGTTCGACCTTTGTACTTGGAATTCCCACTCAAATTGACAAAACAACCTTTACACTCTAACCTCAAACAAGTTGTTAGGGCTGTTCCCTAACACTTTCAACGCTCAGCAGAGCATAAAAGAGCAGTAGCTCTAGAAAGGTAGTATGAAAAGCGTGGTTTCGCAGTATCGCAATAGTTACATTCCAACAAATGACGAAGGTCGAGTCCTCGGGAAATTTTTCAAAGAATTTCCGTGGCTTTGGGCCTTATCATCTGACTGGTCCGGTCTCCTACTCATAAAAGTGCACAGGGCAGATCCTGGAATCGTTGAGGAGAACTTAGGGTGCCCATCATTCGCTTCGACGGCTGGGATTGCAACCACAACCTTTTGGCTCAAGGCTTGGGGTCGTGATTGTAACCTCAACTTGTGGGAATCTGTTAAACGGATTGAAACGGACGATTGGAATCGGGAAAAGGGCGAGAATCTGACGTATCTGGTCCGCAAAGCGTTTCGTCAGTTGCCTCCGGAATGTGAACTTGAGTTTCTAATCAGTAAGAAAGAATTCAGGGGGTATACCTCATCTGCAATGCATGACGGTCCATGCCCTAGCCATGAGTACAACATCTTCAAGCCACCTCTGGGAGACAAAGGTTTTCGCGGTTTTGCTGGTGTGAAGTAGAGTCCGCGCTTCAAAATTTTCAATCCGTCTTACGTTTAAATAGTAGACGGGTTTTTCTTTTTTAAAAACTTAAAGCGTTCAACTTACAGAAGTGCGACCTTTGTATATAAATTTGACAAAGAACCATATCTCTGTTATATTACCTGTAGCAGTAGAAAAATTTTAACCATGAACGCTCAACTTCTTGTGGTAACGCAAACCGTACTCGAGAACTTCTCGAATACCGATTTGGCCGCTTTAAACACCCAAGTCGGGTTTTACGGGAATATGGCAAAGGGTTGTCCTGGCTACGCTCAAGCGTTTGAGACTGGACTCATCAAGGAAAGCGGCGAGCCCGCTGACCTCGACACACTTCGGGAAGCTTGCAGGCTTGAGGTCGTCCGCCGGGACGAAGCAGGAACATTCCAATAAATCCCCTCCTCGTCTCATCAGCCGAGGAAACACCCAAGCGCGACCGCCCAACTCAAGTTTCACTTGGGATGGGCGGTTTTCTTTTTTAGAAAATCTAAGTCCCCTGACTTGTAAGTAATGACATTCTTGCCACTATAAACTTGTAAATGCTATTATCATATATGTAGCCTGAATTTATTAACTAACATTAAAGTTTATGAAAGTGAAAATAATGCCAGTGATTTCAAGTGCTATTGTATTTTCTAGTCTGATATTCGGAATAGCGTCAGCTCAAAGTGTTGCCGCAATCAATATTCACGCGAATGCAAACGTTGAACTAGAAACAAAAGGTAACGCCACAAGCACTAACGCAAAAAACGGTAACGCAACGAGCACGGATGCAAACAGCCAAGGTCAACTTACTGCCGAATCACACCGTAGTACAGTTGCGTCGTTTGTGGAATCACTTCTCAGTGTCGCCAATCGCGAAGGTGGAATCGGAGCCCAAGTACGAGTAATTGCCCAAGCACAAAACGATTCAGCGAGCACCACTGCAGAAGCCATCACAAAGGTGGAGAGCCGAAACAGTCTTAAGACATTTTTGATTGGTAGTGACTACAAAAATTTAGGCCAACTTCGTAGCGAAATTGTTACCACTCAAAACAACATAGACCAACTAAAAAAACTAGAAGCGCAAGCAACGAGTGATGCAGACAAAGCAGAACTGACAGTTCAGATCAAAGCCCTTGAGGATTCTCAGGTAAAAGTGGAAGCATTTGTTAAGGCGCATGAAAGTTCATTCAGCCTCTTTGGCTGGTTTGTAAAGCTATTCGTAAAATAATTTACTAGGCATACATGTAGCCGTCAAGCAATTGCTTGAACCTGTTTTTGGTGTCATGACAAATACGAGCAAAACTAAAATACTATATTCCGTTCTTGCAACACTATTCGGGGCATTTTTTGTTGTATACAGTGGGATTGATGACAGTCCTGGAGGACAATTGCTCGGACTCGTGGTAGTTATTGCCGGCATTGTAGGCATAGTAAAAAGCAAGAAGAAAATCTGACCAAACAAGGCTCTGACACCGTCTGCTAAAATTAGAATTAGTAATACATTAAAAATGTATACTGCCTTCTCAAATACATGAGAATAATTAAATAAGTCGCATGTCTGTAAAAATTACATACTTTGTACACGGAACAACTACCGACAATGAGAAGGAGGTGTCATCAGGTTGGTCTGATGCGGAACTTTCAGAACTTGGTATCCAGCAATCAATTGATTTGAAAGAAAAAACTAAGGATAAAACATTTGATGCGATCTTTTGTTCTGATTTACAGCGTGCGGTTAGGTCAGCAGAACTAGTTTGGGGTGGAATATATCCTATTGTTCCTGACGCTAGGTTAAGAGAGTGTAATTATGGAAAACTTAATGCCAACCCCTCTGCCATAGTTGAACCAATGCAAGAGGAAGAGTGCCTTACAAGCCCCTTTCCTGAAGGAGAAAGTTACGAAGATGTGAAAACTAGAATTGCCGACTTTCTTGAATTTCTAAAAAAGAATTATGACGGAAAAAGTGTTGCGATTGTTGCACACAAAGCCCCGCAACTTTCGCTTGATGTTTTACTAAAGGGCAAAACTTGGACACAAGCTCTTGCAGAAGATTGGAGAAAGACTAAATCTTGGAAAGCGGGTTGGTACTATGTGCTAAACTAAAAAAACTTAAGTACAAAGAGCTTCTTTTCAAAAATTTCCCAAATGACCCAACTTTTCATCCCACGTGTCGGGCTGGTTATCTGCACGCTTGCAAATCAATTGCTCATAAACAGCAGGGTCAGGAAAAGCAAATAAAGTTTGTCCTCGTCCTATCCCCGCCGCAAGCGGTTCCCTCGCGGACTCGGCGGGGTATTAGGCGAGGAATCGGGGCAAACTTTTTGTAGCAGAGTCGGCTCCGCCGACTCATCCATTCGTTGTGGATTCATCCTCGCCGCAAGGCAGGCGAGGTATTCTCCGCAGTTACAATAAAAAAGACACCGAGGGATTGCCCTTGGTGTCGGTTATCTTGTGGCCAATTTGTGTTAGTGACCCTACTGACGAAAACGTTTTCCACGAACCGTGAGTTGCACGTCCTCTTTTTTTGCCTCAAACGTTTTACGAATGAAAGCCAAGGCTTTTTCCTGGTCGAACGCCTTGCATGAGAAGATGTCCAGAAAGAACGTCTTGTCATACGGATAGGTGTGGATGGAGATGTGGGAGGTCGCAATAATAACGACCCCGGTCACTCCATAATCATTCGGCATATCAGCCCCGTCATATGAAATGACGTAAGGTTGAGTCAGCCGTTGCATTCCGATGACCGCCGGCAATTTGAGCAAGAACTCAAACACCACTTGCATGTCATTCAGACGAACATGATCAGCCTCATACCCGTCGTAAGTGAGGTGCGGACCGTACCCTTTGATTTCGTTTTTACGGTCGGTGTCAGAAGGAATGTTCTGACTAACTGCCCTTTGCTTCGTGTTCATTTAATTGCTTGAAGTTTTAGTTTTTTATACTGGTACCCGCTTCCTGAGCGCCTCTGCATGGAAGTATAGGGAAGAATGTTTAAAATGTAAATGTGGATAACATAATTTGCAAATGAACATCGAACATGAATATTGACAAGTGCTGGTAAATTCTATACTGTACTTTTAGTTCGAAAAAGCTTTTGCCTTTCCTTTTTGATCATCAATCTGATTAGTAAAGGATCTGTTTTTTTATTGAACCTTAAAAAATGACGGTACACCCGTCTGTGATAGGAGAAACACATGAAATCGAAAAGAGTAGTTGAAAAGTCGGAAAACGGCTTGGCCCATCTTGTTGATGGCGTTCTGTGCTTAGCGCTTAGTTCCAAGGTCTTTGCGGACTGTAGGTCACCGCGGGAAGTTGTTACTGTCGGCACTCCGCCAAATCCGGAGCTTGGTGACATTTCAGTTGTTTGTTTCGGACTTGCGGAGAAACTTAACCGGAAGAAAGATGTAAACACCGTGGCTAAACAACTTGCCGCGGCGATTCCGTCGACTTCAAAAATCGCAAAGGTGTCGGCTGCCGGACCTTATGTGAACATAACGTTCGATCGCGCGGCGGTAAGCGCGCCTGCAGTTACGGCAATACTTGCCGAGAATGAGCGGTACGGGTTCAACAAAACCCTTGCAGGAAAAACATTCATGGTGGAGTATCTTTCCCCAAATACCAACAAGCCACTTCACTTAGGACACCTGAGAAATGGCGTAATCGGAACAACCGCAGCTCGGTTGCTCGAAGCGTGCGGCGCAACGGTGCTCAAGGCGAACAACATCAACGATCGGGGCATTCACATCATCAAGTCAATGCTCACCTACCAGAAATTTGGCAACGGCGAAACTCCCGAATCAACTGGTGAAAAAGGAGATCATTTCGTCGGTCGGTATTATGTCCGGTTCGAAACGGAACTTCGCCGCCTAAAAGCCGAGTGGCTGAAAGAGAGAGGCCTTACTTGGGACGTACTCTCGGAAGAGGAGCAAGAAAAAATTAGCGAACTTTTCGAGAAGGAATGTCCGCTCATGGTTGAAGCGCGGGAGATGCTGCGTCTTTGGGAATCAGGCGACCCTGCGGTCCTTCCGCTCTGGCGCAGGATGAACCAATGGGTGTTGTCCGGATTCGACCAGTCAAATGCCCGTTTAGGGTACGCGTTTGACAGGGTCTATTACGAGAGTGAGACCTACCTTCTCGGACGCAGGATTGTTCTGGAACAACTCGAGCGCGGAATCGGCGAGCGCCGCCCCGATCAGGCGGTGGTCGTTGACCTCAGCAATTCAAAGCTTGGTACAAAACTACTTCTTCGTGCGGACGGAACTTCAGTGTACATGACCCAAGATGTCGGTCTGGCCGTTACGCGATTCGAACAAGAAGGACGACTTGATGGCATCATTTATGTGGTGGCCACTGAGCAGGAGCATCATTTCAAGGTCCTCTTCGAATTGTTGAAACGCTACGGTTATGATTGGGCGTCGTCGCTATACCACCTTTCATATGGGATGGTGAATCTGCCATCAGGCCGGATGAAGTCTCGTGAAGGAACAGTGGTTGACGCCGATAATCTGCTTGATGAACTTGAGCGGTCGGCGGCGCAGAAACTTGGGCGCGACGGTTCGGAGGCTACCAGCAAAGAAGTTCAACGTTCCTCATCGATTATCGCGATTGGGGCGCTGAACTACTACTTGGCAGCGGTTACTCCGCGAGCCGACATGTTGTTTGACCCAAGCTCGTCAATCGAGTTTGAGGGCGATACTGGACCGTACATCCAGTACTCCTGCGTTCGGATATCGTCAATCATCAATAAAGCGGGAGGACTGCCGGTGGTGCAGTATCCGGACGCACTGACAGATGATGATGCCTTTGCGCTTGTCAAAGCACTGATTGAGTTTCCGAACGCAGTCAAACAGGCGGCGCAGCAGTTCAATCCCACCATACTCACTGCTGCCCTCTATAAAACGGCAAAAACATTTTCGTCGTTTTATAGAAATCGGCACGTGCTTCATGATGGTACTGTCAACCAAGATAGGCTTGAACTGTGTCAGGCCACGAAAGTCGTGCTAACAAACGGGTTGAAATTGCTTGGCGTCGGGATTCCCGAGCGGATGTAATTCGGTATCGCCATTAAATTGTAGTTAACCCAAGGAGAATTTCCAAAAGATTTTCTCCTTTTTTATTGACATCGGTTTTAATATGGTTTATTCTCAACTTCAGAAATTGTCAGTAAAAACTCAACCAAAGGAGATAAAAGTGTCGAATTCGAATCTCTCGAAAACAGAAGACCACGGTCCTCTCAGTAAGTTTCTCCGGACTTTGCGGTTCAATAAGATAACCGAGGTAACCATTGAGGCCGGACATATCTATGCCGACCAGGTACCGGGCCAAGAACAACGGGAGGGCTTTGCGGTAGCGTGTGAGATTTGCAAGCAATTATCTTTGGAGGGTATTACTCCAAGGCGAATCGTGTTTGTTGATGACTACAACGCCAAAAGAAATGGCTTTTCCGTGGAAGGTTATCTCGAATTTGCCACCGTTTGCGGATTTGCTCCCGACAGTGTTTTTTGGGAGTCGGAGATGGCCGGACACGCTGAAGTCTTGATTGATAAGCTCATGAAGCAGGGTCAACTGGAGAATGGCGAGGGTCAAAAACTTCTGACTGTGAAGCAGGGTATCAAGCTTCGTCATTCCGATGGGCGCTATACCTGCGCTGCTCTAGACACAGCCTTTCATCTTGAGCGGTTTCGTCAATTTGGTTACAACGTTACGGTGTTACCCAAATGTTCGGAGCATAACCCCGAGCAAGATTATGCCGACCAGCAGCGAAATGTGCGGCGGCTCTTACGAATTCTCGGAAACGATCATTCGCCGCTCGCGACCGTGTTCTTTGACCCACAGCGCAATCTCAACATTGTGCACTGAATATATTAGGAGGAGAATTTCTGAACGATTTTCTCCTTTTTTCTTGCCAAAATATCTAATGCCATTTATTATTCAATTTTTGATGACTCTAGTGCTTCCCCTATGTTGTGGTATGCTTTTAATTCAAGAATTACGATGAAGAAAGATATTACAATTGTTTGCAGTAAATGTTTAAAGCCGTCGAAGAAAGGTGTTATTTCCTGCACATGCTCAACGAGCCGGTACTACGATTATGAAACCGTGCTTTATGACTACAAAAAGGCGGCTGAAAATTTTCCACTCGTCGGTACTCATAACGGTTTAGATAGATTTTTACCGTTGCTTCCCAATGAAAAGTTTTCAATTACTTTGGGTGAAGGTAATACTCCCCTGCTTCACTTTCAAAAATTCGGACTGAAATACGGTTTGGCGCGCCTTTTTGTCAAAAACGAAACTGGAAATCCCACCGGATGTTTTAAAGACCGAGAAACCGCGGTAGGCATCAATGTTGAAAGTGAGCAAGGCACAAAAAAAATTGAGATTGTTTCATCGGGAAATGCCGCGATTTCAGCCGTAGCTTATAGCAATAAGGCCGGTATCGAGTGTCTCTGCCATATACCGGAGACGACTTCTGAAGGTAAAAAGCAGTTGCTTCAGATTTTTGGTGCAAAGTTTCAATTGCACAAGGGTGACTACGAAAACATTTATCGCAATGTCATTGATTCACATTCGTTGAAAGATACAGTTGTAAATTTTACGGCTGGCAAATATGTTTATAGGGAAGAAGGTAATAAGACCATTGCTTTTGAAATTTATGAACAGTTAGATGCGGTACCCGATACCGTTGTTGTTCCAATCGGTAACGGTTCGCTGCTTTTCGCAGTATACAAAGGTTTTTGGGAACTTTTACAGATGAAGAAAATAAAAAAAATTCCGAAGATGATAGGAGTTCAAATTGCCGGATTTTCACCTGTTGCTGAAGCGTTACGGCAGGGAAAGGATTTTGTCGCCCTACCCAATTCACCCCATTCAATTGCTGAGGGGGGAATTGCCGCCATGGAAAGTTATTGTTCTCCGAAAGCGATAAAGGCCATTAAGGAAACGGATGGCGCTGTAATTGAAATTACTGATGCCGATTTGGTCCGTGTACTTAAAGAATTGATAACTGAAGAATCCTTTGTTGTTGAGCCAACTTCTCTTGCTCCTTTTGCTGCGTTCTCGCAGATTAAGTCAGAGCCGAACGAAACGATAGTGTGTGTTGCAACCGGGAATGCTTTTAAAAATCTTGAAGAAATTCTTCGGATGCTTGAGGGGTGGAGTCACGCAAAAAAGTAAAAATATAATGAAGTTGCTTTTCGTAGACATTATTACGGATGACCCGATTTTTCAGGAAAGTGATGAAAAAATGTTGTCCAAATATTGCCGGTGGTTATTTCAGCAGGTAACATTCGGCCTTCGTCCACGGGACGGGGGCGATTTTTTTCATATATCTTTTATGTATAATAATGTTGTAATTTAGGGCTACTTTCTTCGTGCTGCCTTTCATTTTCTGACCGTCAAGATTTACATTTTTGGTATAAAAAAACCCGGGGCACATTTCTGTAACTCCGGGTGTGATTGCTATCGACATTCAACTTTCGAGCCGTCGCACCAAGATTGTGATGGCGGATGAACTGTTGCTGGCCTGAAGATCTAGCGGGAGATCCGAAATCTTACCGGTAGTAAACTTCTGACTGAGCCACCATTGCCCTGTGTGCGGGCTGACCAATGTTAGTAGCGCCACCCCCTGACCCCCCGCTTCTTCAAAGAGGCGCTCAAGCATGAGCTCCCCAATACCGTCACTGAGGTATGATTGATCAACCGCAAGCGAACTAATCAACGCCTTTTTCTCACTTGGGAAACAGCGCAGACAACCGCAAGCCATAACTCCGTCGTCCTTTACTGCAACACGATAATTCGCGAGCTGCGCCCCGATCATCTCTTCCGTGTGTTGACGAACATCGCCACGGCTTTCCTGTGTGCCAAGGACATTCAGAATACCGCCAATGTCGGATTCGCGCGCGGAGCGAATTTCCTGGTAGGGATTCTGGTGAATCATTGTTCCGACGCCATCCTTGGTGAACACTTCACTGAGTAAGCCACCAATGACCTTGCCATTAATGAAGTGAACGCGCAACACTCCTGTACTGATTACCTGTTCTGCCATTGACGTGAACTCCGCGAACTGTCCCGTAATGACACCGTCCGTTACCAGTTGGCGGACTTCACTCGGCTGCGCTTCTCTCAGTAGAGCGCTACCCCTTTGGAAAATACCGTCAACGCACGAGAGGTAGATCAGTTTGTTTGTCGATATTCCTGCGCACAGACTGGTCGTGACTCGCAGCAACGAACCAAACCACGATTCATCGGTATTTTCATCTTTCGGTCTTGCAACAATGACCGGCAGTAACCCTTTGGCCAGAATGTCACCAACCTTGTCCGGAAGCGACTCGGTGCCGATGTCATTCTCCTCCACCTTGAATGCGAAACCCTGTGATTTTGTAACTTCCGGTTTGTTTGAAACCAAGAAATTGCAGTGGAGCATGTTAAGGGATCGGCACAACTGCGCGGCAAGTGATTGCAGTCGTGCGTACCGAGTTTTCCGTCTTATCCGGTAATCAGACTGGTCGGAAGAACCGAGCACTAGCACAATACGAATACCGACCGCATGAAGCAGAGTAATGTCCCCTGCTACAGAGAGTATGTCATTACCCTCAAGTACCCTGCCATCAATTGCGATGACGAAGGTTGAATGTCCGAACCGCGCGACGTAGGTAAGCATCTCGCGAAGCTGGCTCGTCGCCAATTTTCTATCTTTCATAATGAATCCTTTCCTTTTGGTTTCAGAGACACATCTTTTGTGCAATCTGCCTGAACTTGGTAACGGCAGACTCTAGTTGCTCAGTTTTGACAAACTCATTCGGTTTGTGCGCTTGCGCGATGTCGCCAGGTCCCAAGATGAGACAGTCGGTACCCATTAGTTGGAGAACTGACGCGTCTGTGCCGTATGGTACTCCTCGCGCCTTGATACCTGTCACCTGTTCCGCCACGGTCACGATTAATGAATTCGCATCCGTGGTTACCGGTTCAGTAGGACAACGCATGAGGCGAAGCGAAACGAGGGGTTGCCCTCCGTGCTCCCCAATACTTCGCATTCGGGCCACGAGGTCTTGAATCATCAAATCCGATGTCTGCCCTTTGATGGGGCGGATATCAAACTCGATTGCGCATTCCTCGGCAATCACATTGGCTTTTGTACCGCCTTTGATCACCCCGATGTTTAATGTCGCGCAAGGAGGATCATATTCCTCGTTTTCCTGCATCGCTAGTTCACCAGCAAATGCGCGTAACTTTTCAATAACCCCTGCTGCGATCTCAATAGCGTTGATACCGCTTTGGGGGTCACTCGCATGACCACTGACTCCGCGACATAGGGCGCGCAAGTAAATGTGTCCCTTGTGCATACGCATCGGTCGCATTAAAGTTGGTTCACCAACCAACGCGTATCGAGGTCGAATCAATTTGGATTCGACGAGATGTTTGGCTCCAAGCAGGCCAACCTCTTCGTCATACGTGAGCCCGAGAATCAGTTCCCGTTTGAAGCTTCCCGCTTTCGACAAAAGGGGCGCGATTGCACAGATCATTGCTGCAATTGAACCTTTCATGTCGACCGAGCCGCGTCCAAACAGCAATCCTCGCCTTTTCTCCTCAGTCAGCTGAAATGGCGGATAATCCCAGTGATTGCTGGAACCCACGGGGACTGTATCTGTGTGGGCGGAAAACATAAACGATTCCACGTCTCGCGGGCCGGCGCGGGCGATTATGTTTGCCTTCTCCAGTGTTCCATGCTCAAAGGTTCTCTGTTGGATTTCCACCTCAAAACCGATATCGACTAACAAAGGGTGGAGAAATTTCACCAACGGCAAATTGCTATTGGTTGAAACGGTATCGAACGAAACCATCCTGCTCGTTAGCTCTTTTACATCAAGTATTGTGCTCATTTTTTCCTCTCTTTCGTATCTGGGATTTGTTATTGTGTGTTCAATTTACAGCCTTATTGAGCCCCACCAAGGGCAGTACTGTCCTTAAAACAGTCGTTTTCAAAGGTCTATATATGAAACTAATTCCACCCTATCACAAATTTTGAGGCTTTGTCCAGAATCAGTACCCCGAGTTCAACAACCGATTTGCAACGCATGACTTAATGACAAAGGAACAGATTATCAACCGCATCAAAAACGACGGAGTATCGATCATTCAAGCTGCGCAAGACTACAGGGTATCGGAAAATTCGCAATCGCATATCCATATGCGAAAAACAAAAAAACATCCCGATCGGGATGTTTTTTTGTTTAAACTATTTCTGCGAAATCTAGAACTTAATATTTGCCGGAACAGTGAGCAACTTGGCGTCCATCAACCAATCGTGACAATCCCAACTGACATTGTCTGGATTGGTACCATATACCGCTCCACTGGTAAGATCGCTTGGAATAACTTCAGGAAGTTCTGCCACTGAAGTGATGCTTAATTTCTTGCCAGTCACCGCGCCTTCTTTCCAAGAATAGAGAAGTCCCCCACTGTAGATCATGAGATTTGCAGTGCTTGTGGTAGCAGTGATCGTTCGAAACTCTCCTCGCATTTTTCCATCTGCAATGTAAACCACACTGGTGCTTCGACTGGTTGGGTTAACCTGTTCATAGGAGCACTGATGATTTCCTGATTGCGCAAAAATACTTCTAAATGTCGTCGTATTTTTTACCGGTGTGACATTTGTTTGAGTGTTAGTGCTACTTGTTTCTGCTGGCACACTTGGCATAGTTGACGATGAAAAATACCAAATACCGAGTATTGCCAAAATTGCGACAACGACGATTCCAATTATTATGTTGCGATTCATGTGTAATATAAATTAAATTTTTAATGTAGGAAATTAAATTCGTCGACCTTTTAAGTCCGTGATAATTATATCACGTTAGGTTTGAAACACTTTATTTTGTAATACATAACAGCTTTTGCCGTCACTAGTCAGCAAGCAATATAATTGTTTATAATACTATCGTAGCTTATTTACTAATTAACAACAAAAATATGGCAAAAGTTAATCCGTTTATTAGATTCAACGACAAGAAGTGCCGCGAAGCAATGACTTTTTACAAAGACTGTCTCGGTGGTGAACTTGAATTTATGACCGCCAAAGGCACGCCGATGGAAAAAGACATGGACGCTGACAAGCTCGACCTAGTCATGCACTCAACTTTGAAGAAGGGCGACTGGGTGCTCATTGGTTCAGACATGATGCGAGATAAAGCGAAAAGTGGCGACCAAGTCGGTATTTCCCTTGATTGTGAAAGTGCCAAAGAAATCAAAACAATTTTCGACAAACTTGCAAAAGGCGGAGACGTCTTCATGCCGCTTGAAGATCAATTTTGGGGCGCGACCTTTGGTCTCGTTACTGACAAATACGGTGTCGAGTGGATGCTGAACTTCCAAAAAGCTCCGATGAAAAAATAAAGAGTCGCAACAAAAAACCGCCGCGCGAAAATTCACGCGGCGGTTTTTGTTTTCAAAAAAATTGACGCATGCTACTTAGGCGTGCTATTTTGATTTTTAGAAAATCACAGTTTTGACAATCAAACTCGGTACACCATGAGTGACAATACAAACCGCCTCGAGGAGGCTTTGCGCCTTTGGGAAACGCACGCCTTCCTTTTTGGAAGAACGTTGTGCTCCAGAAACAAAGGACAGGAATTGCCCGAGACCCGTGATGGCGTTTTCGCACATTATCAGGAGTTTAGGCAATTCTTGCTTTCGCGGAATCAAACCTTCCGGCCTGATAAATTTTTTCACCCGAATCAAAAAACAATGGAGGAGAACATCGCTATCGGAGGGAACCTCCTCCTGCCGCTCGAACTCCATCAATGGTCTTGCAGATCGCGAAGAATTTATAGTGTAACTTCCGAGTTGCAACAATTCCTCGAAACTACCTCGACGAAACACATCACTTGGAATGATGTAACACTTCCATTTGATTCGTTCGGTATCGCCCTCTCCATTCCCTTGAAATCATTTAATCGAGGTGAATCTGGAGTGAGGACGGTCACATCAAACTGCGACTTCATTCTCGTCACACGTCAGAGCATACCTGAAAAAAGATTTACCCTCTTGATCCGGCAAATTGCAATCGATCCCAACTATGTACACCCCGCTAAAGGCCTGCGCCAACATATTGATGAGTTATTACAAAGTGGAAAATATTCGAAAGCTTCGACCATCTTAGAGGAACGAATAGCCACAATAAGGGCTTCGAGCGGTTACATGAGTCTTTTGCGACTTAACCTTTCGGAAGAAGAATTTAATTCCCCTCTCAGTCTTGTTCTTGACAGTGACCCGATGGTTTTGGCGCACCCGCTTGCATCGTCGGAAGCAAAAGAATACGGCGAGACTGAAATTCAAAGTGTGGCTCGTTTGAGCATCAGAATTGTGGTGGGGCTTTGTCTGTACCTCGAATCCCTCGGGACCAAAAGTAAGGGTAAAGGAAAACTAGCTGAACCCATTTGGGAGCGGCAGACTTCAACCGATCCGCGCACGCTGGTTTCCGAGTCGCAGGTTCTTACCGTCACTGGTGAAAATCTCCTTTCAGCTCAGGATGAACGCCTCTACAAATTGACGCAAGAAAAAGGACTTGCACAAGCGCTCAAAGAAATGGGAGCTCACTTCCGCTGTGCTCACTGGCGTCGACCGCCGGGCAAAGGAGATGACGGTTCAGCGTTGAAAACCGTCCACGTTAAATCCTGTTTTGTCAGACCCGACCGACTTCCTCCCGAAGGATTGCCGCCCGGCACCGAAATGCAGGTAGTTTAAACTGAGCTCTTTTCGCACCGCTAAACGATAATTCGTTTAGCGGTTTTTATTTTTTAAAACAACCCTTTAATTGTATTCCACGGAACAGCCACAAAAAGCGTGCCGATAAAAACGAGCCCGAGGCCTATCCCCGATTGTACCGTGATGCCTTCGAGCAAAACCACAGCGGCGAGAATGGCAGTGAACACAATTGAAAGTTTGTCGATGACTGTGACGGCTACAGTCGGGCCGGCGGCGAGCGCTTGGTAGAAAAATATCCACGACAGTGCTCCACCAACGCCTGAGAGAATAACAAAGAGCCACTGTTTCGACGAAAGTGACTGTAAGGATGTCATGGAAATTTTTCCGAAAGAAAGCGCGGCAAGCGTCACGATTATTGCCATCACAATACCGCGGATGGCGGTGAGCAAATTAGCGTCAACACCTTTAAGCCCGAGTTTGGCAAAAATTGTTCCCAAACTTGCCATGACAGCGCCGATGAGCGCGTAGAGAATATACATCTCTGAATCATATCACGGAAACCCTAGGGCAAACCCACTCAGAGAAATTGTTGACAAACGCTTATAGATTTGTTATAATTTTTGTCCTTAGGTTACTTCTAATTTTTGCTTAAGGAGTCACACCATGTCTCCTACCCTTCACATTACTCGAGAGAAAAACCCGAAAGCAATTTCTGTTTCGGGTATTTTTCAGTGCATTTTTTCCGGACTACTATTTTTTCAATTGGCCATTGTAATCCTTGGTTTTAATTTTTCAAAAACGTCCTTCGAACCAGCTCAAGTCTTGTTTGCTAAAACACCGGCGGAAAAAATCGTCAGTAGCGGTCTTCCTCGAATTGCGAGAGTAGATCGAAAAGAGCCTGAGGTTCCGGTAAAAATTGCCGCCAAAAAAGTAACTCTTGCCACTTCGGACATTGTTCAAAAATTACCCGCGGCACGTCTGAAAATTCCAAAGATTACCGTTGATGCTTCTATTATAGACATGGGGCTGACAGAAAATGGCGCCATGGCCGTTCCAAACAATCGCGTGAACGTCGGTTGGTTTAGTCTTGGAACCCGTCCCGGCCAAACTGGAAGTGCCGTCATCGGAGCACACAATCGCTGGAATTCACAGGATGGAGTTTTTGCTCACCTTGATCAATTGGAAATTGGTGACATCGTCTCAATCGTAGACACAAGTGGCATCTCGATTTCTTTCGTAGTTCGAGATTTTAAAATGTACGACGCGACAGATACACACACAAATGATATATTTGAATCCGAGAACGGCGCTCACTTGAACCTGATCACCTGTAGTGGCGACTGGGATCCGGCGACAAAAAGTTTTGCCAAACGTTTGATTATTTTCACCGACCTCGTTGATACTCCGACAGCAATCGCCATGGTTCCACAAACACTGTAATCTTTTTCTACTTAACCGGCATATATGCTGATGAATCTAAAAAAACTACATTCAAACAAGCCCTTTTTCTACGGAAGTCTTGGCGTGGCAATTCTTTTGCTTATTGTTGCAGGGTTTTACATTCAAAAATTAATCACCTATTACGCAAATTCAACCGAGTACTTTGAAGTGCAAAACAGTTGCAATTTCGAATTCGTGGGAGATTGCGTCAACGTGCGATCTGGACCTGGAGAAAAATATTCTATTGTCACTCGCCTGCGCAATGGTGTGGTTCTCGAAGTTGCTGACAGAGTACAGCAAGATGGGCGTACCTGGTACAAAATTGGTTTCGGCCAAGAATTGATATATCCCGAGCGCGTCTCGGGTGGCTGGTATGTGGCGGCTGATCTTGTTCGTACATTTAGAAATGAAGGAGATGTCTTAATCAAAAAAGGAGAAGTTGCTACAACCAAGAAACGCATTGTGGTAGATCTTTCAGAAGAAAAACTTTTCGCCTACGACGGTGATCAGTTGTTTATGGAAGAATCAATTTCAACCGGACTTGATCTGACACCTACCGACCTCGGCACGTTCCAAATTTTCAAAATGACCCCAAGCCGATTTATGCAAGGACCAATTCCAGGTGTGAGCGATCAGGTCTACGACCTACCCGGAGTGCCTTGGGATTTATATTTTACGGGAAGTGGCGCGGCCATTCACGGCGCCTATTGGCACAACCATTTTGGAGAACAGTGGTCTCATGGCTGTGTTAATCTTCCCGTTGAAAGCGCCAAAAAGCTCTATTCTTGGGCCGAAATTGGGACAAAGGTTATTGTCCAAAATTAGACCACAAAAAAGCCTTGCTAACTAGGTCTCTATCTGAGATGCTGGATAGGTTATGTTCGTTGCAGTACCCCCAAATATTTTTCAAAATACTCCAGTTTCCACAGCACAGATTGAAACTGTGTTGCCCGAAGTGTATAAAAATTTTTCCCTCGCCGCTTCAACCTCAACTATTCCGGTAGTCCCCTTCTTTTCACAATTTAAAGATATTGCTTCTCCGACCTGGCAAAAAGTGGGTTGTGGTGTTGCGAGCTTGGCAATGGTAATTAATTATTTCGAACTAGATTCTGTATCGGTTACAACACTACTCAATCGAGGTATCGCCTCCGGCGCCTATCTGAAAAACGCCGGTTGGATTCACCAGGGTTTGATTGACCTATCGAAAAAATATGAGCTTGATGGAAAATCCTTCGACCTTTCAAAATTAGATTCGAAGGCTGCGCTTGCCGCATTTGAGAAAAATCTAAAAGATGGCCCCGTCATCGCGTCTGTCCATTACAAATTTGAACCGACCAATCCCATTCCACATCTTGTAGTAATTAACGCTATTGAAAATGGCATCGTCTACTACAACGACCCCGCCGCCAAAACTGGCGGAAAAACTATTTCCACTACAGATTTTCTCAAAAGCTGGAAAAAGAAATTCATCGCTATCAGACCAGTGCAACAAGTTGCAAAAGCAACGTCATTGACTCTGCATATCTAAATTTCGCCGTTTTGCAATTTATCCGTGCAACCCGATCTGCAACTCGAAAAGCCTCCGATATTCTCCGCCAGAAATTTTCAAAAGTTCGTCGTGATTGCCGTTTTCAATCAGTTTCCCCTCTTTGAAAACTAAAATCTTGTTGGCTTTTCGTACAGTACTCAAGCGATGCGCGATGATAAACGTAGTTTTGTCTTTCATCAAGACATCGAGTGAGTCGGTAATAATTTTCTCAGACCCCGCATCAAGCGCGGCGGTTGGCTCATCGAGGATTAAAATTCGAGGATTACGCAAGATGGCGCGAGCGATGGCCACACGCTGTTTCTGACCAACAGATAATTTAATTCCCCGCTGTCCCACCATCTGATTCCACTTGTCCGGAAATTTCTGAATGAAATCAAGGGCATGAGCTCGCTTGGCGGCGGCTTCCATCTGCTCGTTTGTCGCGTGGAAATTGCCGTACTTAATATTAGTTTTGATCGTATCGTTAAATAAAACAACTTCCTGCGGCACAACCGCGATTTGCGAACGATACGAATACAGATCGACAGCGTCAATCGATACACCGTCGATTGTGACTTTTCCCTCTGTAGGAAAATGATACGCAGACATGAGATCAATCAAGGTGCTTTTGCCGACACCCGACTCTCCGACGAGCGCAATCACCTCACCTGCTTGTACTTTGAAAGAAATGTCCGTGAGTACCGGTTTGCCATTTTCATACTGAAATGAGACGTGATCAAAAACAATATCTCCACGAACCGCGAACGGCTTTGATCCCGCCGGGTGATAATTTTCTGTCGGCAGGGCTAAAATCTTTTCCGTTTCTTGAATATTGATAACGCCGTTGTGAATTGTCTGCCAATTGCGCGCAAGTGTCATGAACGGCCCGAAGATCATGGCGGCGTAGGCGTTAAAGGCCAACAGTTCTCCGATCGTCATCGTGCCTTGGTGGATGTAGTAGATTGAAAAAAGAAAAATTAAAATTTGAGTGATAAGAATAATAACGCGCTGATACAAATTGAGTCCGCTCCATGCTTTTGTCAGCCGCATCCACAATGGAAGTGCCACCCGTGCGTTCTCGGCCATTTTGTTTTTTTCATATTCCTCGGCCGTCGCTTGTTTGATCGCCATGGTGTTATCGATCATTTCATAGGCATCGCCCCAAATGACATTGAATACTTTGTCATAATATTCTTTTTGATACTGACTCAAGGGTTGCACTTTTTTAGCAATAATAGCGGCGTAGAGCATGAGTCCCACCAAAAGAAACGCGGCCAAAACTGGTTTCAAAATAAAACCAATCACAAGCGCGATCACAATACTCAAAAGTTGCGGCGCCAAATCAATCACTACTCGGCCGGCAATAGTCTCGAGCGATCCGGCCGCATTATTTATTTTATTTCCAATCTCGCCAATTTTGTTGGTCTTATGAAAACTCATCGGTAAATTAACCAGGAAACTAAAACCTTTGGCCATGTAGTCGAGCCAAATATAATTGGAAAGATATTCACTCTTGATTTGAATTCGCCAGTCTATCGTTGAGGTAATCAATTGAACAGTCGCCCAAAGAATAAGAAGCGCAACGTAGAGCGGTAAAACAGCGCCAGAAATAGTTACCACACCGGGCGTGATGATCGCGTCAAAAAATCGACCAGCAATGTATGGCACAATACCGTTGCCGATTGCGGATAAAATACCGATGATACTGAGGATAATGATATCTTTGCGATAACTGGCGAGATATTTGAAAAGTACTTTAAATCCTGTGTACAGACTCTGTGCGGTAATTTTATCCTGTGGTTCTTTTGATTCTTCTTTTTTTTCAGATTCAGTCTCGGACTCTTTTGGCTCAACCACCACCTCTTCAGTTGTAGTATTTTGATTTTCCATGCAAACAATATATCGCAGATTGGCTTGAAATGAAAACTTTTTCTCGGATCGTGTTTTTTAAAAAATACTTTCGGCTTAATTTAGAGACCATGGTCTCTAAATTAAGCCGAAATAAAAAACTCCCGCGTGTAAACGGGAGTGTGACTTCCAAAAATGTTAGCGGATAGCTTCCAGCAGTCTTCGGGCGTCATGGACATGCCCGAGAAGAACCGGATCCTGCGTATGCGTTTGAATCTCCTCAAGGGTTGCCCGCACCCAGTCGCGGCCCCTGAACGAGCGTGTACGTCTCGATCTTTCGACAAGATAGGTCGCCACTTCGTCAATCGACACCTCAAACAACTCAGGGCCGGACTGGCCGACGCAAAGCTTCCTGAGACTTCGGTCTGGCCCCGCGAGAAATAGATTCTGATTTCTCCTCAATGCCCATGCCTCCAACTTTCTCGGTTGCTGGCGGGGGTGTCGGGTGTCACCTCGATCCGTGCCATGCCGCCAAAGTGGCTCATCGTTGTGGTTCTCCCCTCCCGGCCAAAAATAAATTTTTGTGGAAGAAACGAAGGGTTCCCCAAACCTGAGCTCATTGGTGTCGAAGGCCACGATGTAGCCATCAAACCGTTCCCGGCAATCGAGGGCAAGCTCACCTCTTCCGATTCCGGCAGACAAGATAAACCCGTCTTGAACGCTTGCTGGATGAAACCCAACAGCCAACTCAATGTGGCTTTGAAACTGAGGATTGATGGCGATAAAGCATCCATCATCTCTGAGTTCGAACGGAATTCCGGGAAAGAGTTGCCCACAAGCGATCCGGTAACAATTGCTATTCATAAAAATAAGACAGAACAAACTAGGTCGCAGAATACTGGATTGACAAGGGTTTGTCAATATTTCCTAGAACGAAAAAATTCACAGGTGACCTCTCGGTTGCTATACTTTCCAAATGCTAAAAGCCGTCATTTTTGATCTCAATGGAATTCTCATTCAAAGCCCAAAATTGAGCGAACGGTTTGAAAAAGATTTCGGAATTCCTGTTGCTACATTTCTGCCGAAACTTTCAGAAAATATGGAAAAAACCCGACAACCAGAAGCGGGCGGAAGTTTTCAATACTGGAAGCCTGTGTTGCAAGAATGGAAAATCAATTTGTCGGAACAAGAATTTTGGGACTATTGGTAAAAGAGCCAGTTCACAATCTAACCGCAACGGTAAGTGCGAAACAGAGCTTGCCTGCTAAAACTTCAAAATTTCGGCTGCAAATCACCCACTTCTCGTCAACGTATCTCGATATGTTTCCTCGAATTGTCTGATTTTCGCACGAAATTTTGAAGTTTTATCTAGGCATTAGATTGTTCACTGGCTCTTAGGCTGAAACCGTCTCAAAAACGATGATTGATTTTTGTAAAGAACTGCGTGCGAAATTTCTTACCAATGAAAAATCCCCGCGAAAATGATGTCGCGAGGATACGAAACGCAGAAGCTTAAAAAAGCATCTTCGGCAGAGGTTTGAAACCAAGATCTCGATAGATAGCGAAATACGCGCTGGTGTTGTTCATGCCCAAAGTTTGGGTCTGTCCATCTACGTCGACAGAAGTTGTGTCATCGGGATCGCCGACACGATCGGGGTTTGCCCGCCACGTTGCTTCCCGCTCCTTGAAAAGAGTCATGATTTGGGGAAACGTCGGTCGCTTCTCTGGTTTGAAAAGCGCTGAGCGCTCGAAAATTCGGACCGCCGCGACGCGCCCATCTGAAACAAACGGGATCAAAAAGACAACGATTTGCAGAACCTCCTGCGGGGTGTATTTGCGACTAAGATCCTCAATCAGGATTGAACTAAATGCTTGTGTGTTCATGTTTTTTGGGAATGTGCCTAGCAAAAACTTCTACATATGAATATATCAGTATTGTCTTTTTTGTAAACCTTGTTGAGAACCCATCAAAATGAGATACTGTTATTACAATGCCTCAGAAAAAATCCACCGCAAAATCAAATATCGTATATCACAAAGACGGTAGTATCTGGGCCAAGGGCAAAATGGTTAACGGAGTTTCTGATGGGTATTGGAAATGGTTTCGAAAACCCACCAAAACGGGCGGTGCAATCGGCATGATCATGCGTTCTGGTCATTTCAAAAAAGGGAAACAGGTTGGCGAGTGGATTACGTATGACAAGGCGGGAAAAATTTACAAAGTTACTACTATCAAAATCACAAAGTAACTAAAATGGAAAACGAAATTTTATTTGCCGAGACTCAAAAGTTTAAACAGTGGTGGCTGTGGATTTTACTTGCGGGTATTCCGGTACTGTTCTTTTTTGGCGCGTATGCGCAAATAGGATTAGGAATACAACTGAGCGACAAACCGATGACTGATACTAAAATTATACTGGCTTCTCTGTTTTGTCTCCTGCCTCTCGTGTTGTTTTATAGTTTCAAACTTGAAACCGAAATTAAACTCGATGGTTTGTATGTTCGCTTCTTCCCGCTTCACATCACTTTTCGAAAATACGCCTGGCCAAAAATGACCAAATGTTTCGTCCGACAATACAAACCCGTTCGCGAGTACGGTGGCTGGGGTTTGCGTGGGCTTGGTAAAAAACGAGCGCTCAGTGTTTCGGGCGATCAGGGGTTACAACTCGAATTTGTAAGCGGCAACACACTACTCATTGGAACGGCTAAGCCCGCGGAACTGACAGAGGTACTCAAAAAAATAGGAAAGCTAAAACAGTAGAGCGGTATTTACTAAATTTGTGCTACAATTTAAACAATGGAAACCTTAATGAAAGCTGATATTTTCTTTTTTATCACAGGGATAGCTGTAATAGTTTTAGCCCTTCTTACGGCTATACTTATGTACTACTTAATAAAGGCGGCGAAGAATCTGTATTCTTTGACCGAAACTATTAAAAATGGAGTTAAAGAATCTGAAGAGTTTATTATGGACATCAAGGATCGTTTTGACAGCAACATGATTTTGAGAATGTTCTTCCCTGCTTCGCGCAGAAAAAAGCGAGCAACCGTAAAAGAAGCCGAAGTTAAAAGCTAATCTTAAAAAATATGCAAAAGAAAAAAGTAGAAGAAGGATCGGGTGCAATGAAATTAGGAATGATTGGCGTGGGTTTGGCCGGCCTTGCCGCTACCGCCTATTTTTTCCTCAGCCCAAAAGCTAAACAGCATCAGAAACATGCTAAGGCTTGGGCGATCAAAATGAAAGGCGATGTTATTGAAAAACTTGAACAAGCAAAAGAAGTCAGCGAACCAGTCTACCGTGAAATTATCGATTCAGTTTCCAAAGATTATGAAAAAGGCATGAAAGCCACGAAGGAAGAAATTGCTGAATTGGCTGAGGATTTGAAAAAGCATTGGAATACTATCAGTGCCACGGCTATGAAAGCCAAAAAAGAAGTGGTGAAGGGTGCGGGACGAGTGGCAAAAAAGGCGGGGCTTTAGTCCCGACGCGAAGACGGTCGGGATCCCGAACTCCGAGTACGGAGCATCGGGATTTTAAAAATAAAAAAGAGGTTCACGCGTGAACCTCTTGCGGCGAATTATTCTTAGGCTTAGTCACTCTGTCTGACCGACTAATGGAGATGCGCCGACCTCTTGGCGGCGGTTCGGGTGCATCTTCGGACAAGTTGATGCCGAGAAAGCGCGCAAGACTTGCTCTAGCACTTGAAACCTCAGGGAAACTCTTGTACCACGCTCTCCACTGCGCATCCGTGGCTTTGCTGTAGATTAGAGTGCCTAGCGGTCCTCGGTTGATCCCTACCTTGAAGACGAGATCTCGCCACTGCTCTGGCTCAAGTGGCAAAGCGCCAATGTGAGCAAGTGTGAAAGCTGTCCGTTTGGTAGTCGGTGCCCGAAAGTGCAACTTAGCCCAATGCGCAGGCGTAGTGGCTAAGGACACGGCCTTGCTCCACAAGAGAAGCTCGAGCCTTCTCTGGCCACAAAGCTCGTCGATGAGATCGAGGCACCGATCGAATGTACCCGCAGACAGAACCATCTTGCGAACCTGTGCCCGACTGAACTGCGTTTGCCGACCGGCAGGATTCACTCTTGCCCGCTTCTGCTCCGGTGACTTATCGAAAACTGAATCAAATGGAATTGCCATGACTTTTTCCTCCAACGTTTCTTAATTGATACTATAATTATCGAAAGCTATTGTAAAGCAAGAAAAAATGCCCCGTTCGCTCTGCGAACGGGGCATTTTTTTTAACTAAACTCTAGTCAGACTTCACTTCAAACTATTGAGTGCGGAACGTTGATGGAAGCGTGATGCTCACATTTCCAGAAGCGTCCGTAACATAGATCAAGTAGTAATACGTCGTAGCAGATTGCAAACCAGACAATACTACATTTTGAGAAGTTCGGAGAGAACTATCGGTCATAGCGGTGTTACCACTGACATCAACCGTGTGCGGATTTTCATAGGTTGTAAGTGGTGTGGCACTGAAATATACAACTCCCTTTGCAAACTCGCTGGTGTTCCAAGAAACACTAGCGCTACTACTTGTTGTATTTACTCCAACACTTGAGATCACTGGTGCGTAGATATCTGCTCCGGTACTAACTCCCCCACCCATTTGGGCATTAAGAGCGGCAAGCGTCACAGGACCAACGCGTCCAACACTAGCGATACCGTTACGAGTTTGAAAATTCGCAACAGCAGCACTGGTCAATGCGCCGAAATAACCCGAAACGATTCCTTGGGGATAGAGTGATGGATCTTTAGCGAGAAACAATTGAAGTGCAGAAACATCGCTTCCCGACATACCAATATCGAGCTGGCGATTGAGCACTGCGGCGTGAGTGAGGAAAGGAATTGCGAAAGCCATGAAAGCTACCGCAACCAACCCAACTTGGACAAGAACATAATTCGATACTTTAGAAAAAGTTATGCTATTTGTCATGTTATTTTTTTTAATTTTAATTAATTTTTATTGTAATATACGCGTTCGACCACTTTCAGTACCTACCCCATATTTGCCGTTTGCACGACAGTAATATTACAGGATTTGTACTACGCTCGTCGCAAAAATTTCACCGCGGCAATAAGTAGAACTGACCCGAGAATTGCCACCAAGAAGCTATAGAGATTAAACCCTGAAACATCGCTTCCGCCAGTAGCAGTCATAATCCAACCTCCGATGACTGCGCCCACAATACCGACGATCACATTGAGCACAATTCCCTGCTGTGCGTCCGTATTCATAATGAGAGACGCTACCCAACCGACGATACCCCCGAAAATAATCCAAAGTATAATTCCCATATATTTTTAATTAGCTTGTAAACTCTTTACGCCTCCTCTTCGTGATTCAATTTTACTGCGGCTTCCGGCGTAGAAACCGTTTTACCCATCACGAACATTTTGATAATTCCCATCGCCACAATCCAGTAGACAAGCATCGCGAGAAGTGTCGTCCATTCGAAGACACTGCCCTCAACGCTGGTAACACGAAATACGTTGAGAAATGGGGCTGAAAAAATATACGTGGTGGAATAAATGAATTGAGTAAACCCTGCGCCAGCATTTGCTCCAAGAAGTTTCAAGACAAATCGAAAGACAAGTAACACTTCAATGAGACCGAGAATGTACCAAACAATCTGCGTCCCTCGATACAATGGTTTAGTTGTCGGTGAATTAAATGAATCCATAAATTTTGAAGTGAATTAAAATTGACGAGAATAAATTTTATTTTGTTCTAAACGTCACCTTATCTCCACGGACAGTACCTGAAGTGTTTTGTGCAACCAGTCGGAAATAATAATTGGTTTTACCAACGAGACCAGAAATGTTCTCGGCAACCGTTTTGTTTCCCGTGCTAACGCCAAGAGTTTTTTGGGGTGTAGTTCGGAGTAACACTGAACCTAAGAGCGAATCGGTGCTGTACTCAAACCAATAGGTGACTTCTTCACCGTTTGGATTGACCGTTCCGTTAAGACTTGCGGTTGAAGTGCCGACAGCGGTTGCAGAATTTGTGTTAACAGTCGGCAATGCTGGGCCAGCCGTTTTAAAGTTTAGAATTGCGCCGTTGACCGTACCGAATTGATTTTGTGCATTGAGTCGGAAATAGTAGGTTGTAGATGGAGTGAGATCAGAAAGTGAAATTGATACTGGCACTTTAGTTGATCCGTCACTTGCCGATTGAAAAGCGGTCACTCTTCCTAGGTCAGCACTTGTACCGAACTCAAACCAATACTGCGTAGCGGCCGAATTAGGATTCACTTCCCCATTTAGATTACTCGTAGTTCTTGATACTCCGCCAGCTGCAAGAGTTTTCGTAGTTGGTGCACTACCTACAGGCGCTGGATTGCCATGAGTTGTTTGAAATGAATATTGAGCACCTGAAACTCTACCGAATTGATTTTCAGCTGTTAATCGGAAGTAATACGTCGTATCTTTCGCTAAACCGGTGATGTAACCGGGAGCTGAAATCGAAACGAAACCTCCCCCAAGAGTTTGTTTTGGAGTCGTAAATGTATTGCTCATATTAGACGAAAGACTGTACTCGTACCAATAACTGGTGAAGGCGCCATTTGGAGTAACACGACCATTAACGACTGCGGTTGTGTCAGAAGGCGTGACACCAACATTAGTAATCACCACCGGGAGTCCAGCCTTTTGTACTACTGGAGTCGGTGTTGGAGTTACTGGGGTAGAAGGTGTCGGAGTTACTGGTGTGCCATCCGATGGAGTAGTGCTATCTTTGGTTGCGAAAAAAATGATTCCCCCGATAACAACAACGGCAACAACTGCTCCTACAATAGCTTTGGTTCCATTCATATTTTTTTTATTAAAATTTTTAACTGATAACGCTCACATAGAATAAGACGTCCGAAGGGTTAACACATTACAGTCCATAAACGTACTGTAATATTTTGTGATGATGGCCGTCTGCAAAGGTAACAAATATTATTAATATTTTATAAAAACATGACAACAATCATCAACACACCGCCACAAAATCAAAGCCCAGAAAGTACTGGAGCAGGAATTCTTATTGGTATTACAATCGTCATCTTGCTTGCCATCCTCTTCTTCTTGTTTGGCCTGCCCTATTTACGCAATCAACCAGCAACAGAAACTCCAGCCAAACCAGCCGCCTCTGTTGGTGCCGTTCTCAACATGGATACACCAAATAACTCTTCCGGTTCAAATACTGACGGGGTGGGAATGAAAAGTTCTTACTAAATACTAAAAAATACTCCCGCCGCGCTTTGCGCGGCGGGAGTATTTTCTTTACTTAGCTGCAACCTTCACCTTGAGCTCCTCGATTTGTTTTTTCAATTCTGTAATAGAGATTTCCAGCTTTTGAGTTCTTGCAGAATGTTTGCTTTCAAACTGATTAACGTGTCCCGCCAACTGTTCAGCAACCGCGATCATTTCTGTAATATCTTCCATAGCGAGAAGAATTATCGGCGGAAAAAGTTCAGAATCTCCAGAGCCAACTCCGGTAACAAATCGTGAATGAATTTGTCTCGCATTTAATATCATCACCCTTGATCCGATAACGGGAAATTCATGAGCAACTTCAAATCCTTTGAAAAAAGTGTGCTTCGGTAAAATATCTTCGAGCAGTTTCCGGAGGGACGCAATATTCCACTGACCGTTGCCGAGCTCATAGACAATCTTCCCTTCCGTCTCTTTTTGGGTGACTTGAAACATTCTATAGAAAGGCTCATTAGCCGCCATTACTTTAAAATTTTTATCCAAAATCAATACCGGTTCTCTCACCACATCAACCACCGTTTTAATGTACGTCCAACTTTCTTCCCACAATCGCTCAAAAAAATCAGGTCCGATTTTGTTTTTATTTTTATCCATAGTTCCCTAGCCGTTTGATGTCTAAAGTTATTGCAAAAAAAATCCTAGCTATGTTTTGTAAATCCTGCTACACTCTATATTCAGGAACCTACTCTTCAGCACACTGCACTACGCAGTGTAATGAACCAGAACTAAATCTGAGAGACTCCCCATAAACTCTCGAGGGAAAAATACAGCACCGAGCACAAACTGCCGAGTGACTGTAATAATTTCATAACCAAAAGCCGCTTGAAACGGCGATTATATATAATGACTCCAAAAGAAAAAATAGACCGACAAGAAATCTTGAGCGTGGCTCATACTGATTTTCAAAAGGGTCTCAACGCCCACGCTTTTTTCAAGATCAGCAATCGCGCCTTGAGCGAAGACTTGGTGCAAATCACCTTCATGAAAACCTGGGTCTACCTCGTCAAAGGCGGAAAAATCGACATCATGAAAGCCTTTCTCTACCACATTTTGAATCACCTGATCGTCGACGAACATCGGAAACATAAAACCACCTCGCTCGACGTCCTTATCGAAGAAGGTTTTGAACCCGCAGCCACCAACGACACCGAGCGTCTCTTAAATTTTCTCGACGGCAAAGGAGCCATTCTTTTAATCGCGCGTCTTCCCGAACCGTACAAAAAAATTATGCGGATGCGCTACGTCCAAGACCTGACACTCAAAGAAATGTCACTCATCACTGGTGAGTCAAAAAACACTATGGCAGTGCAAGCTCATCGAGGACTCGAGAAACTAAAATTGCTGTATTCGAACGCCCTAGCGTAAAGAAAAAATTGATTTTTTATAGCAATTGCCTTTCTTAAAGGCTTGGATTATCATAAAAATTAGACACCTTGAAACTAGGAAAATCACATGAAAAGCAGAGAACAAATGGTCGAGTCATTGACTCATGCTGGAATTGCACTCCGCGGCCCTCGAGATCCTTTTGAGGGTTCGACTGTGAGAATTAACGACAATCGCACCTGGAGCCAGGTGGCACTTTGGGGGACTCGCGGGCTTGCGCGAGCCTACGAAAATGGTTGGTGGGACTGCGAGCGGCCCGATGTTGTTGTAGAGAAAGCTGTACAACACGGGCTTGACTCGAAACTGTTTTCATCATCACTCAGTGACCTTGCCTTGAAGATCAGGGCGGCACTGTTTAACTTGCAGAGCAGGGCGAGAGCGTTCGTTGTCGGAGAGAAACATTACAATGCCGGTAACACACTTTTCGAAACCATGCTCGGGAAACATCCGCTCTACAGTTGTGCTTACTGGAGTGGCACACCTCGCGCGCAGACCCTCGATGATGCCCAGGAAGCCAAGCTTCATTTGATCTGCCGGAAACTCAAGTTGAAAAGGGGCGATCATATTCTCGACATTGGCTGTGGTTTCGGGGAACTTCTCCGATTCGCCCACGAGCACTATGGTGTCACGGGAGTTGGAATCACCATCTCGAAGGAGCAGGCGAAATTCGCACGGAAACTTGTCCATGGCTTGCCGATTGAAATTTGGGAGGTTGACTACCGCGACTTGCAAACAAGCCGAAAGTTTGACCGTGAGGTTTCGGTGGGTATGTTTGAGCATGTCGGGCAGAAAAATCACCGGGCGTTTTTTGAGATGGCACAACGTCACCTCAAACAAGACGGCCTGTTCCTACTTCACACCATCACTGGCAGTGGTGAAGCCGATCCGTTTCTCAACGATGACATTTTTCCGGGGAGCGTCGTGCCGAGCCTAAAACAAGTCGAGCGGTCCGCGCAGCAAAGGTTTAAGCGTCTCGACCTTCACGAGTTTGGACGCGACTATGATCCAACCTGTTGCGAGTGGGAAAAAAATCTCAGCCATGGATGGACGCGTATCGCGCACCTGTACAACAACGACGAAAAGTTTTTGCGCAGGTGGCGTCTCTATCTCTTGATGTCAGCCGGACTTTTCCGAGCAGGGAAAACCAGCGTGGCACAATTCGTCCTTTCCAACTGTGACTTTTCTTACGATCCGGTTCGGTAATTTAGTTTCGGCCCCGATTCGCAAAGCGAATCGGGGCTTTTCTTTTAGCTAAAAATCCACTCCAAAATTTCTTCCCTCCCCTCTTTGGTTTTAGCTGAACAGGGAACAATCTTCAATCCTGGAATTTTTTCAGAAATTTCCCGCAATTGAACACTGCGTTCTTTTTGATTGAGCGAATCAATTTTATTCGCGACCACCAAAACCTCTCTGCCGTGTTCAGAAAGTAACCGAAGCATTTCAAGATCCATCGCGCTTGGCCCAACTTTACTATCGAGCACCAAAACTACTTTTCTTTTCGCAATCTCAATCCCGAGAAGATACCACTGAATCATTTTGCTTAGTTGGTCGCGCCGTTCAATCGACATGCGAGCAAAACCGTATCCCGGAAGATCAACAAAATAGCAATTGTTGTTTATGAGAAAAAAATTTATTTCTTGAGTCTTGCCCGGAGTTTTTCCGGAACGAACCAAATCCACCCGATTGAGAAGGGCGTTCATAAGACTCGACTTACCCACATTTGATCGCCCGACAAAAGCCACCTGAGGATGAGGCTCAAGTAAAATATCATCGGTTCCCCGTATACTTTTTTTAAACTCCGCGGATTTTATTTCCATGTCGGTGATTACAGTACGAATCGTGAATCAAAAATTAGTGTGAATCGAGAAACATCTTCTTGACGTGCTCGACAATACTCATTGGCGTCACTAAAGCCTTAGTCAAGAATGAAGCGTTCAAACTTTTTGCCCTTTCGCGATCCTGAACCTGATCGGTGTTTGAAACGATGAGGACTGCTAGATTTTTTGTAACAGGATCCTTTCGCAAACTTTCAAGCAAGTCGAGGCCGTTGACCCCCGGCAAAAAGATATCAAGCACCAACAAATCAGGAACGTCACTCTTAATTATCTCTTGTGCACCATCTCCCCGGTCAATCAAAAAAACCTTCATGCCAGACTGCTGTAGGTGTTTTGCGAGCAACTTGCCCAAAAAGACGTCATCTTCAACAATCACCACTTTTTTTCCAGAAATTACCGAATTATCGATAATATTTTTCGGATCATCCGAGAAACTGTTGCCAATGCTTGAATTTTCAGCCATAAGTTTAAATTAAATTGGAGTAACGTTTGATTTTGATAACCCTATTATTCTATCACTTCTAAAATTTATCGCACCTAGGCGCTGTAGTTACCCACTTGTGCCGCAATAGAGCGGGGATTACAATATTAGCTATTAGAAGTAATCTACATTTTATGGATAATATGATGATGATGGAGTCGACGGGACCTATGATCGGGATTTTTCATTTTGAGGTTTTTTTGATGCTCGCTTCGGGGGTGTTTTACCTCATCTGCGCAGCCCTCTTGTGGAAACCGTTCCGCCAAGAAAAAAATGAATTGATCGGAGCCTTGTTTGCCTTCCTCGTCTATCAGGCGATCAGCATGTTCTTTATGGGAATGGAAATGCAAACCATGAACATGGTGTACAGCAACATCTCGAGCCTCGCGGTCTTTATCGGATCGGCCTTCATGCTCAAATTCCCTCTCAGTTCGTTCTCAGCCAGCACCAGAAAAATTGGTTTTCTTCTCTCGCTCATTGCCGTCTTGGGACTGTTCGCTTGGTTTATTCAGACCGAGGAAAGAGAAATGATGCTCATGAGTTTTACCCTCTGGTACGACATTGCTATCAACGGAATTATTGTCGGTGGTTCAATTATCGCCCTTGGTATAAACGCAGAACGCTGGATGCGCGTAAAAGCTTTCGGTGGAGGTTCAGGTGTTGTTGCCTGTTGTGTCCTTGCTAACGCCACTATGATTGGCGGCGCCATTCTAACTAGTTCAGTATTTCAGTTCGCCGCACCAGTTCTCATTCTAGGATCTCTTACCTACGCTCGAAAAAAACAAGCTGAAGAATCTCGAATGCAACCTGCAAACTAAGGATTTCATGGCTGAAAAAGTTGAAAAAATAATTTTTTACATCCTCGGAGGTGTCGGCGGGGCTGTCTTAGGATTCATCGTCCTTTCTTTCCGCATGTCCTACTTCGCCAACGAAAATCACTCGTTCGTCGTTGCCATTACATCTCTCATTGGTGTTCTGGTTTCTATCATTTTTGTTAATTACGAAAAACAAAAAACTCTCAAAACAAACAGCGCTGTGCGAGATGAAACTGTTGCTCTCATCACCCATGAAATGAAAACGGGACTCACCTCAACTGGCTGGGCCATCGAAATGATTCTTCAAAATTACGGAAAAGCCATAACTGAAGAAGACAAAAAAATGCTTGAAGGTGTCGTCAATTCGATTTACACGACCATCATGCACTCGGTTAACCTGCTCGACGTCAGTTTGCTCGACATAGGAAAATTGAAAATATCACTGGAAAAATTTGACCTCAAGGAAATCGAGCAAAACCTCAAAGAAACTATCGAAAAATACGCCTTCGGTGCGCAAAAGAAAGGTATACATCTCACCTCGGAAATCCACTTGAACCACGAGAGTTTAGTTGAGGTGGATTTACTGCGCCTACGCATTATTCTAGAAAATCTTTTGGAAAATGCTTTGCAATATACACTTGGTGACATTCGAGAAATCGCGGTGCACATCGGCAACGATGAAAAAACCTTGAACATTTCAGTCAGTGATAGCGGTATCGGCATTCCCGAAGCTGAAAAAGAAAAAATTTTCTTAAAATTTTTCCGCGCCAGCAACGCCAAAAAAGAATTAAACAGCGGTAGTGGCATTGGACTCTATATGACCGATCAATACATCAAAGCCCACCGAGGTTCTATTCGTTTCGAAACAGAACTCGGCAAAGGAACAACCTTCTACGTTTCCATACCACTTAAAACTGCGGCGAATGTCGGCGAATTTCTAACAAAAATTTAAAATTGAGAATGCAGGCGTTACGCGCTGCCAATTAATAGTCCCGCCACAAGAACAAGTGCTCCTCCGAAAACCACTTGCACCACTGAAAGCCAAAAGCTGGTTTTAAAATAGCGATATCTAATGTAGGCGATAGCCACGAGCTCGATACCAACAACAATGTAGGCGAGGTAGAGCGCGAGATGTAAATTGGAAATAAGAAAAGGCAAGGTGTGTAAAATGCCTCCCAGAAAAGTCATTGAACCGATGATGAGTCCCCGAATAAAAGGATGACCGCGACCGGTGTGCTCCCCATTGTCTGAAAGAGCCTCGGCAAATGCCATACTGATAGCCGCACCCGTAGCCGCAGAAGCACCAATCAAAAAAGCTAATCGAGGACTGCTCGTCGCATAGGCGGCAGCAAAAATTGGCGCAAGCGTTGATACCGAACCGTCCATAAGTCCCGCGAGCCCTGGCTGAACCACCTTGAGCAAAAAAGCTCGGTCGATATGTTCTTGGGATTGTGTCTGTGATTCCATACTATTTTTATCGTTTTAGTATAGCAATTCGATGACTAAAGTCATAATTCACAACGTGTAATTTTGTGCTAAAATGGACCCAATGTTAACCCTTATAACTTTTGCCACGTTTTTCTCAACCCTTCTCGGAGGTTTGTTTGCTTTACGCTTCAAAGACAGACTGCATCTTATTTTGGGCTTCAGCGCCGGCGCCGTCATTGGTGTTGCCTTTTTTGATTTGCTACCAGAAGCCATCGAACTTGGATCAAAAACCTACGGGTTTTCTACAACCACATCCGTGGTAGCGCTTGGTTTTATTTTGTACATGATTCTCGACAGACTCATTCTTTTTCATACTCATACACATGATGCTGAGCACCCTGAAACTCATCGTCAGAACCGAGGAATTGTGGGCGCCAGCTCCCTTTCAGTGCACAGTTTTCTTGACGGGGTGGGAATTGGACTGGCGTTTAAAGTTTCTCCAGCGCTCGGAGCAATTGTGGCCGTTGCAGTTCTAACCCACGATTTTTCAGATGGTATCAATACGGTTAACATGATTCTCAAAAACCATGGCGAATCGAAAAAAGCTTTCAAATGGCTTTTGGTTGATGCTCTTGCGCCGGTTGTCGGCGTAATTTCTACTATCTTTTTTACTCTACCGGAAAACGCGCTCGGCTTGTTGTTAGCTTTATTTTCAGGTTTCTTTCTCTACATCGGCGCAAGCGACCTTTTGCCTGAAAGCCACCATGCCCATCCAACCATTTGGACAACTTTCATGACGGTTGTTGGCGTAGCGGTGTTATTTCTCACAATCAAGCTAGCAAATATTTAATCCGCAAACATAGGATTTTTTTATATTTGTGGGATAATTCTTGTATGGAAGATTCTTCTGTACGTCAAAAAATTAAAAAGCACGGAACTGCTATCGCCTTTGTTCTCGGATTTATTTGGGACAACATCATGTTGAGCCAAATTGATCATGTCTTTGCCAACATCATGCTTGGTTCTTACTTGGTGATTTCAGCCTTCAGCATCTTGATCATGAACCTACCGTTTCACCCAGAGCGCCGGGTAAAAATTATAGAAAAAATCACTAAGTGGTTTCCACTCATTCTTCAGTTTTGTTTCGGTAGTCTTTTTTCCGCCTATATTATTTTTTACACTCGTAGCGCCTCGATTTCAAACAACTGGCCGTTCCTACTTTTTTTAGTTCTCCTCGTCATCAGCAACGAACTTTTGCGCAAACGCTATCTTTCGATCACCTTGCCCGTGAGCCTTTTCTTTACCGTGCTTTTTTCCTACAATATTTTTTCCCTGCCAATTCTTTTAAAATCAATGAGCGCGCTTATTTTTATATTGAGCGGACTCGCAACGTTAATCATCATTACAATTTTTATTTGGATTCTTTCTCGAATTGCGCCTGAAAAATATGCATCGAGTAAGCGCTCGCTCATTCTTTCTCTATCAGCAATTTATATTTTATTTAACGTCGCCTATTTCACCAACATTATTCCTCCCGTGCCTCTTGCGCTGAAAGAAATCGGTGTCTATCACTCGGTGACGCGACTGGCAAATGGCGAATACACCCTGAGTTTTGAGCATGACAGCTGGTATCCTTTTATTTCCAATACCGATTCCACCTTTCATCAAAAACCAAATGAATCTGTCTACGTCTGGAGCTCCATTTTTGCGCCGACGGATTTGACCGTACCAATCTATTATCGATGGCAGTATTTTGATGACGCACAAAAAAAATGGATCGAGACGGATTTAATTCAGTTGCCAATTTTCGGAGGCCGCGATGAAGGCTTCCGTGGCTACACAAAAAAATCTAACGTCCAGCCGGGTTTGTGGCGAGTCGATGTTGAAACTAATCGTAAAAATCTTATTGGCCGAATTGAGTTTACCGTCGAGGATGCAATTGATCCCATCAACAGCATCGTGACGGAAACTAAATAGCGAAAAATTACGTTTCAACCCTAATTGCACCACCTACATTAAGGAGTCACGGCCGTGACTCCTTAATGTAGGTGTAATTTTTTCTGAAAAAAATTTAAATTTTTAAAAAATAATTTTAAAACACAAAAAAATAGCCCGGGTAAAGCCGAGCTATGGACAAGAATAATCATGAGGGGTGAGCAACGAGCTTTTCTGCAAACTGACGCAAACGATCCGCTGTCTCGCGCATGTTGGAAGCAAGCGCCAAGCGAGCGACAGGCTGTTTCATTTCTTCACTCGCCCTGAAACCATCAGCCCAAAGATTCAGATTGTGGACACTGAGACGGACAGCCTCAATCGCTGTTCGCGCCAACTTGGCAACCTCGCATGGCTGTTCCCTTCTTTTACCGCCATTAGGACCTTTTTCCGTTTTGTTACCAATAATCAAAGCCTCAAGACAGGCGGCTAAACCTCGACGGCCCAAATGCCCGCTCTCTTGAATCGCTTGTGCCAAAATCTCCTCCTGTTTTTCAGGCTTGACCTTAGCGAGGAGCACTCCGCAACCGAGCGGAAGTTTTTTCCCTTTAGGTTGAGAAGTGCTCAGAAGCTCGAACAGACTTGGCACCAAGGCGCTCAGAGAAAGGTAATTCCGAACACTAGCTCCAGACATCGAAAAGTCCTTCGCTACATCATCGATGCTTCTGCCAGCCTTTTTCACCGCATAAATAATAGCGGTCGCGTACTCGTAGTGAGTGTGAGGTACAGCGTGCATATTCGACACAACTGACATCCGATGCTGATCTGCCTCGTCGATTGGATACCGCATCGAAACTAACACTTTCGGTATGCGCTTTAATTGCGCCGCTCGCCAACGCCGCTCCCCATCGACAATCTCGGAACAAACCTTACCAGCGGCCTGATCTGGACCGAGTGGACAAATTAGAATCGCCCGCATCTGCCCCGTGAGCAAACTATTGCCCAATTCGTCGAGCGCGGCGTCGCGGAAAACTTTTCTCGGCTGACCTGCCCACGGTCTTAAGCAATCCACGTCCATCCAAAACTCACCTTTCGAATCTTCACCTTGAGATTTCTGAGGATATATCCTTGAAGACTTAACGAGTGTGACGGGCGGAGGCTCGGGTGTTATCATCTCAGCTGGCTTATCAGGCAAAACGGATTCTGGATCCCACTTCTTACTGTCAACGACAATCTGGGCGTTGCTGAGCGAGTTGTAACCGTTTCCGTCAACGATCCACTTTCCTGAAACTTTATCGTCCAGATTACCAAAATATCCATCCTCGAGGGTTTGGACCCCGCCATCAGACGAGAGTCGCAAAAGTTTAAAGTTCCCACGCTTATTGGCATTTTTTTGCCTGGATATTTCAAGGACGTTTCTTCTCGTTGGATCGATAGCCCCGCGATGCACGGAGACATCAGGTTTTTCGGCGACAAATCCCGCGGCCAACAAAAACTCCACAGCCGCCGGGTCTGCCTCATGAGAACCCGAAGGAGATCTTCCAACCAACCGGAGAACTGCGTGCCTCTCCGCCGGCAAGTATTCCGGAGCCACGCCATGACCATTGCCATTTCCTTTGTTGCTCATATATTTCCCTCATGTTCAATTGTTAATGTTCAACTATTAAATTCCTTAATAAAGTTAATCACTGAAAGGGTTTCTTGGCAATAGAAAACGGCCCCGCTCCGATGTACATCGGAGCGGGGCCGTTTTAAAAATTAATTCTGAACCGCTCTCTTAGCGAGATAGCCGTGCAAAATAATTAAAGCGAACGCAGTCAAAGCCATCAAGGGAATTGTAATGTACCCAAAGACCGTGACAAATTGTTTGGCGCAAGAAACGCCAACGACACTGCAAGAAAGTTCTGGCACAAATCCCCACTGGAGCAAATAATGATAGATCGAATACAAAATTCCAACACCCGAAAGTGCCAAACCGTAATCAAAAATTTTATTGTCTTTCTTGTACAGTGCTAGACCAAAAAGAATAGTTTGTGGATACATAAAAATTCTTTGGAACCAACACAGATAGCACGGCTCGTAGCCCAAAATCTCAGAATAGGTCAGACTTCCTGAAGTCGCAACAAGGGCAACTAAAAACATCATCCATAAGGCGCGCTTGGTAAAAAAATCAACAATTGATTTTCCCGTTCCGGTAAGAAGACAAAAAATAACAACCACGATAATCACCTGCCCTAAAAGGGTAGCCGAACCCAAAATTAAATTTACAAAATCGGGAGAAAACATAACCTTAATTTGGAAGCGTACAACCGGTTTTATCTGCAAGGACACTCAGTTCCTGTTCACCAGTTGTTGAACTCATGTCTGGGAATATCCATGTTGGATACGAGTGAATTTCTTTTTCTATACAAATTGGAGTCTGGCCGTTAGCGTCGGGAGTTGAACATTCAACATAGGGAAGATATTTTTTCGCATTCCCAAACATTGATTTTTGCTTAGCGCAATGAGGACACCAAAATGCTCCGTAAAACGTAGCGCCTTTATCCTTCAAACACATAGCAAAACCGTCGTATTTACTTGGCGCGTTATTGGCATACACCAAACCACCAACAATGAGCACAAGGGCGACTATTCCAACAATCATAACGGTGCGATTTGATGTATCCATACTTTGTATTATTAACTAATTAGGAAAATTATAGCACATTGGTATGTGTTGTAAAAAGCGCCGAAAAACCTGCTAGAATACCAGCATGTCCAGTCAGTCTAAAAAAGTCTTAGTGTTCGGGGTTTTCGATATCCTGCACGATGGCCACAGGTATTTTTTAGAAAGCGCTAAAGCCTTAGGTGATAAGCTTTTTGTAGTACTAGCGCCAGATGAAGCAGTGCTCGATCTCAAAAAAAATCATCCGCACAATCCCCTCGCACTGCGCATGAAAAATTTAGAGACGGAAAAAATTGCCGATCACATATTTGAGGGAGATAGCAAAAGTGGCAGTTGGAATATTTTTACTGAACTCATTCCAGATATCATAGCGCTTGGCTACGATCAAGAACCTCTCGGAAAGGCTTTGGAAACTTTTCTCGCGCAAACAAAACACAACGTAAAACTGGTACGCCTATTCCCGCACAATGACGAAACGCTTCACTCAAGCTCACTCCGCAAAAATTTGAAAAAAATATAGTATAATTCTAGGAACATATGGAGCACGTGGACACCACAATTTTCTTCTGGTTCAATAGTGTTATTGGGCGATCGGCCTTCGTTGATCAGATACTCATCTTTTTTGCTAACTACCTTGCGTATGTTTTAGGCGCCGCCTTTATGCTTTTTGTTATCTTTCAAACGGCAACTCAAAAAGAAAGAATTTCAATACTGCTGTCGACGATTGTCACTGAACTTATCGGGATGGAAATTTTCTTAAAAATAATCAACGTTTTGTACGAGAGGCCACGACCCTTTATTACCCTGACTGAAGCCCGTCAACTATTTACAGAAGTAGGACCCTCCTTCCCATCGGGTCATGCCACTTTTTTCTTTGGATTGTCAGCGGTGCTTTTCCAATACAACAGAAAAATCGGCATCATATTTTTTATAGCAAGCACAGTCATGGTCATTGCGCGAGTGATGAGTGGAGTTCATTATCCATCTGATATTATTGCAGGAGCGCTTTTAGGATCGACTGTAGGTCTCACAATACCTCTCGTAGTCAATCGCTTTAGTTTTAAATTAATGAATAGGATTTACAAAAATTAATAGTAAAAATATGAAAAAATTTTACGCCAGTTTGTTTGCGAGTTTCATTTTCCTTACACTCCCCGTTTTTTCAATTCATGCAGACACTCCTTCCGTAGTTTCTTTCAGCGCGCCAACCAGTTTAGGATCCGGACAAGTCGGAGACTTTACCTGGACTATAAACGGCGGAGGACACTCAATCATCTTTTTTTGCCCACAAGGAGTGACGTTGCGATACGCTTCTACCAATCAATCATTTCCCTGTGATACCGCCACATCGATAAGCGGTGCCGCATCCGAAGGTGTGTCACTAAATGTTATAAACGTCAGTGGCAGTGGAAAAATTTTAACTGTGCGACTAACGCCCAAAGATGCCAGCGCGGTGAATTTTGATGCCGGAGCAAGAGAGGTTTCGCTCTATGTTAATCCTTCAGCAGAATCGATTGGAAACTTTTACACCACCGCAACCACCACGATTTCTGGAGCGGCCACCAATTTTTATTGGACATCTCCCTATCTCGGTGGTGTCAATTTTAAAATTGGTTGTAATAGTTTTATTGTTGCCACTTCGTCGTCCTACAATAACGGCGCTACTGTTCCTTGTGGTCAGGTTATTTTTCCAACCGACCTGCCGGGCTCAGGGTCTATGTCAATGTTGTTTAAAAATTCATCACAAGAAAATCTTCCGCTTGAAGTTACCATTCTGCCAGCGATGTCACCGGGGGTCTACGATGGTGGCCGATCAAAAAGTATTCAATTGTCGGTCACCTCTGACGCTCAAAAAGCAATTTCTCTCTCCACTTTTTCTGTTTCGCGTCAAAAAATATTTTCCGGTGACTCTGTGGCCTTCAACTGGTCATTTGTTAACGGCTCGGGCGCTAATATAAAAATTTCCTGCGCGGCCGCTTTAACCTACACCTTGATTTCAACGACAACAAGCACAACACTGCCATGCAATGAATTTCTGGCAACAACCACTTCGTTCGGTGCGACCGCCTCGACTTCCATTTTTTTCTTTAATTCAGAACCGAGCGATCAAGCCGCAATCGTTTCAATCTTTCCACAACTGAAAGACGGAACCTACACTGGCAGTAATGCGGCAAGTGTCAAAATTACAGTACAACCAATTCCAAAATCTGGCACAATTTCTCCTGTGACAACAACCACTTCAACGATAGTAACCACACCTACAATTTCAACTCCTGTAATCACAAACGTAACAACCGGCGGTAAAAATATTTTCAAGCGAGCACTTGATGTTGGTTCACGCGGCGCAGACGTTACGGCACTTCAAACCTTTTTCGCCAAAGACAAAATAATCTACCCTGAAGGCTCGATCACCGGCTACTTCGGCCCGGCGACCAAGCGGGCTGTTGGAAGATTTCAAATTAAATTCGCCATCATTAAAACTAGCTCCGACCCTTCGTACGGTTTTGTCGGCCCTAAAACCCGAGCTCTTTTAAATTCTCAACAGTAGAAAGAGGAGAAACGTCGTAGAAATTTAGGCAGTAGTCAAAGCCTGCACCTTTCCGCTAAACGTTTTAACCAAATCTTTAACCATATAGAAAAGCACAATAACCACGGCCACTGCTACAATCTGAATTATCAATCGGGTATTTAAAAATGCAGAAGTCATAAACTGCAAAAACTTTTGAGTTTCCAAAAGTGACGGCATATTTTTTAAGACATTTGGCACTGAAACAAAAAAACCGCACAGAGCTAGCAAGGTAGAAAAAATTGCTACCTTAGGAAGGAAGATTGCCGGCAATCTTTTCAAACCATACACAAACAGCACTCGTTGCATTATTTGTTGTTTTAAAAATTCTTCTTGTTTTGTCATGTTAATAAAAATTAAAATAGTAATATTGGCTTAGGATGCATCGTTTTCACCCGGAGAAAAATCAACAACTTTTTTAATCTCCTTTTTGGCACGATGGATTCGAGCCCGTACCGCACCCAACGAAATCCCCTCCATTTGAGCAATATCCTTTTGCGATTTGCCTTCAACAGAGTACAACCGCAAGACTCGCCCTAAAATTACAGGCAACTTGGAAATGAGGGATAAAACGTAATCGGTGTCGAGTTTTTGTTCAAAAGAATTGATTTCGTCTTTAGATGGCACAAGCTCGGCAATCTCAGGATCCAGATCGCGTAAGTAGACGTTATCACCTTTAATTTTTTTGTATTTCGTAAAACAGGTATTGATGAGAATTTTGTATCCCCAGGATTTAAAAGAAGCTCCTTCCTGGACCTTAAACTTGCTGGCATTTAAATATATTTTCACAAAGGCATCCTGAACGATGTCTTTGACCATGTCAGGATCGTTTCTGATTATTTGGCCGGCCTTCCGGATGAAAGCTTCTTGGTAGCGATCTACTAGTATAGAAAACTTGTCAGGGTTTGAAACAGACAGGGCTAAAATAGCCTCGTCACTAACATTCGCTACTTCTGTATTTTGAACGGTATCGTTTAGTAGGTCCATAGATATAACTCGAGGAGAGCCTGTCATAAGCAGACTCTCAAAGCGAGCTTCTTAATTATATCGACCGTCTTCCCTTTCTACAACACGCTGCTTTTTGAGAATGTTACAGGTTGAAAATATACCCTCATAACCTTTGACAAAAAGCCTTTTTCTTGCTTTACTTATGCGCACTGAGCCGAGGGCTCTTTATTTATTTTCAAACTTTTAAAGGACGAAACGTAATTAAATAACAAACTAATTTGGGCTTTCATTTTTGGATGAAATTCGAGGCGCACATGAGCACCGAAACGAATCGTACTCTTAGTACGCTGAGTGAGGAGCGGAATGTGCAACGACGAAGTTCGCCAAAAAGGAAAGCCCCCAACGCAAAATGGAGATTCGAAACATAGCAATCATAGCCCACGTGGATCACGGCAAAACCACACTGACTGATGCCTTAATGCGCCAAACCGGCATGGTCAAGGAGGACAGCGCCAGTATGGACTCAAACGCTCTCGAACAAGAGCGCGGCATTACCATTTATGCTAAAAATGCGTCTCTCTATTATAAGGACACCAAAATCAACATCGTTGACACTCCGGGCCACGCCGACTTCGGTTCAGAGGTAGAACGCGTGCTTCGTTCAATCGACACCGTGCTTCTGCTCGTTGACGCTCAAGAAGGCCCGATGCCTCAAACTCGTTTCGTACTTAAAAAATCTTTGGAATTGGGATTGAAACCGATCGTCATCATCAACAAGATCGACAAGCCAGCCGCTCGAATTACTGAAGTTAACGATGAAATTTTGGAACTCTTTATGGAACTCGGTGCGACCGACGCCCAGCTTGATTTCAAAGTGGTTTACGCTATCGGCCGACAAGGTATTGCTAAAATAAAAATTACAGACGAATCAAAAAATCTTAATCCTCTTCTCGATTTGATTCTTGCTGAAGTGCCCGCCGCTGACAGAAATTCCACAGCGAAGCTCCGGATGCAGCCTTTCAACCTTGCATACGATAATTTTCTCGGACGATTAGCAATTGGACGAATTTACGAGGGCACAATTAAACAAGGTTCAACTGTCTACATCAAGAAGCCGGCAGGAGGCGAGATGGTCTCTGGTAAAATTACTAAGCTCTTTAGCTTTGAAGGTGTCACTCGAAAAGAAGTTTCTGAGGCAGGAGCTGGAGACATTGTGATGATTGCCGGTCTGCCTAGTATTTACATTGGAGATACTGTGACAGACTCAGTTGATGTTATTGCCCTACCCGCTATTGCAGTTGACGAGCCAACCATTTCCTTGAACTTCCTGGTTAACGATTCCCCACTTGCCGGCCGCGAAGGAAAATTGGTAACCACACGACAAATCCGCGCTCGACTTG
Source organism: Patescibacteria group bacterium (assembly GCA_040390045.1). NCBI lineage: Bacteria > Patescibacteria group bacterium. The sequence continues at coordinate 199,736 of JAZJZC010000001.1, forward strand.
AAAAGGAACTTGAAGTCAACGTGGGTCTTAAGGTTGATTTTTCAAACGGCGATACTTACAAAGTCTATGGCCGAGGCGAACTACACATTTCCATTCTTCTTGAATACATGCGCCGCGAAGGTTTTGAATTACAAGTTTCTCAACCGCAAGTTATTATCAAAGAACTTGATGGCGTGAAGGTTGAACCTTTCGAAGAAGCGGTTGTTGATGTGCGAACTGAAAATGCTAGCTCGGTCATTCAGAAATTAACTCGCCGAAAAGGTATTTTGATGGAACACAAGGAGCACGAAAATATTGCACGACTAATCTTTCAAATTCCAACTCGTGGCCTTCTGGGTTACCGCGGAGAATTTGTGATTGATACTAAAGGTGAAGGTTTGCTTTCATCGCGATTTATCGGATTCAAACCATACGTCGGCGTGATTGAGAAACACAGTTTCGGTTCGATGATTTCCATGGAAACAGGCACCGCACTTGCCTATTCGATTTGGAATTTACAAGAACGTGGCATTATCTATATTGATCCTGCGACACCCGTATATGAAGGAATGATTATTGGAAACGTGACCAAGGGTGAAGACATGGATGTAAACCCAACCAAGAACAAACAGCTGACAAACGTTCGTATGTCGGGCAATGACGACGCAATCCTCATTATTCCACCTATGCGACTTACGATCGAACGCGGAATGGAAATTATGCAAGGCGATGAGTATTTGGAAATTACACCCAAATCCGTCCGCCTCAGAAAACAACATCTTAAAAAAGGAGATCGCAATAAGGCGAATAAGAAAGCGGAGTAGTGAAAACAAAAAATCCCCCCGCGGCCAAAGGCCGCGGGGGGATTTTTTGAAGCTGCAAGCCCCGCCCGAACGTACCAGAGTACACTCGGAACGGGGGGGGGTATTAGCTAACAGCTACAAGCTTCCTGTGGCTCTTCCAAAATCCTCCCTTTTATAGCATAATCTAGCCATGAAGCGGCTCACTAAGAAACTGATAATACCGCACGAAGGGAATAATTTTCATCCCTACCTTCTGCGCGCGAGTGGTATCTTTGCTTTCTTGTTACTCATCGTCGGTTCTTTTGTCACCTCCACTCTGTATTTTAAAGTTCTCCAAAAAAATAACTTTCTCGCCGCTATCTTGCCTTCAATCCTCATTGATCTTGCCAACTCAGACAGAACCACGCTTGCCTTAAACACTCTTACCGTTAGCCCAACCCTTGAGCAAGCGGCGCAAATGAAAGCCGACGATATGGCTCAAAAAAGCTACTTCGCTCACACCAGCCCCGAAGGATTGAATCCTTGGTATTGGTTTTCCAAAGCCGGATACTCGTTTGCTTTTGCAGGAGAAAATCTCGCCATTAAATTTGATGACTCGGACACGGTCAACACCGCGTGGATGAACTCCCCATCGCACCGCGCCAACATTTTAAATGAGCATTTTACTGAAATTGGTGTCGCTACCTCACGTGGCGTGTATGAAGGACAAGAAACAATCTTTGTGGTTCAAATGTTTGGCAACCCTTCGCCAAAACCCGCCACTACAACTCCACAAAATCTAGCCACCACAACTGAGCAACATGGGGCAACAACAACCACTGCTCTGGAAGAGGAAATTCCTAAACTTGCCCTCACTACTATTGTCCCAACAGAACCTGAACCAAAAATCGTACCGATAGGCTCAAGTGCCGTGTTAGGCGCCAAAATCGATGAAAGTTTTGAAGCAGTCCAAAACACTTCCGTGGAAATCCCAAGGCCCACCCTTTCCATAAACGAAAAACCTGAAGTCCTTCCGCAAGCATCGAAAATCGACCACATCGTCTCGAGCCCAAGTAAACTTTTGGGAATTTTCTATCTCATGCTCATTTTCCTGCTCTTTATAACGTTACTATTCGTACTTCACATCGATCACAAACGACGCGCGCATAATATACTCTCGATTATAATTTTGTTTTTAATTATTGTTATTTCCTACTACGGCTACCAAACTCTCATGCTTTCAAAAATCCAAATTTTGGATTCTCAAGTGACGGATACTCAAAAAGCCTAGCCAGTTGACAAACTAGTCACAACCAAGTACAGTTTGAAGCAGAGAGTGAAGTCTTGCTCACAATGCTGGCGACAGCGGTCATATTGACTTGAGCAATTCAAATCGCTTCCATTGGAAGCACTGAGAAAGGTCATTGCATGACATTTTCGAAGTCGGATGACAGGACACCTGTCAGCTGGATGTTAGCGGTGCTGGTCGTGAGATGGGTTGTTGTGCCTCTAATCGCCTTTTATCTCCTGGTTGGTTTGGTCCGAATGGTTGGAGTGGTCACAATGGATCACATCGGGATTTCCCGCGAGCCGTGGCTCGACTGGTGGTGGACACCGATCGTGTCAGGCATATTCAAACTGAAAGATACCGTGATAAATGGGCTACTGATCACACTCGGTACGATCGTCGCAATTTATTTTGCCACGGGCATGATCCGTGTCCTGGCGCAAATCGTCACAAACAGCGTGTTCACTGACCGACCGTGGCTCGACTGGTGGTGGGTAAAACTCGTAGACTGGTTTTTTCCCAAAAAGACCGCCGAGTAAACTGTCGGCAATGTACACAAACGACGTTCAATCCTGAACGCCGTTTTTTCTTTGCACTAAAATTTAATTAATTTAATACTCGATCGTTATAGGAAAAAGGATAAACGCCTCATGCTCCGGCAAACCGGAAGGATTGTCTTTCTTAAGAACGAGAGTGGCCGGCCCGATGTATGACTCTGGCACTTTCAAATCTACTTTAAACGGCACAAATTCAGTGGTCATCCAATCACTTTGAGCTTGGGCTGGCGTTTGAATAAGTATGTTGCCATCTTTGTCTCTCAACTCGACGGGAAACGAGGCCTCGAAAAACCAAGTGCCACGAGCTTTACCAATAACCGAAAAAGTTTTCCCCGTCACTGCGCCAGGAGTTGGTGTCTCCACCGTAATCAAATCCGCAGAAGCGTTGGCATAGGTAATTTTTGGCATAATTTCTTCAGCAAAAGTTCGTCCATCTGGAGTTTTACACTGACGCGGGTAACTTTCCATTACTGGATATCCAGCCTTAGCACAGTCCGCGAAAGATTTTATTTCGCTAACGCCTGGCGCATCTGCTTTTTTGAAGAACAAAAAGAAACCGAGTGCGAGCGCGAGCAAGACCAAAATAGAAATGATGATGTTTTTGTTTTGCATGTTTTTGGATTACATTTTTAAAGCTCTTTAAACGTTACACCTGCTGGTAGCGTAAATCTCGAAGTGTCTGAAGGAACAGTCTGGCAGTTGTAATCTCCAATTTGATCTGCATTAAAACTGTACGTGCCTGCAGGACCAGCGCCTCCATTATTTGATTCAGTTGTAGCTACTTTCGCTTTGAATCCCATGCCGGGCGCCAAAGAAGTCCACGAATAGGTGTAGCCGTCCCGCACAATGATGTTAGTCCCAACCGTCACACCAGAGACAGTTGTCGTATATTCACCGCGAATCATACCTGCGTGGACATAGGTCACCCCGCTCGTTTCTGCATCACCCGCATTTTGTTGTATGTCGCACTTATAGAAACCATTCTGCTTTACCAGTTCTGAAAATGCCATCTTTTTCCCATTGGGCAATACGCCCGCATCCTTTCCGTACTTCATACCGCCTCCGGTGACTAAAAAGTAACCACTGACTAATACGACGAGCACCGCCACCCCAATTATTATTTTTTTATTTTCCATAGTTTTTGAATTAACGAATATCGCTACCTTGTTATGGTAGCACGATTTTTCCCTCACCGGGCAACCCGAATCATGAAATGGTGTCAGCCACCATTTCTCGTTCTATCTATAAATAAATGCTGGCTGACCCCATTTCTTAATTTTAACACGAGTGACTCAAAAAATTGATCGAGAAATATAATTGTTGAGCTACATAAATTGACTGAGTTCTTTTGGTGAGTGAAATCTTTTTAACTCAAGGGGTTTACTGATTTCAATGGCTTCTTCTATTCCTTTACGTTCAGCCCGAGTAATCACACGCCACAAAAACTTTAAACTTAAACCTTCTATGGCTTCCTTGGGAAGTTCCGGTCGGTTTTTATTACGAAATTGAAACCAGCGTTTTATCAACCGCGCAGCACAACGAATTCCCGAGTAATCGAGATATAAAACAACATCAGCCTTTTTAAGACGGTTGGACATTTTAGCATCTATCCATCCTTCGATAATCCATTCATTTTTTTGGACGAGCGATTCATGCTCCTGTAAATATTCAGGTTCGGGCACTGACTCCCAATTACCCCTCCAAAAAAGAGCGTCCATGTGAAAAACCGGCAAACCAGTTTCAGACGAAAGCTGTCTCGAAAAAACACTTTTTCCAGAACCACTTATCCCAACAACAGCAATTTTTCTATAGTTCATGCCTTATATTAAACACTAAGCCAGCCCAATCTGCACGCTTGGTACAAAGGTTCGACCTTTGTATTTGACGGGAAAACAAAATTAAAATTTTACAAAAATAACAAATCTCTATCCAAATCATCGAAATCTGTCGGCTCATTATCTTTCGCTTTTTTCCCAAACTTACCCTTGGGTTTCAGCGCAGCGTGAGTCGAAGCCAGATGCACCACCCGCTTACCAAGTTTATTTTCTAAAGAATCAATCCGTTTGTGGATGACCTCAAATTTATCCGCCAATTCCCTACTACCAAACAAATCCGCTTGCGAAACTGAATCTGGAACTAACTCACGCAAGGTTACTCCAGTCGTACGATACAAAATGCCACGCTTGTGCATATTTTTTAATTGCTCGCCGGCCAGTGTCATTAAAACTTCCGGAGCGTTGGTCGGTGACGGCAGCGACACAAGAGAGGTCGTGTATTGAAAATCTTGAGTTTTTAGAAACAAAGAAAGCTTTTTGGGAACCAGCTTGTAATGCCTCGCTTTGGTGCAAGCTTCTTCGATATTTTTTGAAAGTTGGGCTAACAGAAAATTTTTATCGTTGGTCGCAGGATGAAACGTTCGAGTTTTTTGAATTGAAGAATAAGTAGTTTTTGCATTCGGATCTATCGGCATCACCGAAATTCCAGAAAGCTCCTGCCAAATTACTTCGTCCGGTTTAGGGAAAAAATGTCTAACCCAATTTAAATCTTTATCTATAAAATCTTTGGCCGTTTTAATGCCGTTACGCCACATCTTTTGGGAAGTCTGGCCGCCGATGCCCCAGATTTTTTCAATTGGTGTCTGCGACAAGAAATCTCCTGCAGTTTTTGCGGTGATGACCGTGAGACCCTTTGGCTTCACCCATTTCGACGCCACTTTCGCCAAAACTTTCGTCGGCGCTACACCAATTGAAACCGAGAGATCGAGCTCATTATTTATTTCTTGTTTAATCCGCTCAGCCATTTGCCGATACGTCATTTTAAGTGTGGCCTCAAGTCCCGTTAAATCAGCGAAACATTCATCGATACTGTATTCTTCCACGTCATCGGCGTACCTGCGCACAATATCAAACATCTTGCTCGAGTAGCGAGCATAGGAAGCATAATCCCCCGGTAAAATAATTACTTTTGGAAAATCCTTCTTCAATCTAAATATCGGCATGCCCCGAATAACACCGAGCGCCTTGGCTTCATAGGAGAGCGCTGAGACAATCCCGCGTTCTTCTCCCGTAACCACAGGCAACCCCCTGAGCTTCGGGTTTTTAGCAATTTCCACACCAACAAAAAACGCATCTCCGTCCATGTGTAAGATGGCTTTTTCTTTCACGTTCGGCTTGCTAGCCTCAGTGTCTTCCTCGCCTTCACTCCTCGATATTTTCTTTTGAACAATTTTAGGCACCAACTCATCATAATCTAAAAATGAGTATTAGAAAAAGGTAAGCAGAAAAAATGGTTAGCTTTTTTTCTTCGGTTTTGGCACTTTATCTCCTTCCCGACGAGCTTCTGAAATGGCGATTGCCACAGCCTGCTTTTGGCTGGTCACTTTTTTGTCGGAATTACCACTTTTCAATGTGCCCTCACCAAATTCATGCATTACTTTGCTTATTTTCTTTTGAGCTTTTGGTCCGTATTTTGGCATAGAATTTATCGTTAAAATTTAAAGCTTTGTTACCTAGAACTTCTCCAGTTGGATGCAGTTCGAGGCGCGAGCGATTTTGCGACTAAAATGTATTCCTATACATTGCGGGAGCAAAATCGTGAAGCAACAAAGAAATGCGCCGACTGGAGAAGTTCTAGCTGTCACGCTTACCGTGGAGAAGCATCTCGACCGCATGCTCCATTGATCCCGCCCGAATAATTTCACCAGCATTTACAAAGAAAATTTCGTCTGCATTTTCAATCGTGTTCAATCGGTGCGCGATGATCACCAGTGTCGTGGTTTTTGGTAATTTTTTCAAAATATCTTCGAGCAACTGTTCGGTCACGGTATCGATGTTGGCGGTTGCTTCATCGAGAATGAGAAGTTCAGGTTCACGAAGCACCGCTCGCATAAAGGCAATCAATTGTTTCTGACCAAGAGAAAGCGCGTCGCCAGATGTAGCCACTTTGGCTTCCAGACCTCCTTCAAAACGCACAAGCAAACTTTCAAGCCCCGCAGCATGAATGACGCCGACCAGCTTTTCACTTGAGAAATCTTTATACTTTTCGTTACCGTACAAAATATTTTCCCGTACAGTTCCAGAAAAAAGTAGTGGCTCCTGCAAAATAAATCCAATCTTGTGCGTGCGTTCCACTGCATCAAACGTTCGAATATCTCGTCCACCAAGAAGCACCGCACCAGCAGATGGATCGTAGAGACGCGCCATTAGGGATGCCGTGGTGGTTTTGCCGCCTCCAGTTGGTCCAACAAGCGCATAGGTTTTCCCTCGCTCAAGGATGAAATTAACATGATGCAAAACTTCTTTGTCTTCGGTATACCTAAAAGAAACATCTTTAAACTCGAGCAACGTGCTACTCGATTGTTTCTCCACTGTTCCAATTTCTGAAATAGGAACCGTTACCATTTCCCCGTGCATTTGAAGAATCGCCGAAATACGATCCCAACCGGCAAGCGCCACTTGAAAGTTTGACCACAAGGCCGCAAGCTGACGAAGCGGATTGTAAAAATTTGAAACGTAAGACAAAAAGCCGATGAGTAATCCGAGTGAAAAATTGCCCGTGCTGATAAGGTGCACTCCATACGCAAGCACAATAAGTTGCGCGAGGTTTGAAGAAAATCCGAACACAGGAGTGAAGACGTTGTTGGCCACACCGGCGCTCACAGCTGATTTGTAATTACCATCGTTCGCCACCTCAAAACGTTTACGGAAAAAATCGCGGCGATTAAAAGCTACCACTACTTTGAAATTATTGAGACTTTCCGAAACCTCTGCTGAAAGATCTCCCGTTGAAGTCATTGAAGCAGCGTTAGTACGTTTGACCCACGGCGAGAGAATTCGGGTGAAGAAAAATAAAGCTACAGCTGGGGCAAGCGCGGCGGCACCCAATTTAAAATTAATTGAGAGCAGGAAAATGGCCGCGCCAACCATAATGACAATACTGCCGACAAATTGCACCAAGGTTTGCGAGAAAAATTGGTTGAGCTTGTCCGTGTCGTTGTTGATGCGTGAGATAAGATCTCCGGCTTTGTTAGCGTTGAAAAAAGCTACAGGCAATTCCTGCAACTTCCCGAAAATTTTGGTGCGCAAATTAAACAGCACGCGTTGTCCCACGCCTCCCATGAGTCGTGTCTGTCCATAACTCGTACCCAAACCGAAAAGATAGAGTCCTAGTAAAATCGATGCGAACGTCAACACGCCGCTAAATTGTTTAGCCACAATGTATGTGTCGACGACGTGAGCAATGAGCAGCGGCGCGATAAGGTTGACGAGCGAGTTGGCGAGCGTGGCAAAACCAGCGTAGATCAAAATGCTTCGTTCGCCTGAAAGCAGAGGCCAAAGTCCACGGATAGCAGCCCATGCGGAAATTTTCTTTTTATTTTGTTCGGCGTTAAGTTCGTAATTCATAATGATCGTTAATTTTTAGGAGATTCATATGTGTGTGTTGAACGCTGGGAATCAAAAATCTGCACGTACTCCGGGCTAGACTCCATAAGCTCTTTGTGTGTACCATGCGCCAAAACTTCCCCTTCCATGAGCAGAATTATCTGATCGTAATTTTCAATCGGCGCAATTTTTTGAGTAATGGAAACGAGCGTAATTTCAGGATAATTTTTCTCGACATTAGCCAAAATCTTTTGTTCAGTGTGTGCGTCCACGCGAGCGGTAAAGTCATCGAGATATAAAATTTTTGGATTAAGCGCCAGCGCGCGAGCGAGCATGATGCGCTGTTTCTGACCACCAGAAAGCGACGTTCCTCTTTCAGAAACCACCGTGTCGAGGCCTAAGGGAAGCGTGTGAATAAAATCATCAAGCTCTGCCGTCTCAATCGCCTTTTTGAGTGTCTCGTCAGTCACCGTCGTGCTAAAGGCAATATTTTCCCGCACCGTGGTATTGAACAGAACACTGTCCTGAAAAACTAAACCAATCTGGGGATAAAATGCGGCGCGCTCATATTGCGCTAGTGGTCGCCCGTCATAATCAACTTCTCCTTTTTGCGGCGCGGTCAATCCTGTAATTACGTTAAGCAATTGAGTTTTACCGGCGGCGGTAGGACCTATGATCGCGGTTTTTGTTTTAGGCATAATGGAAAATGACACATCCTTGAGCGCAGGTTTTTCTCCATAGGTCACCGTAACATTCCTAACTTCAATTTTTCCCAAAAGTGGTTCAGTACTAACACCGAAATCTTTTTCGTCCGGCGCTTTAAGAATTTCGTGAATACGCGCATAGGACGCGCCTGCCTGAGCAATAACGTTACTCATAAAACCGATAACCAAAATTGGGAAAATAAGAATTACAATATAGTTCATAAACGCCGCAAATGAACCGAGTGTCATTGAACCATTGACGACATAGTATCCGCCGAGCGTTACAACCGTGAGCGTGGCCATACTCGAAACAAATGTAATGACCGGAATCATAAATGAAAAAAGTCGCAAAATTCCTAGACCGATAGTCCGCGCCTGAACATTCGCTCCTTCAAATTTTTGATGCTCGAAACGTTGAGAATTTAAAACACGAATAAGCGCAGCCCCTAAAATACTTTCGTTAATCACCTTGTTGAGCCAGTCGATCACTTCGCGACTCTGGGCAAAAAGTTTTCTGACCATCCGAAGAATCACAAAAAAAGTGCCTCCGATAATCGGGATGATCGTCAGCACTGCAAGCGCCAATCTCCAATCGATGGTGAGAAGTATAATCGCCACACCGACAATAATAACGGCGGATGAAACCAAGGAAACTATGGCCTGCGCCACAAACATTTTGATGGAATCAATGTCGGACGTGAGATTGGTGAGAATTTTTGACGGATTTTTATCTTCAATAAACCGATAGCTTTGCTTGGAAATTTTGTTTACAAGTTGAGAACGCAGGTCGCGCCCGACACGTTCCGAAGCGTAAGTCTGCACAATACTCTGAACATAGGTGAAAAATAAAATACCAACCGCAAATCCACCGAATTCAAGAACAAGAGCAAAGAGATCAAGTCCACCGCGAATATACGAATCAATCACGCCTGAAATAAACTTCGGCAAAAACAGAGTCAGCGTGTTAGCGGCAATAGCAAGAACTATCAGCCAGAAAACCTGCAACTTATACGGACTGAGAATGCTAAAAACGCTCGGCGGTTTTTGAATCTCTCCTATTTTTTCGTTTTGTGATATTGGTTTTTGAGTCGGCATTTTTGAAAGATTGCATATGGAGTAGTTGGAGTTAGGATATCTTACTAAAAAGTTGGGCGACTTTCAATTTAATAATTAAAAACAAATAGACAATTTCGAGAACGCCAGCGGTGTTGACCAAGAGCATCACCACAAACCAGTACTCCTGTCCACGTCTACCCGAATGCCAAAGCGCAAGTCCTTTCCAAAAAAGACTCCAGAGAATTAAAAGTAATAATGCCGGCCCAAACACATGAATCCACGCCGGCGCACCAGCACCCATTCCAAAAGTTGCATTAAAATTGTTCATACACCTAAGACGTTAGTAATGTATGTATATTACGTTGCAAATTCCCTACTTACTTTTCATCAAACTCGCTAATTTTCTAACTGTGTTCACATTTCTCGCCGTCATGTGTTTATACAGCGGTGTCCCAATAAATTTTCTCATGCCACTTTTGGTGTAGCCTTTTCTATCGAGGCTCCAAATTATCGCGCCGTCGATGTATTTCAACTTGTCGACTTCTGGATGCGCAACGATAAGATTAAGCGAGCTTTTTGTATCAAACTCTTCCCACAAAAATAAAATGTCGGTTTTTGTTTTGGTGTCGTTGGTCCAATCAAGCGGAATATTCTTGGAAATTTTTTCAATATTTTTAGCGTTTCGTACCACCGATCTAACAGCAAATCCAAAATGATCCTGTAAGGCTTTTTCGATCTCCTGTGCCAATTCCAAATGACCTCGCTCCTTTCCATCGAAAATTACATTCCCAGAATTGATGTAGGTTGAAACATTTTTAAACCCAAGAGCTTCGAAAACTTTTCTCAGTCTCGGCATTTCCACCTTACTATTTCCTCCAACATTTATACCGCGAAGTAGCGCAACGTATTTTTGCATAAAATTCTGTTTAACGATGAATACAGCCCACCCAACAACACGGCCGGCGCATTCCACCTGAGAGTTTAGAAAGTGCCTTCTTGATACGGATATTTCTGGTTTCTTCTTTTTTACCAGAGATCACCCAGCAAATCCATTCATTGCGTGCAAGAGGCGTAATATCCTCCCATATTGCCAATGACTTTGGCGTCGAAAGAATGGCTTTTTGCAAATCATCTGGCATTTCATGGACGACACCACCCGGAAGTTTTTTTGAGGTCATTTGTTATTTTTTATTAGACATCGAACTCTGTGCAACCCTAAACTTTACTATTTTTGCAACAAGTGTGAGTGGTAATTTTTTATCGAGTGAAAATTGAATAGTTCCTTTTGACGTGACGTACGGGGCTAATTCTTTTTTAAACTTCTCAACACCCGCCGAACCTGGGAAAAAACTAACATGATCTTTGAATCCTCCAAAATGCACGAGATTTTTCTTCTGAAATTTAAAGGTTGGTATTCCATAGCTAATCGCCTCTTCGGTCTTTGGCCCCGCCTTCTTAATCGTCGCGCGCATTTGCTTGAGAAGCATCTGCACTTTTTTTGGATACCCTTGTATGTAACTATCGATATCTTTGTAGGTGTTCGTATTTCGCATTCTGCTGATTTAGAAAGCTCGTATTCGTTTTGCAATTTCGTACTGCTTTTCAGTAAGCTCTAAATTGCATTTTTTGCATTTATAAAGGTTCACTCCTCCTTCAAAACCAGCCATACCATGTGCACCAGTGACAGAATCATAGACCGACAGAGCCCAAGGATCATTTGGATTGCCGCCTAGAGAAAAACCGTATGTCCCACAGCGAGGGCATTGTTCACCTGAATGAAAAAAACTGTTTGTCTGTATAACATCGTCGTACATTGAAACCACAAACCTATTATCTGAACGTTTTATCATCTTTTCAACCTCTTCTTCCAACACTTTCTCGAGTTCTGCTTCGGTATATTTCTTTTTCGGCTTTGAATTTTTTATATTCTCTTTACCAAATAAAGCTGTTGCAATCGGTGATACCTTTTCCCAAATAGTACCCATCTTCTTTAAAACATCTTCTGAGTCAAATATAATTTGATCTTCGGACTTGTAACCGTGTACAAAATAATTTCGTAACTCATAGATATCGCTGATAGCCTGAAATTCGTCTTCCGTGAAAATATTTTTGAAGATGATTTTGAATCGACCCAATATTTCCTTTATCCTTGCTGTTTCAATATCCTTCTCTTTTTTTAAAGCAATTATGGACAAAGAGTTACTGTCCTGAATATACTTAGTATCAAAAACTAAAAGAGGGTTCTTATTATGAAGTTTGATTTTTAGAATTTTTTCAACGGCTATACAGAATGAAACGATATTATCTGGAATCTCTTTTTCAGCAGAATTCTCGGAGCTTAAAAACTCCTCAACACGAGAATAAAGGAATAGTAAATACTTATGCGAAGATTTCTTTTTTGTCATTGATATATAGAGGTCAGAATCTATCTTAAGCTGGCTAGGTCCAGCGAACGAAATTGAGCTCAGTCAGGAATTATTTATAAAATCTGTGTCCTAATAATTTTACCAACCAATCAGTGAATTTTCATATATTTTACTTTGGCTAACCCATTAACTTTGCGCATTCGTTTTGAGTGCTCCATCGAACTCGTAGGTAGCAAAAATGAGGCCGGTCTTCCCTATCTTTGAATCAACAAGCTTGAAATTCTCGGCCTGAGTTCCCTCCGCGAAAAGCCGCTTGCCTGTGCCGATTGTAATCGGGTGTATCCACAAATGCATCCGATCGATCAAATGATTTTCGAGCAAAGTCTGGATAAGATTTCCACTGCCCCACACCCACAAATCCGGACCATCCATTTCTTTAAGTTTTTTAATCTCTGCCACCACACTACTTGAAATACAAACTGAGTTATTCCACTCCGGCTTAAAAGATTCATGCGACACCACGTATTTTTTTGTCTTATTAAACGGATTTGCCACCTCAAGATCTGTTTTGGCGGTAGGCCAAAATCCAGCAAAAATATCGTAGGTAATCTTACCGAGAAGAAGTTCAAATGGAATAGTAAAGAATCCACCCAAGATGGGCAACAGTTCCTCGTCTTGGGGAAAAGACATTTGCCAACCGCCGTATTTAAAACCATTTGAAGTATCCTCTTCCTTCCCTCCTGGCGCCTGCATCACGCCGTCTAACGTAACAAAAGTTGTGGTGATTATTTTTCTCATACATATATACTATTACTTTCGTAAGATTTTCTCCATAGTTTTCCCTTTTGCCAATTCATCAATTAATTTGTCTAGGTAGCGAACTTCCCGCGTAAGCGGATCTTTAATTTCTTCTATTCGAACACCACAAATCACACCTGTGATCAAAGAACGCGAAGGATTCATATTAGGAGCTTCTGCAAAAAACGCCTCGAAGGTATTTTGCTTCTTCACTTGTGATTCCAAACCTTTTTCCGCATATCCAGTCAACCAGCAGATAACTTGATCAACTTCCATTTTTGTCCGCCCCTTTCGCTCTGCTTTTGCAATGTACATGGGATACACAGCTGAGAACTTCATAGTGCGCATCCGATTTTTTGTCGCCTCGTTTTCTTTCATGTTTTGATTATATCAAAAATTTACGAGATGGTATCTGGACGATTTGTAAGCTTCAAGGGGTATGTTAAAATAATTGCATATGAATCCCGTAGTAGATTTTTGATTCGATTATGTTCTATGTTTATATTTTACAAAGCAAGAAAAACAACGAACTGTATATAGGTTATACTGAGGACCTCAAGAAAAGAATTTTAGAACATAATCAAGGATTAAATTTTTCGACCAAAAGATACATGCCATGGGAGATTATTTATTATGAAGCCTGCAAAGAACAGTCCGATGCCCGACGTAGAGAGAAATATTTAAAAACTACACAAGGTGGTAGACTGATAAAAAGGAGAATAAAAGATTACTTGTATGTGTCGAAAAATTTAACAAATCAAAAATTCACTACAGGATGAAATCAATACCTAAAAATACAATTTGTCTTTGGTACGAAAAAGATGCGGAAGCCGCGGCTAACTTTTATGCTGCTACTTTTCCAGATAGTGCAGTAGGCGCTGTTACCAACGCCCCCAGTGATTTTCCTGATGGCAAGAAAGGCGATGCGCTAACGGTGGAGTTCACAGTCTGTGGAATTCCCTGTATCGCTATTAATGGCGGCCCAACCTTTAAACAGAGTGAGGCATTTTCCTTTCAAATAATGACAGAGGATCAGGAAGAAACGGATCGTTATTGGAACGCGATTGTCAAAAATGGTGGCGAGGAAAGCCAGTGTGGTTGGTGCAAAGATCGCTGGGGACTATCTTGGCAGATTACACCGCGCACTTTGACCGAAGCTATGGCTGCTGGTGGTGCTGAGGCAAAACGCGCTTTCGAAGCGATGATGAAGATGCAGAAAATAGATGTCGCTGCTATTGATGCTGCCCGACGAACAAAGTGAGCGGAGCAATCGTCGTATGACGGTAACCCGGCGAACTAAGTGAGCGGAGCAATCGTCGTATGACGGCAACCCGACGAGATAAGTAAGGAAAAATTATTTCTTACGATTGACTGCAAGTTTGATAATTTTTTCAAGCTCTTTTGTATTAATATCGGAAAGTTTGTTGATGTAAAGACATCCTCCTCCTTCTTTATACTTACCTAATTTTAAAAGAAAGTCATTTTCTTTTCTCTTTTCTTTTAAACCACCGAGGGTCATTTTGAAAATCTTTAAACCATAGAGAGCGATGTTTTGTTTGCGTGGAGCAAAACCAATCTTCATCCATTCTGCCTCTTTACCATTTGCATATGTGTACTTCATTCGACCGAAACCAACAATCAATGCACCCCACATTTCTGGTTTGGTTTTAGTTACTTTCTCCATTATTTTAGAAATTTCGAAACAATCATTACGTCTCTCTTCATCTTTGATTGTGCTCAAAAATTTCTCCACACTGGCTTTATTCACTTTTGTTTTTAGTTCGGACATAAATATTTTTGCTGGGAGTTTGATAAAATACTAGAACCAATTTGGAGTATGATTGTTTTAGGTTTATTGTAACTGCGGATTCATCCTCGCCCGCTCTGGGGCAAGGATGAATCCGCAACGAATGGTTGCGTCGGCGGAGCCGACTCTTCTACAACAAAGTTTGCCCTGGTTCCTCGCCTATTACCCGCCGAGTCCGCGAGGACGCCGCTGCGGCGGGGATAGGACGAGGACAAACTTTATTTCTGACTAACTATGTCGACTGAGATCTCTACCGCTGGAATGGTTCCCTTGTTCTCGAGCCAGTGTGTAGTGTTGCTATCCTCCGGCCAGCCAACCCCAGGCCCGTAGTCAGTATCTACACCATTTCTATGGTCAGTAATGACTCCGTGTAAAATAAAAACAACACCTGGTCTGCCTGCATGATCATGAATTGGACCAAAGACGCCTCCAGGCTCGACAGTAAACTTACGCATTCGAAGTTGATGCCCCGCCATGCCCTTGATCTCAGGACCAAGGTCAATAGTTGCAAGTAATTCCACGGTAACGTCCTTCATCTCATGTAAAATTTTTTTGTTGCCCATGGATTTATTATATCAAAATGCTAAATGGCCGTCTGGGACGAAGTTAGAACTTTTTTTTAAAAACTTACAACTAAAAAACCCGCAACGGAAATTAAGACTGCACCAACGACTGACTGCCAAGAGTGATATTGTTTCCAGTGATCGTCCGGCCAATCCCAAGTTTTAAAAATAAAAAATAAAGGTATTTCATCTACAACCAAAGCGGTTCCTACAGCAAGCAACACAGTCCAGTGAATCATAAAATATAATGCCACAAGTATGATACCGTGCATATAATGGTGTGGTTGAATACTCAAAATCTTTTTTCCATGTATGTGAAAAAAGGTAAGAAATATTCTTGTAACAAGAATGGTTAGAGCGTATATTAAAAATAAATAACTGAAAGACATACGCCGAAAATTATAACACCGCTGACATGTTTAGTTCAGAATCCAAATCGAGTAATTGAGATACGCCGCAAAACTGACCCATAGAATATAGGGCGCCAAAAGCCACGCGGTGGGTTTGGAGATTTTGACAAAGGTGATGATCGTGACAAGAATAGCGAGCCACAGGAAGACAATTTCAACCAGCGCGCCGCCCGGACTGTGCAGGCCGAAAAAAATAATCGACCAAAGCGTATTCAAGGTGAGCTGGCTAGCAAAGATACCGAGAGCGATTTTTACATCCCTGCGCTCCAATCCTTTTTTCCAAATCAAAAATGCCGCGACACCCATAAGAGCAAAGAGTGTAGTCCAGACCGGTGCAAACACCCACGCTGGAGGATTGAAGCTCGGTTTAATAATACCCGCATACCAGCCAGTGATGGAGGGAGTCGTAAAGACCGAACCGATGATGCCGGCAAGTTCTGAAATGACAATAGCGATGATAAGTTTGAATGTGTTGTTGAACTTCATAGACACATTTTACTCTTTTTTATATTTATTGCGACGAGGGAGAAGGCGTATCAACCGTGATACGCTTAAAAATCGGCTGGGGGACTTGGACCGCGGGTACGCTTATATCCTTCGACTTAAATTTTTCGTCAAAAATTAAACAATTTTTACGCCTTTGGTTCACGTCTTGTGTCCTTGCCAGACATCCGCGACGTGAATTGAAGCTTTTTTATTATCGAGCACTTCGCTTGTAAAAAACATCAATTCGGCTGGGCTCCTCGGTCTCGTATATTTACCCATCAAGCCACATAAGGCTTTTTTGATTGATTTTATTCTACCATTTCGATGCTCCTCGGAACGAGAATCAGCATTTGTCTCCGAGTATTTCTTGGTCCAACTTTTTTAACGCATCAAATATCTTCTGTATACGATGTGGAGTCGCTCGGACGCTCTTCCCGCCTTGAGTTATTTCTCTTTTAATAAAGCTATCAAGAAAGTTTTCTACAACTTTTAGGTGCTCCTTCCTTATATATCCAGCCTTGGCTTCAAACTCATTCTTTATATTTAGAATATGTAGCCTCCACTGATCGTTAATAGGATTAATGTCACCAAACTTCTTTAAAATAGCACGGGTATCATCAATGGTCGGTTCAGCAGAAATTTCAGTTAATAATTCATCCCTATTAATATTTAAAGCTCTAATCATTAACAAATTATAGGTTAAAGATCCATACAATCTTTCTTGAGTCAGATTTTTCCATTTTGCTTTTTCTTGAAAAGATTCCTTTATCCAGTTAAGTACTACCCCAACTACCGTAGCAACTAGAGTAGAACTTATTATTGCCCAGAATATACTTTCAGTAATCATGATTATTTTTTGAAAACTAAAAAATATGGGAGTTTATCCATTCCTGTATAGGTAAACATTTCATAATTTGCTCTACGGGCAGTTTCAGAAAGACGATAGTTGGAGAGATTCTTTTTTGGAACAAAGGGATAAAACCTTACCTCTTGTTTTGTCTCCCCTTTTTCTGACCATTTGAAATTTAAAAATAGAGGCGGGGTCATATAACCAGACTTTAAAACCTTATTCATTATCTGCCACCCAGCACCAAAGACTACGGATTTAGGTTTACTTTGATTTGTTTTGACTTGTGCTCGGAAAGAGCAACCCGTGCACTGAACATCGTACAAAGGATAATTCGGTGGTAATTTCATCAAACTTTTTCCGCAATTTGGACACGGAACAAGTTCGACAATTTCTTGTTCTCCTGAGTTTCCTGATTCTTTGTTAGTTATTTTCTTCATAGATTTCAATGCTCTTCGGAGTCCGAACCTATCTCAAACTGGCTGGGAACTTGGACCGCGAGTACGCGTATCGAAACTTACAGTTTCAGTACACCTTTCCCGTTTTTTCCTCATCTGAATGACTCAAAAACATGGGAGAAGGTCTTCGATTCCAGGACGAAAGTGCGTTTAGCACTTTCGTCCCCCATGACATTTTTATAGCAATAAAACATGTCCGTCGAAATTTACTAATTTCGACGCGATTTTTACGCTTAAAAATCGGCTGGGGGACTTGGAATCGAACCAAAATTAACGGCTTCAAAGGCCGCTGTCCGACCATTAGACGATCCCCCAATGGCACTTCTAATCTCTAGAACTTAAATATACTACTACACCTTCTACCCATCCCGCAATCTTCCGATTGAGCGAAATACTTCTACTGACGATGACAGACAATACCCCTCGATAATCTTCTCC
This sequence comes from Patescibacteria group bacterium, assembly GCA_040390045.1. Lineage (NCBI taxonomy): Bacteria > Patescibacteria group bacterium. The sequence continues at coordinate 217,656 of JAZJZC010000001.1, forward strand.
GACCCTCCTACGCTTAGTTTTTGGGTTATGTTTTTTAAAGTAAACCTTAAGTTTATCCTCTCGAAATTTGAGATTTTGCTTCCAATATTTTTTTGCGCTTTCTACATCAGCTTTCTCATGAATGAACAATTCAAAGCGTGTGTCTCCATCAACAACCTGTAAATATTGGTGGATCCAATTCAAAAAAATCTTGTGAGCCTGTAAATCCATGTTGGTAAACTTCACAGGACAAGCAATCGCGTGCTCTTTTGATCCTTCAGCCCAATACAAAATAACCCCCGTTAACCAGAACGGGTCCCGAATCAGCGAAGCGACTTCTTGCCTTGCCGAATCTTTAATATCTTTTACTCTCCTAATTTTATTTCTCCGTACAGCATCAACACCCCTCAATCTGCCTGCAATTCTTTTTTCTGTAATAACTTGTTTTTGCTTTTTTGCCAACCCAACATCACGGAGCCACAGCGAAATAGTAGACTTGGCAACCGGAATTTGTTTCAAAATTTCCGAATACGAAAGACCCTTTCTGCGCAGAGCAATAGTTTCTTCCTTGAGTTTTCCTTTTGTAAACATCGAACAATGATTATACACTATATAATAGCATACTACCGTTCGAAATACTTATTTTGTTTGTGGGGAGAAAATTTTGACTAACGCAAGCTCTATAGGTAGAGCCGGAATATGAGCTCGGGAGATAGAGTCATAGGCCAAAAGAAGCTCAGATAAAAGAACCGAGGAAATGGAAGAATCTTTGGCAGAGGCGAGCGAGCTTAAATATTTAAAATCCTCAGGCGAAACTTCATCGGCAATTTCTTTTTCTAGCTCATGAGCGTATCGCAACAGCAAAACATAGCGCAATTTTTGAAGCACTAGTTGCATAAAAACTTTAGCATCAATATTTTTCTCGAGCGCTTGGTGGAGCGCCACAATCGCAGGTTCAACTTCCTTTTTTGAAAGCGCTTCAATAAAATTGTTGACGATAGAACTTTTCGGCGCGCCCGTAACCACTTCGACTTCTGCGAGAGAAACCTTTTTATCTTTCGAGGCACTCATCACCTTCTGCAAAATTCCCTGCGTATCGCGGAAAGAACCGTCGCCCAAAAGTGAAATGAGCTCCCCCACTCCCGCCTCAAGTGAAAATCCCTCTTTTTTGGCAACAGAGGCGATTGACTGTTTAAGAATTTCACTCGTTGGTCGCTTTAGTTGAAAAACCTGACAACGCGAAAGAATAGTTTCTGGAAGCTTGTCGACTTCGGTGGTAGCTAAGATGAAAACCACATGCTTCGGCGGCTCCTCCAAAGTTTTGAGAAGTGCATTGAAAGCCGATTTGGAAAACATGTGTACCTCATCAAGAATGTAAACTTTGTACGGCGAACTGAAAGGCAGTGTGCTCACAGCTTCGTTTAGAATTCGCATTTCATCAACGCCGTTGTTTGAAGCGGCGTCAATTTCGTAAATGTCATCTGCACTCGCGCCAATTTCTTTCGCCACGATTCTGGCGAGTGTTGTCTTGCCCGTTCCGCGTGATCCGGCGAAAAGATAGGCATGGGAAATGTTCCCAAGCTTCAGTGCGCCTTCGAGAGTTTTAACTACATGATCTTGCCCGATCACCTCCTTAAAAGATTTGGGACGGTATTTTCTATATAGAGCTATTTCTGGCATGAAAGGGCTACGTGGTTGGCCTATTTCTTTGTTGCTTCACGATTTTACTCCCGCAACGTATATGAATACGTTTTAGTCGCAAAATCGCTTGCGCCTCGAACTACATCCAACCCCGTAAGCCCTTTAGTATAACAGATTTGTTTGGGTAAAAAAAAGAACCCCGAGTTGGAGTTCAAGACAAAAATCTCATGCAATCGCCGACGCGACTGGCCAACACACAGACACAGTTCACAAAGTGACCCAGTCTGGATATTTCCCGGCTGTCCAAGTCGGATGAATCGAACCACGCATTCCGGCAACCATAGGTGCAAAAATGTCTCCACTGACCGTTTGGAAGGTTGAAATGGGTTCCGTGGTCGACGTCTTTTATGGCAATTCCGCAATTGTAACAATAGAGTTTCAGCATAAACCTTGGCTTCAACGGTGGTTAAGGTACCGAAAACACTCGGGAGAGTATAGCAAAAAGGGGGTTAGACGCAAACGAGAAACCCCCGGCCGCGCGAAGCGCGGCCGGGGGTTTTCCTGAATCTTAAATCTATTCAAGACCATTAAACAACCTTAACTTCTCCCCTACCACCTTTTGCATTGCCAGTTTTGGTTCTTTCAGATATTTGTACGGTGAAATTTCATCGGGATGTTCTTGAAGAGAAAGCATCAAGGCTTTCCGGTACGCCACGCGAAGTTCGGTGTTGATATGTACGATCGCCACACCAGCTTTGATAGCGCCGAGAAAATCTTCGGGAGAATTTCCTGATCCGCCGTGAAGCACAAGAGGAATTCCTACCGCTTCTGAAATCTCAGCGATCCTTCCCAAATTAAGTGCAGGGTCTTTTCCGCCAGAAAGCATACCGTGAATATTTCCCACGGCTGGTGCCAACAAATCAGCTCCGGTTTCTTCCACAAATTTTTTCGCCTCATCTGGTTTTGTTAAAAATTCCTCAGAAATTTTCACGCCCGCTGGAATGCCTTCCAAAATTTTTGAGGATTTACCGATAAAACCCAATTCCGCCTCGACGATAATTTCAGGGTTTACACTTCGGGCGTATTCCACACACTGCTTGGTCAATGCTACATTTTCGTCATGGGGTAATTCAGTTCCATCAAAAATCACCGCATCAAAACCCGCATCCACCGCTTCTTTTACTTTTTCAAATGAATAGGTGTGATCAGCATTAAGGTACACAGGAAAATCAAATTCATCGCGCAAACTTTTCACTAACGCCGCAACCTGCCGTACACCGACAAAACTTCGCTCGCCTTCTGACACACCGATAATGACCGGAACATTCAATTCTTTGGCGGCATCAAACACTGCCCAAAAACCTTCGAGGTTGGAAATGTTGAAATGGCCGATGGCCACCTTACGCGAAACTGCGTCATCAATAGATTGTCTCAGCGATTTCATGGCTAGATTGTACCACGGAGAGCACACAACATGGAACATGGAGCACGGAACATGCTAAAACCATAAGGTATGTTAAAATAATTGAATGTTTAATCGTACACCAGACTTCCTCGCCATTGGCGACATTACCACCGACGCTTTCATTCGCATAAAAGAAGCGAGTGTGCACTGCAATCTCAATAAAGAAAACTGTGAATTGTGTGTCAGCTTTGCTCAAAAAGTCCCTTATGAATTTGTGGAAGTCCTAAGGGCTGTGGGTAACGCATCGAATGCGGCGGTTTCAGCTAGTCGGCTCGGCCTATCTTCCGGATTGGTTGCCGACACAGGTAACGATCAGAATGGTAAAGAATGTCTCGCTGTTCTAAAAAAAGAAAAAGTTTCTAGCAATTTCGTGAGTACCCACAAAGGCATGGAAACCAACTATCACTACGTTTTGTGGTACGAAGATGAGCGAACCATTCTCGTCAAACATCAAGCCTTTCCATACAAACTTCCACATATCGGCTCACCGAAGTGGATCTATCTCAGTTCACTCGGTGGAAATACAGAAAAATACCACGACGAAATCGCGCTGCATTTGGAAAAACATCCGGAAATTAAACTGGCCTTTCAACCGGGAACTTTTCAAATAAATCTCGGCGTGGAAAAATTGAAAAAAATCTACGCTCGAACCGAAGTGTTTGTCTGCAATAAAGAAGAGGCGGAAAAAATTCTCGGCGTGGGTGAAACTGACATAAAAGAACTTCTGAAAAAAATCCACGAGCTTGGACCAAAAATTGTTCTGATAACTGATGGGCCAAAGGGTGCCTACGCCTTTGCAAATGACGTTTCTTTTTTCATGCCACCGTATCCAGATCCAAAACCTCCATTTGAACGGACCGGCGCGGGAGATGCCTTTGCCTCGACTTTTGTCACCGCACTCGCACTCGGTAAATCAATTGAAGAAGCGCTCCGCTGGGCGCCGATCAATTCGATGTCTGTGGTTCAACAAGTCGGGGCTCAACGAGGACTTTTGACTCAAGCAGGAATTGAAGAGTGGCTCAAAAAAGCTCCTCAGGATTATTTCCCAAAAAAGATTTAGTCAACCTAAACGTATAATTTATTTAAAAATCAGTGATTGACTGATTGCTGATTAAACTGTACTCTGTTGGAAGTTACAACGCAGTACACTACCAAAACATATGACGACAGTCATTTCCCAACCACCGCAAAATCTTGCTCGCCTCGCAGAGCAAGCTGTGCAAGCAGAATTGTTCTCCGCCGAAGACCAAGGCACTCATCAAGAACGCGCCCGCGCCAAGGAAGCCGCTCCACGGTATCACGGCGAGATCACTCGCCAAACCAGCTTTGAGCGCTATCAATCGAGAGCAGCCTGGCTGGCCAACATCGGTCTCTAACCCATTCCCACGCGACTCTGCGTGGGAATTTTTTTATCATTTTTATTCCCTTACCTTCTCTTAGTTTTTATTTTCTTGTCTTAATTTAGAGACCATAGTTTCTAAATTAAGCTTTGTAAAAAGTTCCTATCCTAACTTAAAAAGGGAAAGGTATTTATTCATGTTCCCCAAGGTGTCCGAAACAATAAACCGAACTTCATCATCCGAAAGATTGAAAAAACTTTTTAAATCATTGATTTCTTTTTCACAATCAAATGGTAAAATCCAAACGCTTTTTTGAAACTGAACAAACCCCAACCGTTTTAGCAAAAATCTCAAAGCGTTTCTTTTTGACCTATGCTCCGTTGCGATATCAAAGAGAACCAGTCTCCATTTTTTGTCCCACTTTTGTGGTCTAGCGATTTTTTTCTTATTGTAGAAATTATATTGCGCTGCGACCCTTTTGCCTTCTTGAGTTAAAGAAATATACACCTGTCCGTGTGTCTCTTCGTAGTGAATAAAACCAAGCCTGCGTAAATAATAAAAAGTGTTTCTAACTTTTTTCTCGTTGAATTCTTTCCGTATTCCCTGCAATAATTTTTGTACAGCATGAGGATTGGATAAAACCAAAGTTACGGCTCCTGCTACAAGAAGAGCCCCCAACACCGTGTTAGTAAAGCTATTTTGGGGCTTATATTTATCTTTGTGTAACTTTAAAACCATGGTCTTTATACTACATAAATTTGTTACATGAGATTAAAAAATTAAAAAGATGGGGGCATTTTTATCTTTTCCTTTTCAAAACTTTTCTGGCCGCTTCTTTGATATGACTCGAACCCATTTTATAGTGTTCAATTAATTCTTCTGGAGTTCCTGACTGTCCAAACTGATCTGCCACACCGATAAATTCAATCGGCACCGGCATCCGACGCGCCAAACATTCTGCCACTGCCGAACCAAAACCTCCTGCCATTTGGTGTTCTTCTACAGTGACGATCGCTCCGGTTTCGTGCGCCAAATCAACCAAAGCTTTTTCATCAAGCGGTTTAATCGTGCCAAAATTTAAAACTTTTACCCGAACGCCTTCTCCCTCTAATTTTCGTGCCGCTTCGAGCGCCTTATGAACCAGTGCTCCCGTCGCCACAATCCCAACTTCAGCGTTGCCTTTTTCTGGAGCAAAGAAAACCTGTGCCTTCCCTATTTCAAACGGCGTAGCTTCGGTTGTCATAATCGGAGTTTTTTCACGAGCCAATCGTAAATACACCGGCGTGTTATTTTTGGCAATCGCCAGCGTAGCTTTTTTTGCCTCAATGGCATCGCATGGTGAAATCACCACCATCCTTGGCAAGACGCGCATGAGCGCAATGTCTTCAATCGCCTGATGCGTTCCGCCATCGGCCCCGACAGAAACTCCAGAGTGTGAACCAACAATTTTTACTGGTCGGTCGTTGTAGCAAATAGTCGTGCGAATCTGTTCCCAGTTTCTTCCCGGATTAAACATGGCATACGACGTGCAAAAAGGAATTTTTCCCATGGCCGCCATCCCACTCGCCACCGTCACCATGTTTTGTTCCGCCACGCCCATCTCCACAAATCGCTCTGGAAATTTTTTCCTAAACAAATGCATCTGGGTCGATTCAGTCAAATCGGCACACAACCCCACCACATTTTTATCTGCCTCTCCAGCAAGGAGAAGTCCCTCGCCGAACCCTTTGCGAGTGGGCAGTTGCTCGACGTCTTTGTCGAAAAGTTTCGGATTTAATTTTAAACTTAAATTTAACATACCTACTGATTTATTTAGCTTAGTATGGAATAAAATATGTAAAGAAACAAGAACGTAAGGGCGGAGGTAAGAGACCAAAAAAGAACTGGTTGTTCACTTCGATAAATATATCCACGGGTATTGCGAACATACATCCTTCCCTTAGAAATCTCAAGCAGAAACCAGCAAAATAAAAAAACGATCGGTATTAAAACAAATATTTTCATCATTGTAATCTGTGGAGCAGGCATTCGTATGTACTCTAACTCATGAACAAAGGCTGGTGACTACTGAGTATGGAATAAACCAAAATTGAAAAACAAACGACTGAGAAAATTATTAAAATGCCGCCTTCTGTTTTGCGAATTGCGTAATCTCTTTTAGATTGTGGGTAATTGTAGCTCGATTTTTTATTAAAAATCAAAACCAAACCCAAAATAAAAGACAGCAGAAAAAACGGCGGCCCGAAAAATAAAACCAATATAGCCGGTTCTTGGTTCGGACTCTGAGCGAGTACTGTCAAGTACATCGAGCTCAAAAGGAAAAGTAATTTTAAAATAGTTTCAAAGACTCTCATGGGTAATGTATCTGAACTTAACCCAGCGTAATCATATTAAAGACATGCAAGCCGATTACCAGGGTCACCGGCAAAAACATGCCAAAGTGAACAAAGGTTTTAAAGTCGCAATAACTTCTTTTTTTGACCGGCACTCGGTAAAAATAAAACCAATAAGTAAAAAGAAAAGTAAACGCGATAAACAAAACGTAGGTCAGACCTTGGTGCTCGGGTGTCAACAAATACAATTCCTTTAAAACACTCAAGACGGAGCTAGAAAAAAGTTCATAGGAAAAACCTTTTTGGAAAGAGACCGCTATCGCTCCCACAATCGCCAAGGAATAACTAAAAATTCCATAACACAGCACAAAAAACAAAATGTTTTTTTCGTGTTGATAATTTGGTTTTTTTCGAGCGGCTCTCATCGCATTACAAAAATATAACTTCTCCTTCCGTCCCATTATATCACGTTGCCTTAGCAAAATTTCTATTGATGTTCACTTTTGATCTTCCCACCGAGCGTTCGCAATTCGGCCAAAGCCATGTCTGCTTCTTCCCTATTTGGTGGTTTGCCATGCCAAGTATAATCTCGTTCAAATTCCTTGACTCCTTTTCCTGGAATCGTCCGAGCAATAATCACACTTGGTTTATCAAAAACCGCTTTGGCTCGATTGACCGCTTCATCAATCGCAGAAAAATTATGCCCATCAATTTCTTGAACATGCCAATTGAAAGATTGGTATTTATCACTGAAAGGCTCGAGCGGCATAATGTCTTCGGTATACCCGTCGATTTGAATATTATTGCGATCAACAATAGCAATTAGGTTACCTAGTTTTTCTTTTCCAGCGAGCATCATGGCTTCCCACGTATTGCCACAGTCGTGCTCACCATCTGACATCATGCAGAAAATAAATTTTCCGGAAGTTTTACCGCCATCAATTCTGTTGGCGAGTGCCATGCCCACGGACTGAGAAAGGCCAGAGCCAAGAGGCCCAGAACTCGTCTCAAGCGCTGGCAAAAAATCACGATGCGGATGACCTTGGAGCGACGAACCAAATTTTCGTAAAGTCTTGAGCAGGTCTTTTGAAAAATATCCGGCGTGCGCCATGGTAGCGTAGAGCACCGGACAGATGTGGCCATTAGAAAGTACCAATCGGTCGCGTTCTGGCCAATCAGGAATTTTAGGATTATGTTTCAAACCATAAAAATATAAATAGGTAAAAATGTCGGTCATGCCAAGAGGGCCTGCCGTGTGCCCCGAACCCGCTTCGACAAGCATCTCGATAATGGACTGGCGAATATTGTTAGCCTGTAGTTCGAGATTTTTTATTGTATCTTCGTGAAGTGCCATTTATTTTTAAGTCTGGCGTTTGTTGCTAAATTTTGTTTTTAAAAGCTCAACATCCTTTTTTAAAATATCAAAATCAGTATATTTAACTCGGTTAAAAGCCAAATCATCAATTCGAATATTGGTGCTGTCAAGCTTTCGTAAAATCTCTTCTCTTGCAAGAACAAGCCTTTGGTCCGTAGTAGAAATTTTTCCGTCAATTTCCTTAAAACTTCGAGCCATCATTATGGCAAGATTTTCAATTTTAGTATCAATTTCAAGACGAAGATTATTGTGTGATGGCAAAACCACATCTTCAATAGCTTTTTTAACACCCTCCAAAGTCAGGGTTTCTTTTGGCCGTACCACTTTCTTGTTATTTTTTTTAGCTTTCATTTTTTAGACTCTTAAACTTCGCCAAATTTTCTCGAAGTGATCCGTCTGCCCACAGTGCTGAACCAACAACCAATCTCGTGGCGCCAGAAAATAGTAAAAGTGGAGCATTCTCTAAGTTCACTCCCCCATCAACACTAATTATATGCTCGGGGTAGAGCTGTCGCAATCGTCGCACTCTATTTAATGTACCTTCGTCAAAGGTTTTCCCTTGCTGGCCGAGATTGGAAAAATTCCAACCCATGCATTGGATAATGGAAACCTTGTCAGCAATCGGTTCAAGTAATTCTTCTGGCGTATCGAGCGCAAGAGAAACACCAAGCGGCACGCGCTCTGCCACTTCAGTTACCACCGCATTGAAATCCTTGCAACCCTCGAGTTGCACAATAATTCTCGAGGCGCCGGCGATGATCCAATCTGAAATAATCAGTTCCGGCTGGCGAACCATAAGGTGAGCTTCAAATTCCAACTGTTCCCAAAATGGAAATCCTTCTTTTTCTTTTAGAATATCATCGAAAAACGAATCGGATTTGCTTGGCGATTGATACGGCCAACTCCGCGCGGAAACCAAGCTACCGTCCAGTACATCAATCTGCACCACAGGTACGAGATTTCGCAGTGAAGACATTTTGTCTTCGAGCTCTTCAATATTTTTAGGAATGATGGCGGGAATGATTTCGAAATTAGGCATTAGGTTTTAGGCGCTAGGCCTTAGAAATTAAATCAACTTTTTGCAAGCGACGAATGTGGCGACCATCATTCGAAAAGGCTGTTTCAAGCCAGAGCTTCACCGCGGCCTGCGCTTCAGCTTCATTTAAAAACCGCGCGCCGAGTGAAAGAATATTGGAATCATTGTGCTCACGAGAAATTTTAATTTCATTGGGAATTTCGCGTCCGTCTTTTGGGGCGTATTGGCCGTTGAACACTACCGCTCTCACATGCGGAAATCGATTAGCCACAATGGCCTCCCCTTGACCAGAACCGCCAAAAATAATTCCTCGACTGCGCTCGGGATCACCACCATCATTCGAAATCGCTTGCGCCACAGGAATTATAAAATCTGGATAATCGTCGTCCGGCAAAAATTGATAGGCACCTTTATCTACCACCTCGTGACCGAGATTCATCAAAAATCGGGAAATCATTCCCTTGAGTTCAAATCCAGCATGATCAGATCCGATGTAAATTTTCATTGGAATAGATAATTAGGAATTAGGCCTCAGGTAAATTAGTTTTTCGACTTTTTTTATCAGTTGCTACCATAACAATGAATACAATAGTCAGTAAGAAAGTGACTATCCAGATTCCACCCATAATCGCCCAAGAGTAACTTGGCGAAATTGAATTTATCATATCTTGGAATATTTCGGGGAAAAGGAAACTGCATCCTGAAATTAGTATAAAGACAAGAAACACTGTACCTGTTATCTTTTTCATAGTTTTATTACTAAACCAACTTCCCCGCTTCAATCACATGTCGCACGAGCGTGTGAGTGTACCCCATCTCATTGTCGTACCACGCCAAAACTTTTACCAAATTTCCTCCAACCACTCGCGTCATAGAAAGATCAGCGATAGCGCCTTCAGCGCGACCGACAATGTCTGTGGAAACGAGATCTTCACCGACTTCAGAAACTGCAAAAATACCGGACCAGCGCGGCGCCGCTGCGGCGCCGCGCAGAATTTCATTAACCTCTTCTATTGTCGTATCGCGTTTTGCAATAAAAGTAATATCGGCAATCGATCCACAGGTGACCGGAACGCGAAGGGAAATACCCTCAAACAACCCTGTTAGTTTTGTGTACGCCTTTGTCATCGCTATCCCAGCTCCGGTGCTCGATGGAATAATATTTACTGCCGCGGCACGTCCTTCACGCAAACCTTTTTTTCCCGCAGGAGCATCAACAAGCGCTTGAGTAGCGGTGTAGGCATGCACCGTATTTAAAATCGCTTTCTCAATTCCGATCGCTTCATCTAAAATCGCAATCACGGGGCTCGAAGCGTTTGTGGTGCACGAGGCGTTTGAACTGACCACGCAGGTTTGCAATTTTTCTTCGTTAATTCCAACTAAAACCGTTGCACCCTGTGGATCTTCGTCTTTGACTGGCGCGGTAATCACCACACGTTTTGCTCCGGCAGCAATATGTAATTTAGCTTTTTCGTAACTAGCAAAAAAACCGGTCGATTCTACAACCACATCAACATTCAAATCTCCCCATGGCAATTTAGCCGGATCTTTTTCTGAAAGATATTTAATTTCCTGACCTTTCACCGTCAAAACTCCCGTTGCCCCCCTAGCTTCCAATCCGCTTCTACCGTACACAGAGTCAAAATTTAAAAGATACGCCATGTTTTCCGCATCTCCCAAATCATTGACCGCCACCACTTCCAATTCCTTGTTTTCCAAAGAAACTTTCAAAAATGCTCTGCCAATTCTTCCAAGTCCGTTGATTCCAACTCTGATTTTTTTCATAGGTGATTTAGCGAAATCATGTCGGCGCAACGTCCATTGAGCGCCGACGCTTATAAATAATTTTATCTAATGTATAGGTTTCATTATAGCAACAAAACCTTTACGGGAGAAACAGCCTTTTAAATTACCTTATTTGCTTGCCACTGCTGCCAAATTAGTTGATGGTGCGGAAAATGGCCCAAACACTCGCAAAGAATCTTCGGATAATTGAACAAGAGCGATTCCAGTTCCTTGGTACAAATCTAAAAATTCACTGGAGACTGTCGAGAGACCGACATGAGCATACTTTAAAAATTTTGAAACCGGAGAAACTTTTTGTAAAGAGATGGCTGAGGCAGCAGACTCAAGCCTAACGGTTAAACTTGAAACATCTGATTGATCTATCGAAAAAATTCCAAAAATTAAACCCGCTGAAACAACTAATGCTGCCATGCCAGTTTTCCATTTAAAATTAGTTTTCTTGATCGTAGACGCAACTTTTCGCTTTTCAGAAATTTCAGAAACAAGAGCGACAGACTTTTTTTGTAAATCTGGAATTAAAGGCGAAGAGTCAGTGTCATACACAAAAGACCCACCCCGAATGGAGAGATTTTTTTTCTTCTCAAATGTATGGTCCGAACTCATAGTTCTTGGCTCTAATTATAATCCCAATAAGCCTTGTGACCTAACAAATTGTGGGGACGAGGAAAGAACTGGAGCGGTTAAACCGGCTATTTTGCGATACTTTCACGGATCATCGTCGCCAACATCGCGGGATTAGCCGAACCCTTGGTGGCTCTCATGCCCTGCCCCACCAAAAATTGCAACGAGGCTTCTTTTCCATTTTTAAAATCTTCAACCACTTTTGGATTAGCCTGAAGTATAGTCTTTACAATCTCGCTCAACTCCCCTTCATTACTTTTTTGTAGGAGGCCAGCCTTTTCAGCGAGAACCACTGGATCGCCTCCGTCCTTGTACATCAAAGCAAGAACATCTTTCGCGCCGCGGGAAGAAATAACTGATTCCCCTACTTGACGCATGAGCTTGGCAAAATTTTCCGGAGAAATTTTAGTGGAAACTTTTGCAAATTCTTCTTCCCACGAATCACCGAAATCTTTTTTCATCAACCCAATCAAATCAGACGTTAAGTAATTAATGGCAATTTTTTCATGTTTTTTTTCTCCAGCAAAAGCCGAGATGACTGCGTTAAAATAATTTCCGAAAGGAATCACCCGCACAAAAATCTCTCGATTTTCTTCGGTCAATTTGTCTCCATACGAAGTGGAGAGCCTCTCTCGCACTTCCCTCGGTAGCTCTGGTATCTCTTTTTTAAGCGCGGCACTAGCAAATTCTGGAATCTCAGAAATCATCAGTTTCGGAAGATCGGGGTCAGGAAAATAACGATAATCATGGGATTCTTCCTTGGCGCGCTGACTAAATGTGACCTGTTTTCCATCATCCCACCCTCGAGTTTCTTGAATGACTTTTTCTCCACTCTCGAGTACGTCGATCTGACGTTCAAGCTCAAAACGCACCGCGCGCTCAACAGATCGAAATGAGTTAAGATTTTTTACTTCAACTTTCGTTCCAAACGTATCGGTGTCGCTCACTGAAATATTTGCCTCAACACGCATTTCTCCTTTTTCCATGTTGGCATTAGACACTCCTAGGTATCGCAACAAGAGTTGCAACTCACGCGCAAATGTTCCCGCTTCTTCCGCACTTTTAATGACAGGCTCAGTTACTAATTCCATGAGCGGTAATCCTGCGCGATTAAAGTCCACAAGACTGTAGTCGCCTTCGTCATGTCCCGATCGAGCCGTATCTTCCTCGAGGTGAATTCGAGTCAGCGCCACGCCAGAAAGTGTGCCGCCTTTTACCAGCGGATATTTGTATTGACTGATCTGATAGCCTTTTGGTATATCAGGATAAAAATAATTCTTACGATCAAATTCAGTAAAATCAGCGAGCTCACCTTCTACGGCCACGCCAACTTTCAAAACATGTTTAACCGCTTCTTTGTTGATCACAGGAAGCGTGCCCGGGTGCCCCATGCAGACAGGACAAATATTGACGTTAGGTTTCTGCTCATCCGGATCATTCTTGGAGTTGCAAAACATCTTGGTCAGTGTTTTGAGTTCTGCGTGAATTTCGAGTCCAATTGTAGGTGAATATTTCTTTTGTGACATGGACATTAGTGTAACGATTTTCATCGCTTTTTACAAATCCCGCATGATTGAGAAAACGGCAAAATTAAACCGAGTACTTTTTTAAAATAGCCGTCAAATCTTTCTTTAATTTTTTGAGCGAGTCGGTGTCAATTGTCGAAACCGTGAGAATGTCGGTTGTTTTTTTGGAAAGTTTTTTTAACTTCTTAGCAACGTCTTCCTCAGAAACCATATCGGTTTTTGTGAGAATGATCACCTCAGGCTTTTGCGTTAACTTCGGATTGTAGGCCTTGAGTTCTGCGCGGATAGTTTTATACACTTCCAAAACATCTTCATTTTCAAGTGAGATACAATGCAAAAGCACTTTGGTTCGTTCGATGTGACGCAAAAATTGATGGCCGAGTCCTTTGCCTTCCGACGCGCCCTCAATAAGACCTGGGATGTCAGCAAGAATGTGTCCGTAAAAATCTCCGAGGTTAGGTTCGAGTGTTGTAAATTGGTAATTGCCAACTTTAGCCGTGGCGTTAGTCAGCTCATTGAGAAGAGATGATTTTCCAGCGTTTGGCAGTCCGATAAGTCCCGCGTCGGCCACCAGTCGAAGTTCAATAAAAAAATCTGCCTCGTCCCCGGGTTTCCCCGGAGTCCATTCGTACGGTCGAATATTTTTTGAACCCTTGAAGTGCTCGTTGCCATAGCCGCCGCGGCCACCTGAGAGTAACAACACCGATTCGCCTTCCTTCAAAAGTTCCACCACCTTTTTGGTTCGCAAGTTTGTGACAAGCGATCCAACCGGCAAAAGAATTTCCAAATCATTGCCGCCTCTTCCGTGCATACTTTTGTTTTTGCCACTTTCACCGTTCTCAGCCCGAAATTCTTTTTCATGTCGATACTTAGCGAGCACACCGATGTCCCTCGCCCCGCGCACGATCACATTTCCTCCATTGCCACCGTCGCCTCCGGCAGGACCGCCGAATTCTTTACCTTTCTCGTGCAACCACGAGACAATACCCCGGCCACCATTGCCGGCTTTCATGTGCATTTTTAATTCGTCTACGAAGGCCATAGGATTTTAGTTTATCAAGTTAAAAGTTATAAAGTTCATCAAGTTACAGCACCTTAATAAGACCGGACAGAAGTTTTGAGATCTCAATGGAACTTGAATAAATTTCCTTGAAATCGCTCTCCTTGAGATATCCTAACTCTACACCAACATGAGCCATTGAGCGAACTTCTCCACATGACCCTTTCGCCACGTATAAAAATTGCTTGAACTCTTTATTGCTTCTCCTTTCATATCCTTCCGCAATATTATTTGAAATACTCACTACCGCTCTCTGAATCTGATCCCTAAAACCGTAATCTTTATTATCTTTTAAAATTTTATAAAGTAAGACAGCTAAACTTTTTGCCCTTTGCCACGAAAGTATATCCTCAAATTTTTCTATCTTCATACTTTATAAACTTGATAACTTGATGAACTTTATGAACTTTATGAACTCAGAGCGAGCTCCGCGAGCTTAATCGCCCCGGCTTTTGATTGTGCAACGGCCATGAAGCGACCGTTGTGACAAAAAACAGCATCGGGAACGCCGGTGACAGAAGCTAACTCAGCGTCGCGCTTGCCAGCCCAAGCCTCTGGCAAATTCTTCCGATTTTTAAATGACGCTTCGTCATCCCGAATGGCGCCGACATTCCATTTACCGTCGGGGCGAGGATGCACCACAAACAACGGCTCCGAAAATCCTCCCAGGGTTTTTTGGTGAGGATAAAAAGCGTCGAGCACAACCACTCGTTTGTCTTTCGACGATTCATACGCCGCAATCACCAATTTTTCCGCTTCAAGCGAGCCCCTAGAGTGCTCAATTTCACGCGTCAAAATTTGCCGCGCGATAGCAACTGCTTCTAAAAATTTTGTGTCGAGTGAGTCGATCGATTCCTGCCATGTTGGTCTGAGATTGTGGAAAAAATCACCCACAAGATACGGCTCAACGTCATCAAAGTTTTTTTTATAAATATCGATGCCGTTATCGCCCGCGTCAATCGAAGAAACCAATTTTTGATCCACCGAGGCCGCCAACTTTTCTGAACCGGCAATATCCTTGCCATACTTCTGCCACACCAAACCGAACGCGGCGAAGGAGATTCCATTCGCTCGCTTCCCCGCACCTCCCGCTTGATGATGATCAAAACGGTTGTTTTTTTCGTCATGCGCGCCACCAACATCCACCACAAAATCTGCCTTGCGCAATCTATCTTCATCGCGAGTTCTAATCACGGTAGTCAACACAGGAGTTTTCTCCAACAAACACAAAAGAGTAGCCACAGCAAAAATATCATCCGGGTGGAACATGCCATCATGCGTAGCAATTACAACCTTTTTGTCCATAATGGAACTACTATACTACAAGTGCGAAAGAGAATCGAATTATCGATTGAGCATCCTTTTTATGTCTTCTAGACCTTGAGTGAGCAAATCAACTTTTTTATGTAACACGTGGATGAGCACCTCTTCATCTCGAACCTCTGATTCAGTTTTTTCCTCAACTTTTTTCTCATGCTTCAGCCCAGACATGATGATTCTGTCTCCGATAAAAAACGAGACAAAGATACCTGTGCCCAATAGGATTATCATACTGATAAGAAGAGAAATTATGGGATCAAAAATAATTGCCCATAGCCCGCCCTTCAGAGCCAATATGTCCGCAAGATCCCAGATGCCTCTCCAAAATAAAACAATCGACACCGCTCCGATGAGCGCGTAGAGAATCGGAACGTGACTCAATTGTCCTCGAGTTTTATCTTCCAAATGATCGAAAAATTTAAGAATTTTAGTCATAAAATCAAAATTATTTTTTATTATTCTTTTGCTTGTTAACAAGCCATGAACTCGACTGCACCTTGCCTCCATGACCGATATTGAAAACCATTTTGATATTGTGCTTGTTGCATACGACACTTTCTAAACTGGGAATTTCATCGGGGTTTCTACGATCTCCGCCGTTCGCAAAAATGTCAGGTCGGATTTTTTCAAGCTCGGCGCAAACGCTCGTGTCAGTCACTATTTCTGGATGTGAGGTCAACACCACTTCATCGACTGCGGCTAAAGCCTCCAAAATTTCTTTCCGCTCGGCTTCTGGCATAAACGGTTCGCCCTTTTTATTTTTTAGCCAGTTATCGTTGTTTAAAATTACAACCAATTTGTCCCCGAGTTTTTTAGCCTCGTTAAACATCCGCACGTGACCGATGTGGACTGGGTCAAATCCCCCAGAAACAGCGACTACGAGGGGTTTCTTGTTGTTTTCTGCTTTTTTCATATTTTCTATTCTTCCTAATCAAGCTTTAGCAACCTACCCGTCCGCTTCACCTGTGCAAACATTGTAGCAAAAAACCAAACGACCAGCACGGCGTAAAAAAGAGTACTCCCGAAACCGAAGGCCAAATCCCGAAGTGGCAAAGTTCCGAGGGCAATCACATGTCGCATACCCTCAAAAACGTACGTCGAAGGAATCATATACGCGAGTGGTTGTAAAAATTTCGGAAGCGCTGAAACCGGATAAAACACGGCACTGAAAGGTTGAATAAGAACAATAAAACCCCACGCAAATATCTGCGCTGACGTGCCAAAACGCAAAATGACAGCCGTGCTGAAAAGACCCAACGTCCAACCAAACAGAAGCAAGATTGCCACAAATGGAATCAAGTACAACCCGAGCGTAAATAAGTTGAAACTGTAGAGGAAAAAGGCCAGCGGAATCATAACGAGCGCCGCGAGAATAATTCGTATCAATCCTACAAAAATAGTCGACGTGAGAAACTCAGAAACAGTCAGTGGCGTTACAAAAATATTTAAAAGATTTTTCTCCCAAACTTCTTCCAAGAATGCGATAGAAACGGCTTTTTGTGATTGATCGAGTAACACCCAAAAGACAATCGCTCCCAAAAGAACTGTCACAACATTTAAACCACCGAGCTGTAATTTATCAATGTAGACACTGAGAAATCCCCAAATTAAAATTTCCATCACCGGCCAATAGAAAATATCCATGAGCCGTGGCAAGCTTCTCTTGTAGAGATACAGATGGCGAATTAACAATGCATTGATGCGGTGTAACTTCATAAAAAGTAAATCCGAAATTCGAATATCGAAATTCGAAAAATATTTAAATAATAATTTTTAAAATTTCAAACATTGCAATTTAAGAGTTCGTTTCGGATTTCGGGTTTAGTGCTTCGAATTTTGAATCTTCATTTCTCGCTATGTGTAAAAAAACATCATTCAGGTCGTTCTTACCGTATTTCTTAATCAGTTCAATTGGCGTTCCTTCATCCTTTATTTCCCCGTGATTAATAAAAATGACTCGATCGCAAATTTCTTCAACCTCGGCCATATTATGCGTTGTATAAAGCATCGTCACCTTTCGTTCACTCCGAATTTTCAAAAGCATTTTTCGGGTACGATCAGCAATGTCGGGATCCAAGCTCGAGGTCGGTTCGTCGAGAAGCAAAAGTTTTGGATCATTTAAAAGCGCCTTCGTAAGATTAACCCTCGTCAATTGTCCAGTCGATAAATTAGAAGTCATCTTGCCTAAAAAATCTTTAATCTCGAAAAAACTGCTCAGTTCTGCAATTTTAGATTTAACATCAGAAACGCCATACAACCGCGAGAAGGTTTTAAGATTTTCCATGACGGTCAAATTGCCCGGAAGAGCAACGTACGGTGACGAAAAATTCATCGCCCCTAAAATTTCTTCTCGATGGCTACTCATATGCTTGCCGAAAATTTTTATGTCACCGGAGGTTGGCGTAATAAGATCGAGAATCATTTGAATGGTCGTGGTCTTCCCTGCTCCGTTTGGGCCCAAAAGTCCACAAATTTCTCCTTCATACACATTGAAAGAAATTCCTTTTACCGCAGGAATTTTGTTAAACGTTTTAGCGAGATTTTTTACTTCGATAACTGCGTTCGGCATGCCAGATAGTATAGCAAAAATTTATCGCCGAATCAGCAGACAAATAAAAATCCCTCGAAAATGAGGGATTGGAACCTAGTTAATTCATCAAGGGGCGATTAATGTGACCGAGCTTGCGTCCGGGCCGTGCTGGCTTGCCGTAGATGTAGATTCTCGCTTTCGGATGAGGCAAAGATGCTTGGACCTGCTCGAGATTACCAATAACATTGACCATCTTGCCGCCCTGTCCTCGAACCGCAGTAGAACCGAAAGGTAATCCGCAAACCGCGCGGATGTGTTGCTCAAACTGACTTGTGTAAGCCCAATCAAGCGTAACGTGTCCGGAATTGTGCGGACGAACTGCAAATTCGTTGAAAAGGATCTTACCATCCCGAGCGTAGAAAAACTCAACTGCCACAAGTCCAACCACTTCAAGACGATCAGCAATCCTTTTCGCCGAATCAAGAGCAGCCGAAGCAACTACGGACTCAACAAAGATTGATCTCTCTGGCCAAACCGTTTCAACCAAAATACCATTCTCGTGGAAATTCCGAAACGGCGCATAGGCGCGACATTCCCCGGTCTGACCCCGGACAACGATCACCGAAAACTCAAAGAAAAAATCGACGATCTTTTCCAAGACGCAGTCGACACTTCCGAGTTCAGCGAAAGCCGGCTCGAGCTCCTCCACCGAATTTACTTTCCGTTGGCCTTTACCGTCGTAACCGCCGGTGCAAGTTTTTAAAAGCATGGGAAAGGAACAATCCGCGAAGTGACTGAAGTCGCTTGCTTTTGTAACCACGCCGTACCAAGGATTTTTAATCCCAGCAGAAAACGCAATCTCTTTTCCACGCCTGCGATCCTGCGCCGCGAGGAGTGCTTCTGTGCCCGGGAAAACTTTCTTACCCAGGCCCTCCAAAAATTTGGTGGCCCAAAGAAAACCGGGACCTTCGTCGAGCTCGCAGGTAATCACACCGCACTGCTCGGCAAAAAACTTCAAAGCATCGCCATCTTCCCAGCCTGCAACAAAGCCTCGAGCAACCGTGAGCGCACAGGCGTCCTTTTCAGGACAGTAGATTAAGGGTTTATATCCAAGTTGAGCGGCCGCAGCAGCAAGCATCTTGCCAAGTTGACCACCACCTAAAATCCCAACGGTTGAACCGACTGGGAGCGGAGACAAATTCGTCGTCATAATTATTCCTTATTTCAATTGTTCAAACTTTTGCCATACTACCCAAAGGAGAGAAATATGCAAGATTACGCATCATAAAAAACTTTGCCAGTTTTGTAGCTATCAATCACATTCGGCACCATTGCATACAAGGGCGACGGAAGCTTGTCCATATCATACCAACCCCACGACTCAAATGAATCAGGCTCACACACTTTTGGCACGCCAGATTTCCAATCGGCTACGAAACTAATGTTGATGTAATGTTTGGGGGCATATTCTTTTTCGTTGTACACTCGCAGAAATCGAATATTTTTAATTTCAATTCCGGCTTCCTCTTTTGTCTCTCGTCTAACACAGTCCACAATCGATTCCATGTATTCTAAATGTCCGCCGGGAAAACAAAACTGGCCTTTTCCGTGTGCGCTTTTGCGCTTTCCCAGCAAAACTTTCCCATCTTTAAAGATCATTACTCCACACCCCACAGATGGTCGTAAATTTTTATCGAAGTCTTTCATATTTTATATAAGCTAAATATTTGGTGTGGTGTCATTCCCGCGAAAGCGGAAATCTAGGCTTCACAACAATACCATTTTCTGGATCCCCGCATTCGCAAGGATGACAGAAGAAGCAACCATGGGCATTTTCTAATTAACTGACGTTAAAAACTCCTCAACATATTTTTTAATACTTTTCTCTGCTCGCCAACCCAGCTCGTCGCGAGAACGAGAAAGGTCGATAGTAGAAGTCATGCGATTGCCCGCGCGCTCAGGCAACATTTGGATTTCTCCACCAAAAAGTTTGGCAATGTCCAGTATTGAATACTCTTCTTCTGCACCCAAACCATAGCCATCACCAAGGCCTTTTTCTCCAACCAAAATTAAACCTCGAACGATATCGTCAACATGTGTAAAAATCCGAGTTTGAGTTCCCGGAGCAACCACAGAAAGCGCCTGGCCATTTTTTGCTTTTTCTTTAAAAATTCCGATGACCGTCGCAAAGCCACCAGTAGAAATTTCTCGTGGGCCGTAGACGTTATAAAAATACGTGATGGCATACTTGAGACCAAACCAAACGCCATAATTTTTTACGAGCTCGGTGTTGCTGGCCTTGGTCCAGGCGTACGGACTTTGGTCGCGGCCGAGTCCCCCATCGCCGAATTTAGTACTTGAACCAGCGTAGACGATTTTGGCACCAGCATTCCGAGCAAATTGCAATACCGCAAACGTCCCATTTTTATTTGAAGCCCAAACCATTTCCATATCCTCGAAACTTTTTTCGACACGAGCATACTCACCCAAATGAAATATCAAATCGGGTTTAATTTTTACCAATTGAGCAATCTCACGCGTGTCACCGGCAATATAGGTTGCGCCAGCAACATGGTTTTCTTTTGAACCCGTTGAATAGTTGTCCAGCGAGTAAACCTCGTTACTGGAATTTTTTACCAGTTGCTCAATCAGATTTGAGCCAATAAAGCCCGCTCCACCGGTTACTAAAATAGTCTTTTTTGCCATAACTCGATAACAATAGCGCAAAAGTTCTTACTTTCCAACATATGTAAATCGTGGAACTTCTTTTCCATTATGCTCAACTTTCTCTAAAAACATTCCGACTGGGCGAACCCATAATTCTCCTTCGCCATAGAGCGCGCGATACACTACTAATTCTTCGAGCGATTCGCTGTGTGTAGCAACCCCAATAACTTCGTAGCGCTTACCTTTGTAGTGTTCGTACGTTCCTTGTTTAATTTCCATAAATTTAATTACTGCTACTTTAGTTGACTAAAGTAGCCAAATTTAATCAGTGCTTACTAAAATAATTCTTTTTTTGAAACCTCCTCGCTCCGCAAATTTTTGCTTTTTAATTTTCAGAATTTTCCGTCGATCGAACTTTTTAAACGCAATGACCGCGTCAAGCACCTCTAAAATATCCGCTATCTCTTCCATATTCTCGTCTTTATTAAATTCCCCAACCTCTTCCAACAATTTTTCTTTCAGTTTCTGCCAATACTCGTTTTTACTGGCGACGTGAACCACGGCAGTTTCTCTTTTTTGTTTAATGATTTGAGGAATTTTATCCCGTACCAATTTGTTGTACTTCATTTAAATTTGATTTTGATAATTCATGCGAATGCACGTTGCCATATCATCTACCAAATTAAGCTCGAGCGATTCTTTTGGCGAAATCCAACAAAACCCCTGATGTTCTTTTTCAACGAGAGTAATTTTTGGTTTATCACTCAAGACGAGCCGAAACATGTGATACACAAAATCATAACCCTCATGATGCACGTAGACTTTCCGCAAATATTTCAAATCTGATTCCTTCAACGTTAATCCCGTTTCTTCAAATGCTTCCCGCGCCATTGCCCGTTCTAACGTTTCTCCCTTTTCAACTTTCCCCGCCGGCGCTCCCCACTTACCGCCTTGCGACTTATTATCGTTTCGATGCAATAGCAAAATCTTGAGGAACGAAGGCGACGAAATACTGAGGCCAGCAGGCCGAATGTGTTGGGAAGAGAGCTCAACAAAACAACTTACCACTTCAAATTTCGGCTTAAAATTTTTCGGCTCTTCTGTATACAACATACTAATTTACTCCTATAACTTAAAATATTTTTTCAGGGCGCCCGAAAAATCACTTCCGTCATCAAAGCGCTCGAAGTCCTTGGCCTCTATCCACGTAAACCGATCATGTTCATCACTTAATTTGATATCACCGGAAACGTACGCGCATCTAAATCCCACGATATACACAAGCTTTCCAAAATTCCTATGATCTTTAGCAAACTCATGATACCAAACTACAAAAGGCTCCTGTACCTCAACCTCTAAGTTTGTTTCTTCTCTTACTTCCCTCTTTAGTGCATTTGTTAAACTGGCCACATCCCCGAGCTTCGCCTCTCCTTCCTGAATTTTTCCACCTGGAAAATCCAGCCCACCCTTTGGATCGTTCAGCACCAAGACTTTTCCATCTTTCTCAATGAAAGCTTTTTGACCGACACAAAATAATGCATCTTTTTTCATATTTTTGTTTGATTATCTAGGGCTTCCAAAGTTGGATGCAGTTCGAGGCGCGAGCGATTTTGCGACTAAAACATATTCCTATATGGTGCAGGAGCAAAATCGTGAAGTAACGAAGAAATGCGCCAACTTTGGAAGCCCTTATCGTAAATAATTACCACTTTCATACCGTCGTACTGCCAAACTATACACCAAATATGTTATACCTACCCACACAACTGTCATTGAAAACCCAAACAAAACCAAAAAAATCGAGTGAGACTTAATGATATAGATTGGCGTGGCGCTCGTCAAAAGCGCAGGAACAACAGTCATGAAAAATATTTTCATTTTATTGGGGAAAATAGCACCGGGATAGAGTCCTGGGCGGATAAAAATTTCAAACAGCTGGTTTGAAATTATCTCTCCATCATGAACAAAAAATACCACCAGAGAACACAGCAGACGCAAACACAGAAAGACGATACAACCCAAAATAATTGCAACGATATATAAAATCCAAGTATACAAATCAAACCTCGAAAACACTCCATACAAAAAGGCAACGACGGCACCTTGCAACAAATCACCGTAGGCAGTCACCGAAAACGACGAACCTCCGATTTTTAAAAAAGTATTAACTGGCGATACCAGCACGCCATCAAACGTGCCTTTGGTGACCAGTTCCGGCAAATCCACAACCCCTCGGAAAAAAGCGTGGGTAAAACCGAAAGCCGTAATCGAAACTCCGAGCATTCCAAACACATCAATACTTGTCCAACCGTTAATTGGCCCAGTCGCCTGCATAAACAAAAACCAAATAATAAAAAAGGTGAAATTATTCAAAATCATACTCAAAACTCCCACCCAAAAAGAGCCTGAAAGCGCGTGGGCGTTTTTTAAATTATATTTTGATTGTGCGAAAAAATAATAAAGACTGTGCAACATACATTTTATCCGTTAATCGACAACTTTCGCATTGCCCGCTTTGAAATAACGGCCGTCAGAACGCCAAAGATTACAATCCACGCACATAAATTTAAAACCGATACTGGAAATCGCTCAGCAAAATTGGGATACATGGCATACGAAAGCGCCACCGAAGCACCGAACGGAGAAAACTCGGCGAACAGTTGCAATGCTTTCGGGAAAAAAGCAATCGGCACCCAAGCGCCACCAAAAATCATAATTAATTTACTAACCACAAAATAGATTGGCTCACTGTTCCCCAACCAAAATCCGGAAAGTCCGCACAGGACATAAATCAAACACGTGAGAATTTGACTGAGGAAAAATATTACCAAGAGAGAGCCTATCCAAACTGGAAGAGTCTGACTCATCTGCGGTAATCCAACAATCAAAGTATCTAAAACAACAGAAAGTACGAGCGCCAGCACAAACGTCGTAAATCCTTGGCCGATCTGCACAAAAACTTTCTGCCAAACGTATCCAATCGGGCGCAACAAATACATTTCAATATTGCCCGAAAGAATATCCTGTCTGAAAATTTTTTCTATATTGCGAAACCCCAACCAAAAAACAATAAAATACATGGACATGCTCCAGATGGCGTTTGAGAAAGGCAGCTTGGATCCTATCTTTGGCAACAGTTCGTAGACATATTTGTACAAAAATAAACTAAACAAAAGAAAAACGGTGTGATTGATCATTTGAAAAATCAGTTTCTTTTTTTGTTCGACAGTATTTTTGGCGACGATGTAGATGTAATAAAAAGCTTTATACATTGGCTATTTTTTATAGAGCGCCACAAGCACATCTTCCAAAGACGGCGACAAAATTTCCACTTCCCCATTGTAGCCACCATCCAGAATTTTTTTGAGGACAGCGGTTACATCAGCAACGGTTGTATCAATCGTAAAAATAGTACCGCTGGCATCGTTTGATTTTGTCACACCCGACATTGAGAAATCAGCAACATATCTTTCGGAAAGCACTATGCGCCGCTCCTTTTGAATCATTTTTCTTAACTCGCTCGTTGGTTCATCCACCACAATCCGTCCGTAGTTAACAATAATCGTTCGGTCACAAATAGCTTCAATATCCCCCACATCATGCGAAGTGAGAAAGATCGTCATGTTGTGTTCAGCTCGAAGCTTCGAAAGCGTTTCTCGCAATACTTGTTTGGCAATAATATCGAGTCCTATGCTTGGCTCATCGAGAAATAAAATTTTAGGTTTATGAATTAAGGCGCAGGCAATTTCCACACGCATCCTTTGTCCTAGAGAAAGTGTGCGAATCGGCTGATCTCGAAATGGCTCAATGCCCAAAGTTTTTTCAAGATAGGTAATGCGTTCTTTGATTTCTTTTTTTGAAAGGCCGTACATCACTCCAAAGAGACGCAACGTATCTTCTGGCGGAAGATTTGGCAGGAGATTGCTCCTTTGGCCAAACACCGCGCCGATCTGAGCCACCACTTCTTTCCGATTTTTCTGAGGAGACAACCCCAACACCTGTATCTCACCGCTCGTCGGCCACAAAATTCCCGTGAGCATTTTAATGGTCGTTGATTTCCCCGCGCCATTTGGGCCGATAAAAGCTACCGCTTCTCCCTGAGCAACAGAAAAATTAACACCGTCAACAGCAACAACGTCCTTGCCCTTGTGTTTAAAAACTTTTTGTAGATTTTTAACTTCGATCATACGCATTATTATAAATCATTTGGGTAACATTACACCCTTTGCAAAATTTGACACATACATAGTAATATTTTATGCTCAATTTTAGTAATTAGAAACACAACAATTTCCAAGGAGGAATTATGTCTCCGCGGGTAGCAGAAAAAAGACGAAAAGAAATCCTGATGGCTTACGCAGCGTGGAAACCCATCGTGGCATTTGTCAGCAGGCTGAGCAAACACTTACGCTACGGACAGAGTAGCTTGCTTGACGTCGGCACGGGAGAAGGTGTCTTCGGCCTTGAAGTGGCTAAGGAGTTTGGAGTTAGCAAAACCACACTCGTTGATATCCAAGGGGCTCTCCTCGTTGAGCTTGCAGCAAATACGGTTTTTGAAATGGCGGATGTTTGTGATGAAAATTTTGTGCCAAAATTTCAGAATCAATTTTCTGTGGTGACCTGTTTCAAAGCTCTTCACGAATTTCGGAATCCCGTCCAAGCTGCCCTAAATCTGGTTCGAATTTTGCCCGAGCGAGGAGTAACGTTTATCATGGATCACGCAGAGGAGGGTTGGGAACATCTGAGAATTAACCGCTTCCAAAACAAGGGGTCGCTGTTACATTACGAACGAGACCTCGACCGACTAACACTTAGTAGATCCCGTCTAACCACAAACACAGGAATCCGCGATTTCTGGGAACAGGAGATTTTTCCTGGATTGCCGGGAGAACACTACCTGACCTTTCACGGGCATATGTACTCGATGATCTACGTAGCCCGGCAATAGCCATGAGCAGCAACTTTCCATTAGTTATTTTACACCTCTGAAAAATCAGAGGTTTTTTCTTTTCTGGTCGAGATTAGCAACTAAACCGAAAATTTGACTTATTACAATAAATGTTTTACTCTACCATTAGTTGGTCTTCGTGAAAACTCCCATGAAAAAGATTGTCTTTCAAGCATTGCTAATCGCGCTAGCGACAGGCGGTGCTCTCGTAATTTTGGGTCTATTACTTCGACCTGAGTTGCTAACTCCGGGCTGGATAAGTGCCACGATGGCTTTCAGCTTTCTCGTAAACCTGTGGGACTTGCGCCGCAGGGCTCGTCGCTCTACTTCTAGGGTCCTATGATAAAGATCATTCTTCGGTCTCTGCTCCTCTCACTCGTGCTTAGTGCTCAAGCATGGATTTTGGTTATGATGTTTTGCAACGTGTCACTGACCTCTGGTTGGATGTACAGTTGCATGGCGCTAACCTTCACTGGAAACATAATCGCCGAAACTCGCAGCACTCGCCACTTCTAACTTCGCCACGGAATTACTGTCCGTGGCATTTTTTATATTTTTATCCCAGATATCACAACAGGTTTTCATTGTTATAAAAATCTTGCCACTTTAGTTAACTAAAGTGGCAAAATTTAAAATTAAATTTTTAAAAAATTAAGCTTTTTTAGTAACCTTATTCTTTAATTGCAAAAATGTTTTCAAATCTTCTCGTACCTTTTCGGTCAAATCATACTCAAAAACTTTATCGAGCGAAATCCAATCGAAATCTGCGCCTTCTCCAAGATTTATTTCTGATTTTTTCAATTCACTTTCAATATAATAAATATAGCGCCAAGTGTTTTTTTCAATATTTAGGTAATCACAAACTGGAACTAAATCGCTTGAATCGATTTCAACATGAAGTTCCTCCATCAACTCTCTGACACAACAATCTCCGGGAGTTTCACCCCCTTCATTTCCCCCACCAAAAAATGCCCACTTATGTGGATTATTTTTAGTATTACCATCTCGCTTATGCAATAAAACCTCGTTTGATTTTGAATTATATAGAAAACATCCAGAATAGAATCTAGTATATTTTATGTTCTTAGGCACCATGACACTTCTTGTATTTTTTCCCAGAACCGCACGGACAAAGATCATTTCTCCCAACTTTATTTTCAGGAATTCCGGGAATTACCGCGTGGGATTTTCCTTGGTGCTGACGATTTGATTGCGCGTCCCCCGAACCGATGATTTGAGCCTGTTCGTGAACTTCGGCAAGTTTGCGCTGTTCAACGCGAAGGCCGGCACCAAGATCAGCCGAAGCTGTAGCGGCGATAACAGGGATCAATCGGCTAATCTGATTCATCGTCGCATCTTCCATTTCTTTGAAAAGTCGCAACCCTTCTTTTTTATATTCGACGAGTGGATCACGCTGACCGTAGGCGCGAAGATTTACCGAACTTCGCATGTAATCCATAATTTCAAGATGTTCAATCCAGAAGGTGTCGATGGCTTGGAGCATAAGCCGGCGGAGACCCGTGAAAAAATCCTTGTCCCCCACTTCTTTCTTTTTATCAGCCACAATCTTGACCAACGCCTCATCCGTCCCAGCCATTTCAAACAAAGTTTTCTCAAGCTCTTCTGTAGTGCCGCGAAGAATATTTCGGCGTCTTCCGTAAATTACCGAACGCTGGAAATTTAAAACGTCATCGTATTCCAAAACGTGTTTGCGTGCGTCAAAGTTAAAACCTTCAATTTTAGTTTGTGCCGTTTCCAGTGATCGGGTAATCAAGCGATTCTCAATAGCCTGATCCTCAGGAATACCAAAGCGTCCCATCATAGTTTTGATAGTATCCGACGCAAACACGCGCATCAAAGAATCTTCAAGCGAAACAAAAAATTGAGTTTCTCCCGGATCACCCTGACGTCCTGATCGTCCTCGAAGCTGATTATCAATGCGTCTCGCTTCATGTCTCTCGGTACCGAGCACAAAAAGTCCACCGGTTTTTTTCACTTCTTCATACAGTTCCTCGGTCGAAGGATTGCCTCCGAGTTTGATGTCCACTCCTCGTCCCGCCATGTTGGTCGCGATAGTCACTGCACCTTTGCGTCCAGCTTGAGCAATAATTTCTCCTTCGCGTTCGTGATTTTTGGCATTGAGAACTTCATGCAGTACACCTTCTTTTTTCAAATATTCAGAAAGTAATTCGTTCTTTTCAATCGAAACTGTTCCGATTAAGACCGGCTGGCCCTTGGTGTTTTTTTCTTTTACTTCTCGAGCAATGGCACGGAATTTTCCAAGTTCGGTTTGGAAAATTTGATCATTGTGATCTTTTCGAGCAATAATTTTGTTAGTTGGCACGACGAGTGTGTCAGCGCCATATACTTTGTAAAATTCCTCGGAAGAGGTTTTCGCGGTACCCGTCATACCTGAAAGTTTTTTGTAGAGTCTAAAATAATTTTGGAAAGTAATCGAAGCCATGGTTCGGGATTCTTTTTGAACGGCCACACCTTCCTTGGCCTCAATTGCTTGATGAAGTCCTTCTGACCAACGTCTGCCCGGCTGGAGTCTTCCGGTAAATTCATCGACAATAATCACCTCACCGTTCTTGACCACATAGGCTTTGTCTTTCTCATACAGAGCCTTGGCTTTGACCGCCGACTCTAAATGATGGACATACTTAATTCCCTTTTCAGTATAAATATTATCAACACCTAATTTTTTCTCGGTTTTCTCAATTCCAGAATCGGTCAAACTAATCGTGCGCAACTTTTCATCCACTTTAAAATCTTCCTCCGCGTGTAAAGTCTCCGCAATTTTGGCAAATATATCGTATAAATTCTCAGAATCAACCGTCGGCGCAGAAATAATGAGCGGAGTTCGGGCCTCATCAATTAAAATCGAATCGACTTCGTCAACAATGGCAAAATTAAAATCTCTCTGGCGAAGTTCGCGTTCGTCGTACGAAATGTTGTCGCGGAGATAATCAAAACCAAATTCGTTGTTGGTGCCGTAGGTAATATCTGCGTTGTAAGCCTCACGACGACTGACCGGACGCAAAAATTCATGAATCACTTTAAACGATCCAACTTCATCTCGAGACTTATCGAGCTCGACATGTTTAGGATCGTAGATAAATGAACTTTCGTGATTGATGACTCCAACCGACAACCCGAGGAAAGAATAAATTTGTCCCATCCACACGGCATCACGACGAGAAAGATAATCGTTGACCGTGATGATATGCACACCGTTTCCCGAAAGCGCATTCAGATACGCTGGCAAGGTTGCCACCTGGGTTTTCCCTTCTCCGGTACGCATCTCGACAACATTACCTTTGTGTAAAATTGTTCCCCCGATAAGTTGAACATCGTAATGCCTCTGGCCAAGCGTTCGGCGAGCCACCTCACGAACCACAGCAAAGGCTTCAGGCAAAATTTCATCGAGAGTTCTCCCCGAAGCCAATTCTTTTTTAAAATACTCAGTACGCTTTGAAAGCGCCTCGTCAGAGAGCGGCTTAATGGTCTGTTCAAAACCATTGATCTCAGCAACAATCGGCAAAAAAGCCTTAATCTTAGAGTCGTTATTGTCACCAATCAGTTTTTTGAAAAATGAAAGCATCCGCCAATACTAACACAAAAAAATATAACTAAAAACTCCCCCAGAGGCTCGGCCTCTGGGGGAGTTTTTTAAACTATCGCTTTCTTTTTGTGGTCTTTTTCTTCTTGCTAACTGTCTTTCGCTTTGCTACTTTCTTTTTTTTCTTCATAGAGATTTTTCGGCGAGTGCGGAGAATTCTTCAATCGTGTGACCAGAAAGAAACTCGCCATTAATTATTTTGATAAACAAGTGCACAATTTAAATTTCTTCGACCAAGAAATTTTACTGCCTGAGTTAAGTATTGCATGTAGCAACTCAATTGCAATGGTTTTTTTAAAAAACTTGGGGACAACGAGAAAAATTTTAAGAATTAGATTTTTTTTCTTCCTCCACTTTTTTAGCCGAGTCCATCGGATGAGAAGTTCTTAGATTTTTGAGATTAATGAAAGCGATGATAATGGTTACCAAGCTACCAGAAAATGTAAATGGCGACGGCAGGACAAACAAGATAGACAGCATGGTCAAAAGTAAGGTAAGTGTCACAGCATGAAGTGAAATTTGGTAGGCCTCTTTGTACGTCATTGCCACTTTCTTAAGTCGAGCCAAACCAAAAATAATTAGAGCGACAATCAAAAGCCACAAAAGATTGGCAAAGAAAAAAATCAAAAATGATACGAGCAAGGAGAAGAAAATTCCGAGGGAAATTAGCCAGTGGTGGCTGACAATTTTATCAGACCAGTGCAAAAGCTTGGCGCGGTCGAGACTGAAATCCGGAATCTTGCTCAAGTCGGTAAATTCAAATTGTCCTTCGCGCTTTGAAGTCACGGCAAAATTTTTGCCAATTAAAAGCGGGGTGTCAAAACTTTTAAAGGTGTCAATCGAGAAATCAGATTTGGTATCAATCACTAAGAGATTTTTGCTCGATGGATTTTTTGTTATAGCCTTAACGATGTAGGGTTCAGAAACGTTTGTAGAAACTACACCGCCTTTTATTTGTATTGCGAGCTCAGCAGGATAAAAATCAATAACTTTCTCTAGCCGCTCTTTAGTAAAAATGGACGAAAATTCAATACCCAAACTAAACGCCAAAATAATTGAAAGTACAACACAGAGATTGATGAAGTACTTAAACGATGAAGAAATGCCCGCCCCTCTCAGGTGGGAATAAAATTCTGGATTATAAATACTATTTTTTATTTTTGTAAGAAAATTCATATAGCTATAGTATATCTTGAAACTCTTACAGTATCAAAGCAGGATTAGTCGAGATACTGAACTTCCCACTCAACATCGATGCCGGTTTTTTCCTTAACAGATTGAGTAACTTCAAGAGCGAAATCTGTAACACTTTTTGCGTCTGCCCCGCCAAGGTTAACCAAAACAATTGGCTGTCTTTCAAATAATCCCGTACTTCCCTTGACTAACCCTTTCATATTGCAAACATTGTCCAGGATCCACGCGAGAGAGATTTTAATAGTAGATAGTCGGTAGTCGGTAGCTAGTAGAGGAAACCCGGGAAGGTCGGGAAATTTTTTCTTGAGTTCCTCAAACTGCGCAACAGGAATAATCGGGTTTTTAAAAAATGATCCCGCTGTACCAATTTTTTGTAAGTCGGGAAATTTTTTACCACGGATTTCTAAAACTCCTCTCCGAACATCGAAAATTGTCGGGGTGATCTTCACCAGTGCAAAATAATTTTTTAAATCTTTATATTCTAAATTAAGCGACGCGTTTTTTTTCAAATGAAAATTAACCGCCAAAATTATGTAGGATTTCCCTGCTGGGGTTTTAAAAAAACTGTCGCGATAGGCAAATCGACATTCGTCACTAGAAAAAATTTTAATTTCTCCTGTTTGAGCATTGAGAGTTTCAACCGACATAATGGTTTCTTTCACTTCCACTCCATAAGCTCCGATATTTTGCACAGGCGCGGCACCCACCGTTCCGGGAATACCTGAAAGATTTTCTAGGCCAAATAACCCGCGCACCACTACCGACTCAACAAAAGTATCCCAATTTTCTCCCGCTCCAACTTTTACTGAAACTTCATCCCCTGTTTCCTCGAAGGCGACCCCTTTAATTTGATTTTTGATAACCACCCCTTTAAATCCAGAATCACTGACGAGTAAATTGGAACCGCCACCGAGAATAAAAAATGGTAAGTTTTTTTCTCGAGCAAAATCCACAGCTTCGCGCATTTCTTCCAAAGTTTCCACAGGAAAAAAATACTGGGCAGTTCCGCCGATTTTAAACGTGGTGTGTTGAGAAAGCGGAATATTCTCGTGGAATTTCATTGGTACATACTACTGAAAAAACACCCAAAGGTAAAATTTGAATGGCTCAGCCTCCGCATACATTAACTAGTCACGGCCGTGACTAGTTAATGTATGTCTAAAAATAACCCGTCACAAGCCCCAGGCTTGTGACGGGTTATTTTCAAATATTCTAATTGGTTACACTAAAATTGTGGAGTCTTGCCCGATCTAATTTGCTGAATAATCTGATCCACCTGGGGTTTTGTCGAAGGATTTAGTGTCGCCGCTTTATTAAGGTCAGCGATCGCTTCGGAAGTTCTACCTGCGCCCATAAATACCGCTGCTCGGGTAAAATAATTTTGAGGATTAGTAGGATCAAGCACGATGAGCGCATTGAGACTTTGGAGCGCTCGTGTAAATGCTTTCGTGGTGTAGTAGGCAATAATGAAACGTTGATCAGCGAGCACAGATTCTGGCTTCAAAGGTTTGAGCACGAGATCGGAGGCAGAAATTTTCCCATCATACACAAGCGCGAGCGCGTAGAGCCGGCGTGCCTCATCGTAACTCGGATCAAGGTCAAACGCAGTCTTTAAAACTTCAACAGCTTTCTGACTGTCACCCTTCGCTAAATAGGTCGTACCGAGAGAAAACATAATGGTCTGTTTTTTGGGAGATAGGGTCACCGCTTTTGAAAGATCGGTAATCGCCGTGTCAAAATCACCAAAACTAGAAGCCAAACTGCCAGCAAACAAGAAGTACCGCGCATCATCTGGGGTGCGTTTCAGTTGAATTTTGGCGCGCTCGGTTGCCAGATTGAAAAAATCAGATTTAATTTTCGGATCAACACCCGCGACTGTTGCAGCTTGATTGGTGGCTTGAATTAATTGCTCCAAAATTTCCGGATCAGCAAAAGTGCCATAGGAAAAAGCTTTTTCGTAATACGCAATATTCTCTGACGGACCGCCCGGGTGATTGGACAGCGCCGCGATCAAGGTTGATGAAGCGAGCATTGCGGGAACGTTCACGATATAGATGATGAAAATTACACCAACCGAAACAATCGGTATGATAATTTGATCTCGGACTCCATGATCAAGATTGTGAAGTTTTTTCTCGAGGAAACTTGGATTTTTTTCAACCGAACTCTCAATCCACGCAAGCACCATCACAAACAAGATGTAACTGGTGAGATTATCAAAGACGGTTAAGTTGTGAACAAAGTACGCAACCAAAAGCCCCGTAATCAAACCCTTTTCCATAAATGAAAATGGTCCCTTTTTTCTCCAGACATAATAGAGCGCGACACCGAACAGAGAAAGGTATGAGAGCAATCCCAAAATTCCACCAGCGATAAGCCAGTCGAGAAAAACGTTGTGTGTGCGATCAAACCACTGCTCCTGACTGTACATCCGAGGATCGTAATACTTGTTGAATACATAATTGAAACTCTCCTGACCCCAACCAAGTATCGGATTTTCCTTAACTCCTTGGAATGCGATCGGCCACAAAAGACAACGAGATTTTAATTCCCCGTTACAGATCTTTGTCTTATCGAAGGTCAAGGCTTCATCAACAAAAGAACCCAATCGGTGCAGAGCCTCGCTGTTAGCCACAAAATGTGACTTGCGTCCGAGTACAAAAAGTCCTCCAAGGAAAACCATGAGAATGAGGATGCCCAAACTGATCCGTCTTAACAGTTGATCTTTTCTTTCGAAAAAAGCCAGCGTCGCTGCAAAAACCAAAAGCCCGAGCACGAAACCGATTTCAGCACCTCTCGTCGCTGTTTCAAAAAGAATGAAGGTGTCAGCAAGCACGGCAAAACCATAGGCGACCGGCCAAAACCACTGCCAATCGCGCGTGCCATAATGTTTCCTTAAATAGGTACAGAAAAAATATAAAGCCAAGAAAATGTGGAACAACATGTATCCGCCAAGATAGGCTGAGTTACCAATGGTTGTATCGATGCGAGTTGAACCCTGATGAATCGGCAATTTGCCACTGATCTGAAAACAACCGTACACAAACAAAATGAGACTGACACCGATCGATGTTCGGAAGAGCCATTCCCATAATTTTTTAGTCATCATAGAACTCAACACCACAAACAAAGCAAAAAGATGCGCCAACGTCACCCAACCTTCCATGCGTTCGAAATTTGACCAAAAACTTTTGTAGACATTCGGACTGAGCAAATCAGAAACAAATATCACGGCAATAAAAAGAGCAAAGGCTTGCAGAAGTCGTGAGGATTTCGGTAGTGCGGTCTTGTCGCGCAAGGCGAGGATAATCCAAAGGCCCGTAATGATTTCTACGATAATTCTAAAAGCAAAATTCTTGCCGGTGATAAATGGAAAGAAAAAATTACTTGAAACGATGAGGCAAATAAACGGTAATAAAAAAAATCCTGTAAAAATAGAATACCGCAAAATTTTGTTGGTTTGCATGACAAAAACTATATCATGGGTCCTGGAAAAAAAATAGACAATCCTGTTTTGGATTGTCTAGGCGGCAGGGCGCCTGTAGCGCTCTTCCATAGAAGGAATAATTCGCGGAAGGGCAAAGGCTTGGCCCAAAGCTCGAAAAGCTTTGGATAGCGACTCGCACTGAAACCTTCGCTTGCTGACCATAATGTCTCTCAACATGCCCTCTTCCTCCTGCCTTTGCTCGGGCGGATACTCCACACCAACTTCCACTCGAGCGGGTCGCTGGCGTCTTTGGGCGCAGAGCACGAGCGAAGCCAAAACCTGAACGTAATCACCGTCAATGTCAGGTGCAAATCTCCTTGCGTGAAATGTCATCAGTTCAGGAAGAAGCGAAACGTGAAAAGCCACCGTACCAAACATCGGGTCAAGACCTTCCCAGCCCGTGGCCTCGGCGTATACCGCATTGGCCTTTTGTTCACTCGCAACTTGAAAGTCCGGCCATGTTGCCCAACTCCTTTGTGATCGACAGGCCATTGAGACCAGTGTCCGAACGCCGTCGATGGGAGCAGCAATTGTCGCCGCGAGCTTTGGAAGAAACCGCTTCTCCGGCTCAAGCCACATGACGCGATCATAGCGCGGATAGTCGAGAACAAATTCATGGGCGTGAAAAAACGCCTGTCGCCGAGAAGCCGCCATGCCAGCCTGGTGCTGACGGAAGACAATTGCCCCCGATTGTCTGAAAGCATCGGCATAGGAAGAGTGGCGTGAGTCATCGACGATGATGACGACGCACCTCTCTTCCCGCGCGGCTAAAAAAGTTTCGCGAGCCAGTTGAGCTCGAAGTGTGTCTCGCAATTCGTACCGCGTGGTTGTAACCAGAAGAGTCTTGCCTATATTGTGCATAATAATGATCAGTGATTTCTGCGTTGTTGTTTCTGTCTAAAAACAAACTATCATTACGAATAGCAAAAATCAATTTCTTATTATTCCCAATTTTTAAAATGAACCAACTTGACACCTTTTGACACTTTTGCTATATTTGGCAATGAATCCC
The DNA here is from genome assembly GCA_040390045.1 of Patescibacteria group bacterium. Taxonomy (NCBI): domain Bacteria; species Patescibacteria group bacterium. The sequence continues at coordinate 252,618 of JAZJZC010000001.1, forward strand.
GTAGTAGAAATTGGCTTCGCTGTTTGCTCCAACGAACTTCGGATTTGCTTCAAAACATATCATTACAAAACTTAATCTAATTTAAATTTGGCGAAAGTTGCAATACAGCAAACCAAGCCAATTTTCACTACGGGATGAACGAGGAAATTAAACCTGGTGCAGTCTACACGACAGCCGAAACTCAAAAAATTCTCAAACTCAGCGAGAGCACTATTAAACGTCTCTTAAAAAGTGGCATCATTAAGGCCAACAAGATCGGCGGGCAATATCGCATTCTCGGCCACGAACTCCTTACCCTTCTCTCCCCTACTATAGACAAGCAAGCCACCGACTCCTACCAGAACCTGAAACAGACCGTTAAGAAAAAGATAAAAAACTGGTAACAGAGAGGCTTTGACACTTGTTCTACATGATATACTTACTCGCAAATCGTTTAAAATTATGAAAACTGCCACAAAAAAAACCGACAGCCAAAAAGTTAAAAAAGCTTTGATCACCGGCATCACCGGCCAAGACGGTTCATATCTCGCGGAGTTACTTTTAGAAAAAGGGTACGAAGTTCACGGACTCATCCGCCGATCATCGAGTTTTAACACGGGCAGAATCGAACATCTCTACCAAGATCCTCATTTACCGAACACCAAACTGTTCCTCCACTACGGTGATCTTTCTGACAGCACCAACCTTCAAAGAGTGCTTTTTAAAGTGAAGCCAGATGAAGTCTACAACCTCGGCGCGCAGTCGCACGTCAGAGTTTCTTTTGATTTGCCCGAATACACCGCAAACGTCACCGGCGTCGGGGCTCTCCGACTTTTGGAAGCCGTCAAAAATGTTGAGGAACAAACTGACAAGAAAATAAAATTTTACCAGGCATCATCGAGTGAAATGTTCGGTGCTTCAAAACCTCCGCAAAATGAAGACACCTGCTTTGAACCGGTCAGTCCCTACGGCGCAGCTAAAGTGTTTGCCTTCAACATCGTGAAAAATTATCGCGAATCCTACAACATGTTTGCGACCAATGGCATTTTGTTTAATCACGAATCTCCACGACGAGGCGCCACCTTTGTCACTCGAAAAATTACTGAGGCAGTCGCCCGCATCAAGCTTGGCCTTCAGGAAAAATTATATTTGGGGAATCTTGAAGCCAAAAGAGACTGGGGTCACGCCAAAGATTATGTAGTTGCAATGTACCTCATGCTTCAAGAAGAAAAACCAAATGACTATGTGATCGCCACTGGCAAACAATACACTGTCCGCCAATGCGTTGAATTCGCCTTCAAAGAAATTGGAATTACTATTTCGTGGAAAGGCGCCGCTGAAAAAGAACAAGGGGTTGATACCAAAACCGGTAAGGTTCTCATAGAAATTGATCCTCGTTATTTTAGACCGGTAGAGGTTGATTCCCTGCTCGGCGACGCGCAGAAAGCTCGGAAAGAGCTCGGTTGGAAAACCACGATTAGTTTCGAGGCCATGATCAAAGAGATGGTAGCGCACGATTTGGAAAACGTTGAAAAAGAAAAGAAATTAGATAAAAATGCGATTGTTTTTTCTTCTTACTATAAGCGT
>JAZJZC010000001.1:254193-323682 GCA_040390045.1 Patescibacteria group bacterium
GTTGAAAAAGAAAAGAAATATAATTAAAAAATATAGGCGATGGTCCCGTAGTAGAAATTGGCTTCGCTATTCAATCAAAAAATAACAGTATGAAAAAGTTTAATTTACAAATTTTAGTTTAAAATAATTTGGTGAAGTTTGCGTATTAGCAAACCAAGCCAATTTTCACTACGGGATGGAAAAAAATTCCAAAATTTATGTTGCTGGACACCGAGGACTGGCGGGGTCGGCAATAGTTCGCAAACTGATTGCTGAAGGCTTTACGAACCTCGTGCTCAAAACGCGATCTGAACTCGACCTTCTCGATCAAAAAGCTGTCGCTCAATTTTTCGAAAAGGAAAAACCGGAATTTGTTTTTTTGGCAGCCGCGAAAGTCGGCGGCATCATGGCGAATAACACCCACCCCGCAGAATTTATTTATGAAAATTTGGTGGTTCAAACAAATGTCTTGCACGCGGCTCAAAAAAACAACGTGCAAAAATTAGTATTCCTTGGAAGTTCCTGCATCTACCCGCGTCTCGCTCCGCAACCAATCAAAGAAGAATATTTTTTGTCAGGACCTCTGGAGCCAACAAATGAAGCCTACGCCGTGGCGAAAATTGCCGGCATCGTGACTTGCCAAGCCTACCGAACAGAATATGGCTCAAATTTTATTTCAATTATGCCAACCAACCTGTACGGACCAAATGACAATTTCGATCTAGAAAATTCTCATGTCTTGCAAGGATTGATTCGCCGATTCCATGAAGCCAAAGAAAGCGGGGCGCAGACAATTACCCTGTGGGGGACGGGCACCGCGCGACGAGAACTCCTTCAAGTTGATGATTTTGCCACCGCCGCACTGTTCCTCATGCAAAATTACAACAGCGGAGAGATTATCAACGTAGGCACGGGTACTGACATTTCCATAAAAGAACTTGCTGAAAGCGTGAAAAAAATTGTTGGATTTTCTGGTGAAATTTTGTGGGACACAACGAAACCCGACGGTATGCCAAGAAAACTTCTCGATGTTTCTAAAATTCACAAACTCGGCTGGAAACATTCCGTTGCCCTCGAGGACGGCATCCATGACACATACGAATGGTATGTCAAAAACGTAAAGTAAAAAATGAAAAACTAAAATGAAGACGTTAATTATTAAACCAAAAAAAACTTTCAGCCTTGAGGACATCAGGGAAGTTTGGCGTTACAAAGAGCTGCTGGTTTTTTTCGTTTGGCGCGATATCAAAGTTCGCTACAAACAAACCATTGTCGGCATCGGCTGGGCAATTTTCCAACCGTTTATGACCATGGTTGTGTTTAGCGTTTTCTTCGGCAAACTGATTCAAGTGCCTTCGGACGGCATTCCCTATCCAATTTTCGTCTACACTGGACTTTTATTTTGGCAACTATTTGCATCTGCGTTAGGCGATACTTCCAACTCACTTATTTCCAACTCAGCCATCATCACCAAAGTATATTTTCCTCGAATAATTTTACCCCTCGCTGATACTGCCAACAAATTCGTGGATTTTTTCTTTGCCAGTTTGGCTCTCATTTTCTTAATGTTCCACTATGGATATATTCCAGATCTCGCTGGAATTCTTTTGATCCCCGTACTGCTTATAATTACTTCTGCTACGGCAGTAGGTGCAGGACTGGTGCTCGCGTCAATCAACGTGAAATACCGAGACGTCAGATATATTCTGCCATTTTTTATGCAACTGTTGCTTTTTCTCACACCCGTTATTTACCCTTCAAGTATCGCTGGAAAATATAGTTGGATCCTTTCGCTCAACCCAATGACAGGCGTGATCAAAGCGGCACGAGCAGGTATTCTCGGCACAGGGCCTATTGGGTGGAATTCCCTGGCAATTTCAGCCTTCATGGCAGTGGTATTTTTAAGTATTGGAATTTATTTATTCAAAAAAACTGAACGATATTTTGCCGATATTGTATAAATGTATGGACCCTATAATTACTATAAAAAATATTGGTAAGCGCTATAACATCACCGGAAGAAAAGGTGGGTATGTTGCCCTGCGAGATATTTTCTCTGAGTATGTGCGACATCCGTATAGGAGTTTGAAGCACATCGTGAAATACATTCTCGGAAAAAATCGCAATGAAGTTTTTTGGGCACTGAGAGACATTAATTTCACCGTCGAAAAAGGCGAAGCCATCGGAATCATTGGACCAAACGGCGCCGGCAAATCAACCTTGCTCAAAATTCTCTCGAGAATTACTCCGCCAACAGAGGGTGAGATTCGCATTCAAGGTAGAGTCGCATCGCTTCTCGAGGTAGGAACAGGCTTTCATCCGGAACTTTCTGGCCGCGAAAATATTTATCTCAACGGCGCCATTTTAGGCATGACTCGAAAAGAAATTGCTGGAAAAATAGATCAGATCATCGAATTTTCCGGAGTGTCACAATTCATTGATACTCCGGTTAAACGCTATTCATCCGGAATGTACGTTAGGCTAGCCTTCGCCATCGCGGCCCATATTGAACCTGACATTTTAATCGTTGACGAAGTGCTTGCCGTCGGCGACGCTGAATTCCAAAGGAAATGTCTCGGCAAAATGGATGAAGTGACTCGCGTTGGGCATCGAACAGTAATTTTTGTCAGTCACAATATGGATGCTATTAGTAGACTCTGTACCAAAACCATCCTTCTCGATAAAGGAAAAATAATTGCCGCCGGAGACACCGATGAAGTCATCGGAAAATATTTGAGCGCCGGATACAATTCTGCCACACACCTGCCATTCCCTATTAAAGATCGAGAAGTAAATTTGCATAGCTATTCAGTACAGCAGGATGGAAACGAAACCCTAACCATTGCGGGCGAGAAACCTTTCAAAGTGCACGTGGATTTTTCAATTGAAAAAATGCTGCGTTCGTTCAGAGCGGGAATCTTCGTAAAAAATATTATGGGCACCGTCATTACGAGAACTTTTGTGCAAGACTACGCCCGTGAGTTAGAAGAAATCGCTCCGGGAAGATACCGCGCGGCAATTGAAATCCCTCCGGGACTTTTGATGACAGGCGAATACCACCTTGAGCTTAAAATTTTCTGCCTTGGTATCACCAATTTCTTTGAAGACGAACACATTGAAAAAAATATCACGGTGTATTCACCAAAAAATTATAACGAGGTTCGCTCAAAAAATACCGACCTCCGAGGTTACTTTTTAATACCAAGTAAGTGGGAAACAAAAAAGGAGTAACCTCGTCATGACGAACGATTCAAAAAAATTAATCCGAGTGAAGGTCTCAACTTCAAGTCCTGCCGTGCCTCACATTAAAACGACACCGGGCTCCAAAGGAGTTGTTGGAAATTTCCAATTTTTCATCGATCAGGATGTGAAAGACGTCGATTGGTGGGTGGTGGTGGACGGATTTCCACAAAAAGAAACTGCTTCGTGTCCAAGAGAAAATACCATTCTCATCACTCAGGAAACCGAAGTGGTCAAAACCTACAGCCAAAAATACATTGATCAATTCCATTGGATAATTACTAGCCAGCAAACTCTCAAACACCCGAGGCAAATTTTCACCCAACAAGGCCATCAATCCTATCTGTTTCTGAGGCGGCGAGAAGCGGGGCAAAGCCTCGAAAGTTTTCAAGCACAATTTAAAACCTACGACGAGCTCCGCGCTCAAACGCCCGCTGACATTCCAAAATCCAAATTGCTCTCAACGGTTATTTCTCAAAAATTACGCACAGAAGGTGCTCAAGCGCGACACCATTTTGTGATGGAATTACGGAAACACTTCGGTGATCGGTTTGATATTTTCAGTAATAAACTCGCAGACAACAGTCAAAATGTTTTTGGTCCGGAAGCCAAAACCACGCCCTACAAATGGGATGCGGTTGCGCCATATAAATATTTGCTTTCGATTGAAAACAGTTACGCTCCGAACTGGTGGACCAATCACCTCTTCGACGGCTTCATCGCTGGCGCCTACCCTATTTTTTACGGCCATCCATCTGTGTTTAATTATTTCCCAAAAAATTCTCTCACCTTAATCGACATCAATGATCTTCCCGGATCAATCGCCACCATCGAAAGGGTTTTCTCAGAAAACTATTTTGAGAAATACCAAAAAGAAATTTGGGAGGCACGAAGACTTGTCTTGGATAAATATTATCTGTTCGGCATGTTGGCTGAAGAAATAGCAAAACTTCCCGCTGGAAAAAATCCAACACGCATTACTCTTTTCCCCGAGCAGAAACCGTGGCTGAAGAAAAAAATTGTTGAAACATTGCGCGGAAAAGGAGTGTTATATACCATACCAAGGAAGTTATATAGAATGTATCGAAAAATCCGTTATGATTAAAAATAAAAAAATTGTGGCGCTCATACCTTTGCGCGGAGGGTCAAAATCAATCCCGTACAAAAATATAAAAAACTTAGGAGGAAAACCTCTGGCTTTTTGGGTATGCCAAGCGGCTTTAGAATCAAAATACATTGATGCGGTGTATGTTTCGACTGAGGATGAAAAAATTAAAAAAACTATTGAAAATCTCAAACTTCCTATAAAAATTATAGACCGACCGGAAAACCTAGCGACCGATGTTGCAACTGACGAAGCGGTCCTATTGCATGCGATACAGGAAATTAAATGTGACATCTTGATTGACCTCCACGCCACTCACCCTTTGACTGACGCATCACATTTGGATTCCGCTCTGGAAAAGTTTGTTAAAGGGGGTTATGATTCGATGCTTACAGGAGTGCTATTTAAAAACTTCTACTGGACACGAGAAGGTGTGCCGCTCAATTACAATCCCTTGAAAAGACCGATGCGACAACAGTGGGAAGGCACGGTGACCGAAAATGGCGCGTTTTACATCACAACTCCAGACACGCTCCGAACGCACGGAAATTTTTTAGGAGGAAAAATAGGCATTTATGAAATGCCGAAGGACATCTACGTTGATATCGATGAACCGTCGGACTGGGAAAAGGCGGAAAAAATGTTCGCTTTAAAAAAGGTGACCAAAAACGATTAAAAAATTAGCGCACAAAGCATGAAAAATAAAACCATAAAAATAGGCGATCGAATAATTGGGGAGAACCAGCCAGCCTTTATTATTGCCGAAGCTGGCATCAACCACAACGGCCATATTGAATTGGCAAAAAAATTGATTGATCTTGCGGTTACCGCCAGGGCTGACGCCGTAAAATTTCAGATGCGGGATTTTAAAACTCTCTACACCGATAATGCCTGGAACAACACGAAACATGAAGATATTGCTTCGCAGTATGTTTTATCGCTCATTCGTGAATCGGAACTCTCTTTTGATAATTTTAAAGAACTTTCTCGATACGCCAAATCAAAAGGAATTATATTTCTCTGTACGCCGTTTGACGTCGCGAGCGTTGATGCTTTGGAAAAATTGGGCGTACCTGCGTATAAGGTTTCGAGTGGTGACATGGTGAATTTTGAATTACTTGAATATATCGCCAGCAAAAACAAACCGATGCTTCTTTCGACCGGTATGTCCACCTTCGACGAAATAGAAAAAACCGTCAAACACTTGGATACTCTTGGCGCCGAATATATTTTGCTTCATTGCAACAGCACCTACCCAACCCCCGGAAAGGATATTAACCTTCGATTTATTCAGATTCTTAAAGAAAAGTTTGGCGGCATTGTCGGCTATTCCGGACATGAATTGGGAATTGCGGTAAGCACTGCGAGCGTCGCCCTAGGTGCCAAAGTAATCGAGCGCCATATTACTCTTGATCACACCATGAAGGGGCCCGACCACGCAGTCAGTCTTGAACCAGCCGGCATCGTCAAACAAGTTCGAGATATTCGCTATCTCGAGTTGGCCTTACAAGGTGATAAAAAATTCATCACTTCAGGAGAATTCATGAATCGTAAAATTATGGGCAAAAGCCTGGTGGCTAAAGCCGCCATTAAGAAGGGCGATACGATTACCCGTCAAATGGTAATCGCCAAAAGTCCCGCCAAAGGTCTTTCTCCACAAAAATTGTACGAACTTGTTGGCACCAAAGCCCTTCGGGATATTCCGAAGGAAGGTTACTTTACTGAAGAGGATTTAGGCAAAAAAAAGATTGATAGAACTTTTTCCTCAAACAGAAAGTGGGGGCTCATTGTCCGCCCACATGACTTTGAAGAGATGATCGAGGGTCTTAAGCCTTCATTTGTAGAGTTCCATTTCAGTTCACATGACTTAAAAAATCCGATTGTCCTCAAAGATCATCCCGAACTAGAACTGATTGTTCATGCGCCTGAACTCTGGGGAGATGAGCTGCTTGATTTTTCTTCAACTGATCCTGCCACCATTAAACATTCAATTAAATACATCAATGACCTCTTGAACACTGTCCGTTCAATGCGTAAACATTTTGGGAAAACTCCTCCAAAAGTAAAAGTGGTGCTTCACCCGGGTGGCATGAGTTTCGATCAATTTGTTACAAAAAGTGAGCGCGCAAAAATGTACACCAAGCTCGGTAATGCTTTGAAAAAAATTGATCAAACCGGCATCGAGCTTCTCTTGGAAAATCAAGCTCCCCTGCCATGGTATAAAGGCGGATCGTGGTTTTCCAACACCTTCATTGACGCCGATGAAATATTTGAGTTTGCGAAAAAACACGGCTTCAGTCTCTGTTATGATAGTAGCCATGCGCAGTTGTACTGCTCATTAGCCAAAAAAGATCCGATTGAATACTTCAAAACTCTGAAACCCTTGGTTAAACACGTTCACCTCTCTGACGGCATCGGTACTGACGGTGAGGGCATTCAAGTAGAAGAAGGTGATGTGCCGTGGAAATTACTCATGCCGGAAATCCTAAAAACGGATACAACAATCGCCCCAGAAATCTGGATGGGACACCGCAACAATGGCGAAGGGTTTATTACAGGACTCAAACGACTGAAAAAATATGGGTTATAATCCCGTAGTAGAAATTGGCTTCGCTGTTTGCTACAACAAACTTAAAGTATAATATGAGAGTTTCAATTACAAAACTTAGCTTAATCTAAATTTGGCGAAGTTCGCTTCACAGCAAACAGAGCCAATTTTCACTACGGGATGAAAATTTTAAACCAATTTAACAGCGATGACAGTTTTCTGTACGAAAACGGTTTTTATCTCACCGCCAAACCAGACCGACTTGGAAAACTTTTGGCGCACTACGAGCTCTACAAAAAAATTGCTGATTTGCCCGGCGCTATCGTTGAGTGCGGCGTATTTAAAGGCGCATCACTCATCCGCTTCGCCACATTTCGAAATTTGTTTGAAGCAGAACACTCGAGAAAAATCATCGGCTTTGACATGTTTGGAAAATTTCCAGAAACTAAATTTAACGAAGATAAAAAATACCGCAAAAAATTTATTGACACTGCAGGCGAAGAAGGAATTACAGAAACTGAGCTTACGCAAGTCTTTGAACTCAAGGATTTGAAAAATTATGAATTGCTAAAGGGAGATATTAACAAAACGGTTCCTGAATACATAAAAAATAATCCGCACTTGAAAATTGCCCTACTCCACATCGACACCGACGTCTACGAACCCGCAGTGACCATCCTCCGTGAAATGTATGACCGCGTCGTCCGCGGCGGCATCATTGCCTTTGATGACTACGGCACCTTCCCTGGCGAGACCAAGGCCGTCGATGAATTCTTCAAAGACAAAAAAGTTTCGATTAAAAAATTACCTTTTTCTCACATTCCCTCTTTTATCGTAAAACCGTAATGAAAAGTGGAGCTGTAATAAAACGAGGTGGAACAGATACTGAGAGACTCTATCTTGAGAGCCTTGATTTTAAAATGCCAACCGGAGAAAACGTGCAGGTCACAAAAACAGCAAGTGATGTCCCCGGCTACAATATGAAAGAGCATATTGCGCGACATACGGGGCGATACGCGCTTTTAAATCTATATGGCAAACCAGGGAACACCGTACTCGATTTCCCTTGCGGAAGCGGCTATGCATCTAAAATTGCAAAAAATCTCGAGCTCAATTACGAAGGAAAAGAATTCGACCGGGTAACTGTCGAGTATGCCCGGCGCCTCTACGGCGCAGAACACATTACTTTCAATGAAGGCGATTTTACAAAACCAAACCTTTCAGAAAAAAGCTTTGATATAATTGCGTGCATAGAAGGACTCGAACACATGGAGCAAAAATACCAACTTCCTCTTATCCAATCTTTCTATAAAAGCTTAAAAAAGGATGGAGTACTCATTGTCAGTTCCCCGGAAAATCCAACCGGAAAATCCGGACCGAGCATAACCAACAAAGATCATATTTGGGAGTTGACTAGAATCGACTTTAGTAAACTCCTGTCTAAAGTTTTCGGAGAAAAGAATGTTGAACTTCTGAGCTACAAAGCCCGATTAAGTACTGGAGTAATCTCGACCTGCTTCTATGGCGTCTGCCATAAAAACTAATCCTTTTGCTACCATGAGAACCGTCTTAAAAAAAATCCCGATACTAGGAAACCTTTTAAAAAAAACTGGTGATATCCGCCGTGCCATAAAAGACTCCTTTAATTCCTACAATTTTTACCGACGTTACAAAAAAATTCTTAGGGCGAACGAGGTCATGGCTGGAAGCGCAAGGAATAAACGCGTCTTCATACTAGCAACTGGCCCCTCAATCAAATCACAAAATCTTTCGATACTGAAAGACGAAATCTGCATCAGTGTCAGTAATTTTTTTGTCCATCCGGATTTTAAAACCATCCTTCCTAAATATCACGTATTTGCCCCATCACACGACCCAATTCCAGACTCTCAGATTGTCCTCTGGTTTGCTGACGCCGAAAAACATTTCCCTGAAGGCCAAGAAGTTTTTGTGGCACTTCACGACAAATTCTTGGTAGATGGAAATAATCTTTTTAAAAAACAAAAAGTTCGGTACTATCAGATTGATTACGCCCGCAAAGGAAAAATTGAAAAAATAGATTTCACCAAACGTATTCCAGCCATTCAAACCGTGGCCCATCTCGCTACCTACCTTGGTTTGTATTTAGAACCTCAGGAATTATATCTTTTAGGAGTTGATCACGATTGGATATTGCATATCGACAAAGGTAGACATTTTTATGAAGAAGAAAAAAGTGTACTTGTCCAAGGCATTCCCCAAAAATCCCCAGTTCAAAAAGATCTAGAAGATGAGTTCCGAAACTATCTCAATTTATGGCATCTATATAAAAATATTCGCGCCTACGCCGCTAGCCACGGAGTAAGCATTAAAAACGCCACTCCGGGCTCTTTACTCGACGTGTTCCCGCGAGTGAACTTGGAAACTCTTTTCGAGCGTAAATAATTTTTATGAACCAGAAACCTCTTTCACTCTCCGATCCAATCAGTTTCGTCATTCCGGGCTTCAATTGCGCCTCAACAATTCTTGAGTCTATTGAATCGATCATTGATGGTAACTGGACAGAAGGAGATGAACTTATCATCGTGAACGATGGATCAACTGACAACACTGAAAACGTGCTTGCCGAAGCTAAGAAAAAATATCCGTTTATTAAAGTTTTCAATGAAAAAGAAAACCGTGGCTGCCCTGCGGCCCGAAACATCGGCTACACGCATGCCAGTCACGAAATTATCTTCAACCTTTATTCTGACGATGTGTTAGTCCCTGGAAGTGTGGCAAAACTAAAAGAGTACATGATCTCCGAAAATGCCGACATTGCCGGTTTTGAAGAATATCGCTATTTTAAAGAAGAAAAAAATGGCAAGAAAAAAATTACTCATCGTTGGATGTGTAGACCGGGAGTTTTATCGCTACCAGATTTTCTCGCAGGCGATATAAACCCAGGGCCAGGGGGAAACTTCATGTTCATTAAACAAATCTGGAAAGATGTTGGCGGTGTTTGGGAATATGGAAAAGGTATGCACGAAGCCTGGGGTTTTACACTTAAATGTCTTATGGCAGGAGCCAAGTTTGTCGTCATGCCAAAAAGTTTTTACTTTCACCGATACGGCAGTAATTCCCTCTTTGTTCGCGAAGCCGAAAAAGAAAATGAGGTGTCACTCATGGCAACCAAAATGATTACGCCGTACCTCGATCGACTAGAACCAAGCGACAAGGCTTACATCCAAAGTGAGGAAGGCAGCAAAAATTGGTACAGCTCACTTGACCGCGCTCCCATTCGACTTAAAGGCGAACCGTTCGGTAAAACGGGTGTTATTGTTGTGGCAACTGACGCTCGATTAAAAACTCTGGTCTTGAGAAAAATTAAAATTGCCTACCCTATCTATCGACGCGCTAAGGCCTTACTCTCACGAACCAAATCCTACGTTCGGTTTATCAAACAATTCAAATCGTTTCAAAAATCAAATTCTCGATTTGTAATGAGCTGGAAAGAACACCGAGCTTTTTTACGAGACGCCGATAAAAATTTTAGTTTTGATCGCCACTATGTCTACCATCCGGCATGGGCAGCGCGTGTCTTAAAAGAAACCAGCCCCCAAGAACATGTTGATATTTCATCGACCGTTCACTTTTGTTCAATCGTCTCAGCTTTTATTCCGGTGAAATTTTACGACTATCGAAAAACTGATATCCGGCTCTCAGGCCTCTCTTGTGGCGAAGCTGACTTATTGAAATTACCCTTCGAATCAAACAGCCTTCAATCACTTTCCTGCATGCACACCATAGAGCACATTGGCCTTGGCCGCTATGGCGATCCAATAGACCCTGATGGAGATCTTAAAGCCGTTGCCGAACTAACTCGAGTATTGGCAAAAGGTGGCACACTTTTATTCGTAGTACCAATTGGAAAACCGAAAATTATTTTCAATGCCCACAGAATTTATTCGTATGATCAAATTCTTACCGCTTTCAAAACTTTGACCTTGAAAGAATTCTCTCTAATTCCAGAAAAACAATCAGCCGGTGGAATTATAAAAAATGCCACGAAAGAAAGAGCCGATCAGGAAGACTACGGCTGCGGTTGTTTTTGGTTTACAAAATCGTAAAAACTATTTTCTTCGAGAGCTTTTCTTTTTTTGAGCGTTCTTTTTAAAAACTAAAATGTTGTAGTATTTTTCGGCTGAAAATGAAAATTTCGGACCGATATTCTCGTCGAGTTCTTCGAGAATGGATTCGATACTCCCTTTCGGCTTAAACCCTAAAATTTTCTTGGCTTTGTCGATCAACACTTTGTAGTTACGTTTATCCGGAACATTTTTCACTTCAACTTCCAATTTCTTGCCGTGTTTCTCCGCAAAATGTTTGCGAATTTTTTCGCCGACTTCTCCGACAGTGAAGTTACCTGAAGAAATATTGAAAATGCCACTGACCGAAAGTGGTGCAGAAACCGCGAGCACATAGGCGTCTACCGCGTCCGCAATCGTAAGAATCGGCCTCCAAATACCTGGGTTATTCACCGTAATCTTTCCGATCGTCTGTGCCTTCATGTACATCGTGTTGACGATAAGATCAAAACGCATGCGTGGACTCCATCCGGAAATGGTACCTTTGCGCAAACTGATTACTGAAAAATTTTCATCTTGAAAATACATCACACCAAATTCCCCTTTTCGTTTTGAAATACCGTAGGGATACAAACTGGTTGCTACGTCCTCCTCATGTAGTGGTTTGTTGTCAGTGAAACCGTACACCGAACCGGAACTGGCGTAGATAAAACGCCCGACGCCCGCGAGTTTCGCAACGTAGGCAAGATAGGCTGGAGCCGCGCCGTTGTAAATAAAATTTTGGGACGGCGAAAATTCCGCCATCGGATCATTCGATAATCCCGCCAAAAAAATCACTTGGTCAAATCCTTTCAAACTCTCAACATCAATATCGAAAACATCTTTCTTAATGACCGGTACGGATTTTGGCAAATTATTACCAAACCACAATAAATCGAGCACTGTAACTTTATGGCCTTCTTGCAAGAGTTTAGGCACAAGTCGTGAACCGACATAGCCTGCGCCACCGGCTACTAAAATTTTTTGTTTAGCGGACATTTAAAGTTTTGAAAAATTCTTCAAATGAATTGATCAAGTGCTTCATATGTGGATCGAGCAGACCATGATTGCATCCGATAAGAAATCCGTTGCGCATAATGTTGTCAGCCACAGGGTACCCACCGGTGAGTTTCTTGGCCTCGATATTTCTAAATCCAGGCTGGCGTAAAATGTTTCCGGTAAAAATTGGTCGTGTTTGAATATTTTTCTCTTCCAGAAACTTAGTAATCTCCATTCGAGTAAACGGCGCTCCATCACGAATGGTCAGTGGAAAGGCGTGCCAAAAAGTTTCCGCTTTAGGGTGAGCTTTCGGCATTACAAAAAAGTCTTCATACTTTTTGAAAAAATCCAAAAGCATCTTGGCATTTTTTCTGCGGCGAGCAACAAATTGAGGAAAACGTTTCAATTGCTCAAGACCAAAAGCGGCGTTAATTTCTGTCGATTGAAAGTTATAACCAAGTTCGCTAAAAACAAATTTAGCATCGTACGGCATGCCATCGAGATCTCCGGTAAAACGTTTCTTGAGTTCTTCAGACTTTTCGTAAAAACCAAAGAGCGTTGATTCTCGTCCCCAGTTGGCTTTGATCAGGGCCTTCTTAGCTAGGGCACCATCGTGAAATGACACCAAGCCTCCTGCGCCAGCAGTTGTAATAACATGCGCCGCATAGAAACTCGTGGTAGAAATGTCAGAGTAGGTTCCGGTTGGACGCCCAGCAAACTTTGCACCAAGCACGTCACATGAATCTTCAATAAACCAAAGTTTGTGCTTCCGTGCAAAAGCCTGGAGCTTCCCGAGATCCGCCATATTTCCCATAAGCGAGGGAATCATAATTGCCTTAGTTTTTTTAGTGACCAAACTCTCCATTTGATCGAGATTTATCTGATAGGTTCCTTCTACGACGTCGGCGAAGGCTGGTACCAAACCAAGTTGAACCAAGGGAGCGACGGTGGTTGCAAAGGTTAAAACCGGAGTAATAACTTCACTGCCACGTGGCAAATTAAGCGTATCAATTGCTAAAAAATTGGCTGAAGATCCGGAGTTGAGCAGGATGCCAAATTTCTTCCCAAACATTTTGGAAATTTTCTGCTCGAAATCGCGGACTCGTGGACCGCTGGCAATTTTGGTTGGATCCTTCAAAACATCATTTACAGCCTTGATTTCTTCCTTTCCGTAGACAGTTAAAAGGTATGGAACTCGAATGTCTTTATGTTTCATATAATTTTGCGTAATCATAGCAAAAGGGTGCATCCTTTTCAATGAAATGCTTTTCCGAGGATTTTCTGAAAAAAATTATAAAATTTGCACTAATATTTTCCTAAAACTTTTGAATCAATGTCAGCAATTTCAGATCGCCCCGTAAACAACATCGCTCGTTTCAGTTCTGAAGAAAATTTGTTGAAAGTCGTTTCCACACCCTTTTTTCCACCACCAATAACGCTGTAAAGCATTGAACGTCCAACAAGAACCGCATCGGCTCCAAGAGCCAAGTACACGAACACGTCGTAACCGTTTTTCACTCCCCCGTCCACCAGAATTTTTATTTTTCCTTTCAATTTCTTAGCAATGAGCGGCAAAATATCCGCCGTCCCTAAAGAATAATCGATTGACCTACCACCATGATTGGAAATCACAATCGCATCGAAACCACTTTTGTATGCAATCACAGCATCTTCAACACTCATAATACCTTTTAAAAACATCGGGCCAGAAAAGAGTTGCCGTATTTTTTTTAATTCTTTCGCATCTTTTCGAGTAACCTGCCCAGTTTCTAAAAGTTTCCCCGCCGCGCCATCAAGATCAATCCCTATCGCGGTCACCCCTGCCTTTTTTAATTTTTCAATTCTTTCTTTGAGTTTCTCAAAATTTCTTGGCTTGCACACAGCGATTCCACCAACACTTTTTATTAAATCCGGCACAAGATACTCCGAACTGGTATCAAAACCATCGCCGCACATACCGAGTGTGCCAGCATCTTTAGAGCCTTCGAGAATCGCTTGATGAAAATCTTTTTCTTTTATAAAGTCTTTTAAGCTAGTTTTAATTCCGCCCATCGAAGCTGGCAAAATAGGAAATGCTAATTTGACGCCGAAAAGTTCCACAGAGGAGTCCGGTGTAAAATGCTTGCCAAGCAAACAAATTTTAATAAAATATTTTGCGAGAGCTTCTCGATTTCGCAAAAATGTCACGCCGCCACCAACCGCACCGAGCCCCGGCACACCCGCTTCAAGAATTTTTCCACCATATTCTCCGGAAGACTCGACAATTCCTTGTTTTGCCAAAATATCTTTACCTTTTTTTATAATTTCTTCGGAGGTCATATTAAAAACCGAACTTTTTAAAATGTTCGATCGTGCGGTCAAGGCCTGCATGAAGAGAAACTTTTGGTCGCCAGGAAAAATGGGAAAAGGTTTCCGTCATGTCTGCCTGCCAAACATCACTGTCATAAGAAACAGAACGAAATGTTCCCCACTTCACTTCACTTTTAGATTGGGTTTTTTGAAGAATGTGAGAGACGACATCTCCGATTGAGGTTCGAACGCCAGAGCCAATATTAAAAATTTCTCCTTTATATTTTTCCGCTTTATCAGCCGCCTCGAGCAAGAGCTCAACAACATCCGAAACAAAAACAAAGTCGCGCGACACCGTCGGCCGAGTCAGAGCAATTTCTTTACCGGCTAATGCCTGAGCAATAATTTTTGAGGTCAGTCTTTCTTTTTCATTGGCTGGACCGTACGGAGTAAAAAGTCTCAAGGTTACAATAGGCTTGTTCTGCGCTCGAGCCAAAGCTTGTCCGTACAGCGTAGCGGCAAGTTTGGTGACACCATACAACTCTCCAGGCTGACAAATTTCCGATTCAGCGATCGGATGATCTTTAAAACCATACTCGAGAAAACTGCCCATGCTCACAAAAAAATCGTACGGTAGAGATGCAGTCGCTTCAAATAAGTTTATAGTCCCTAAAACATTTGTCGCAATAATCGTTCCATTATCCGCCCCCACACCACTGACCACACTTGCCACACCAAGATGAAAAATTCCTTTTGGCTTAATTTTTTTTACAATTTTCTCAATCGAAGCTTTGTCAGAAAGATCACCGTGATGAACAGAAATTTTAGAGATGATGCCTTCAAGTCGCCAAAAATTTGAAGCGGGACGAGCTAAAACATGCACCTCGAAACCGCGCTCGACAAGTGCGTGCACCAAGTGAGACCCAACGAAACCCGTCCCGCCGGTCACGAGAATTGGACCGCTTAATTTAAATTTTGAAATCTCTGACATAGAAGTCTCAATAGAGTAACACAAGTCTCAAAATTTAGAATAGAAAACTGCCCCGATTCGCCTTGCGAATCGGGGCAGTTTTCTTGACAATCTTATTAATTCGTGCTAATAATATTCCAGATTCCGCAAACAAAAGAAGTTCAAAAAATGAAAAAAACCGGTTTAACGACCGCAGAGGCCGAAACCCTCGCCGAACTCCTCACCAAAGCCAAATTCCCCCTCCCCAAGGAAGTCTTCGACGCCTGGACAGAGACCCTTCCCACCGGGGCTTTCGAGCTCTGCATCACTCGAAAAACTTCTGATGGCCTTGAAGTTTTCATGCTCCAGCGGCCCGGAGATGACAAGCACTGGCCGTTTGAATGGCACATACCCGGAACAGTCCTACGAGACAAAGACACCTACCCGAAACTCTTTGGCCGCCTGATGAAAAGTGAAATTGGTGGCGGAAATTTCGGGAAACTCCGCCCTGTCGGAACTCGCATTTTTCCGAAGGGCGAAGGTCTGTACCGGTGTCGCCGTGGCCACGAAACCGCCCTACTTTACACAGTGGAGTTTCTCAAGGGAACCACTCCGGACAACGGCTGCTGGTTTCCAATCGACCAGCTCCCTAAAAACACTGTCTCCTTCCACCACACCCTCGTGGCGATGGTTCGGAAACATCTTGGGGTCTGAGCCAACCTCACATCACACGAAGACTTGCACCTTTTGGAGCAAGTCTTTTTTATTTGAGTTATACTTATTGTCATGATTATCATCAAAATCGAAGGGGGGCTGGGCAATCAGATGTTCCAATACGCGCTCGGGCGCAATCTGTCTCTGACTCACGGAAAAAACTTTAAAATCGACACCTCCTATCTACGAAAAAATAATCAAAGTGGCAGAACCTTTAGACTCAGCGGATTTAAAATTGTTACGACCGAAGCCACCAAAACCGAAATCAATCGCTACCGTTCGACATTAGAGAAATTTTTCGACCGTATTCGCCCGCGACCAAACAAGAAAAAAGTGCTTGAACTCAGCAACACCTTCGATCCTGAGGTTTTGAAACGCACCGATGGCTATCTTGTCGGCCACTGGAACGACGCGCGGTATTTCGAAAGTTCTGAAAATACCATTCTCGAAGATTTCAAACTACAGAAACCATTCGGAGCGGCGGCGGAAAAAATGGCCAGTTTTATTTTTGCCCAACCAGAAGCCGTTAGTGTCCACATTCGCCGCGGAGACTATGTCTCAATTCCAAAAATCGCTGACGTCCACGGCGCTCTCCCACTTTCCTACTACGCCGAAGCCTGCGAAATCATCATGAAGAAAAAACCAAACGCTCATTTTTTCATCTCTTCAGATGATATTGCATGGGCCAAGAAAAATTTTCCTCCACACTACCCCGCCACATTCATTTCCGATCCAGAAATTCCTGATTACGAAGAAATGACACTCATGAGTTTGTGCAAACATCACATCATTGCCAATTCTACTTTCAGTTGGTGGGCAGCCCGACTCAATCAGAAAAAAGAAAAAATAATTATTGCTCCAAAAAATTGGTTTCGAGATACCTCGAAAGACGCGAGCAATCTAATTGCCAAAAACTGGATTCAAATTTAAATTGATATTTAGGCGCTTGTATACTAAAATCCAGTCTATTATATGAAAATTTTAATCACAGGAATTGCCGGCCTTTTGGGTTCTCGACTGGCTGATTGGATTTTGGAAAACACCGAGCATACCGTTGTCGGCATCGATAACTTAAGCAGCGGCTATCTTGAAAATGTCCACAAAAAAGCCACGTTCTACAATCTAGATTTAAACGATCCTAAGCTCGACGAGATTTTCCAGAAACATAAACCCGATTACGTTTTTCACTTCGCCGCCTACGCCGCCGAAGGTCTTTCGCCATTCATCAGAAAATATAATTACACCAACAATCTCGTGGCGACCGCCGGCGTCGTCAATAATTGCATCCGACACGATGTAAAAAGATTAGTATTCACTTCTTCGATGGCAGTCTATGGGAAAGGCAATCCACCATTTAAAGAGACTGACGAGCCAAACCCTATCGATCCGTACGGCGTAGCAAAACACGCCTGCGAACGCGACATTCAAATCGCCGGCATTCAACACAATCTCGACTGGTGCATCATTCGTCCACACAATGTGTATGGCATCAAACAAAACATTTGGGATAAGTATAGGAATGTTTTGGGCATTTGGATGTTCCAACATTTAAACGGAAAGCCTCTAACTATTTTCGGTGACGGTGAGCAAACACGAGCGTTTAGCTATATTGACGATTGTTTAGAACCACTTTGGAAAGCGGCGATCGATCCCCGCGCGTCAAAACAAATTATCAATTTGGGAGGTACTAAAGAAATTAGCATCAACGAAGCGAGCAAAATTTTACTGGAAGTCATGGGTGGCGGAACCATCGAACACCTTGAGCAACGTCACGAAGTAAAAGATGCGCATCCAACCTGGCAGAAATCTGTCGAAATTCTTGATTACAAAGATGTCACCTCTCTCAAAGAAGGACTCGCGACCATGTGGCAGTGGGCCCAGAAACAACCGATGAGGGAACAATTTGTCTGGGAAAAATACGAAATCGAAAAAGGTATGTATTCGTTTTGGAAGAACAAAAAGTGATTCTTTCTGTCTCTTCTCTGACTTGAAAACTTTATAACTTTAAAAACTTTATGAACTCGAGAGTTAGCGTCATCATGCCTGCGTACAACGCGGAAAAATATATTCGCGACGCGGTACAGAGTGTACTTGCCCAGTCTTTTAGAGACTGGCAACTTTTTATCGTTAATGACGCCTCAACAGATGGTACAGGAAAAATCCTGGCTGAATTTTCCGGAGAGTCTCGCATTAAAATTATTAACAACACACAAAATCTCGGCTCAGTGGTTTCGAGGAATGTTGCGTTTGCTCAAATTCAATCTCAATACGTGGCAATCCTAGATGCCGACGATCTCGCGGAGCAAACACGCTTCGAAGAACAAGTACAATTTCTCGATGCTCATCCTGATTTCGGACTGGTAGGATCGTGGACGAAAATCATTGATGAAAGTGGCCGCGCCACTGGGCAAATTGGCCGTGACACCACCCCTGCTGAAAAAGCTCCGATCAAACTCCTCTTCCACAATTTTTTAGCGTTTTCTTCGGTGATGATGCGGCGTACTGCCATGCCGGAAATCCCCTTCACCGAAAACTCAGTGCCCGCAGAAGATGTCGATTTGTATTGGAAAATGATTCACCAATGGAAATTCGCCACCCTACCAAAAGTTTTAATCAGCTACCGCTCGCACCCAAAAGGTATTTCCAAAGTGTACGCGGCAAAAAAACAAGAGGTGATGGACAGGCTAATCAGGGCAGAACTTAATCGTTTCGGCATCGAGCCAACAGCGGAAGAATTACAAATTCATCGAACCAATTACGGCTACGCGGGTGCCGACATCGAGCAATTCCTCAGCAAACGAGAGCAGTGGCTTTTGAAACTGATTGAAAAAAATCGCGAGGCAAAGATTCATCCTGAAAAAATCTTCTCTGAAGTGGTTGCAGAAAAATGGCTTGAGAGTTGCGACGCCAATGCTCGGTTAGGTTTTAAAACCTGGAAAATTTTTCAACTCTCGCCACTTTCTCAGAAAATTTCATGGCTAAAAAATGGCAAAATGTTATCGAAATTCTGCGTAAAATGCCTGCTGTCAAAAGATACAATATAGTTTGCCTTTAGAAAAATTCTACGTTAGAGTATGGTACTGATTTTAGAAAGTAAAGACACCCGCCTTTATGAAAAAGTGCCATTTGTGTAATAAAAATAAAGCTGTTGAATTTTTAAATCTAGGCAAACAACCACTCGCCAATAAATATCCGGAGAGTGCGACGAAATTTAAAACGGAAGACTTTTTTCCACTCGCTGTTTTTTTCTGCACCAACTGTAAAAATGTTCAGCTCGGCACTATTGTTTCTCGAGAAAGAATGTTTGAAGATTATTATTACCTCTCGTCGGTGAACCCTGGGTTGGTCAGGCATTTTGAAAAATTTGCTCAAAAAATTAAAAAATCTAAATTTGTGGTGGATGTTGGAAGTAACGACGGCATTTTTCTAAAACCCCTCAAAGCCCTCGGTGTGAAAGCCGTTGGTGTTGATCCGTCTATCAATGTCGGCAAAATCGCAAACGATGCGGGACTTACAACCATCGTAGCGTTCTTCAATAACGAGAGTGCAGAAACCATCACAAAAAAATACGGGAAACCCGACGTCGTGGTGGCGAGCAGTATTTTCACCCACCTCGAAGACCCTCATCAATTTATTGACGCAGTAAAGAAACTGATGACAGCCGACGGTGAATTTATTATTGAAGTCGAGTACATCGGCAATATTTTGAAAGATGTCCAGTTTGAACGATTCTACCTTGATCGAATTTTTTACTATTCCCTCACCTCACTCGCCAATCTTTTCCAAATGCATGGCATGTACGTTTCCGACGTTGAAGAAATCGAACCACACGGCGGATCTCTTCGTGTCACTGCCAAAAATATCGGCAACGGTAAAAAACCTTCAGCAAAAGTGACAAAACTTTTAAAACAAGAAACAGTCACACTTAATCCTAAGAAACTAAAAGAGTTTAAGGAAAGAGTAGAAAGTTATATCAAAGCTTTCCGAGAGAAACTTCTGGAATACAAGAAGGAAAAATTAAAAGTTGGCGGGTATGGCGCGCCGGCCCGTGTAGCCACCATTACAAACTTCGGCAAAATCGGACCTGAACTTATCGATTTTATCGTCGATGACAGTCCACTGAAGCAAAATCGTTTTAGTCCTGGCATGCACATTCCGATTGTACCAAAGGAGCATCTAGCAAAAAATAAACCAGATGTACTCGTCGTGTTTGCATACGAATATTTTGACGATATTAAGAAAAAAACCAAGGAAGGAAAATATCGCTACTTAATCGCCATTCCACCGAGAGAAGTAAAATAAAAACCATGTCACAGAAAATCATCAACGAAGATATTGCAACCATAGCAAAAGGCTTGGGAAAGGATGCCAAAAAATTTGAAGGCAAGACTATTTTTATGAGCGGTGGTGGCGGGTTTTTAGGAAAATACATTACCGGCGTACTCTGCTACCTCAACGACAATGTGTTCAACACACCCTGCCGAATTATTTCTGTCGACAACTTTATCACCGGCTCCCCTCACCCGCATTTCAATTACAAAGGGAGGGCTGATGTTTTGGAAGTTTGGGGCGACATTACCCAACCACTTCCCATCCGTGAACCAATCCACTACATTATCCACGCCGCAGGACTCGCCTCTCCAGTTTTTTACAAAAAATATCCGCTTGAAACCATCGACAGCGCGGTGACCGGCGTCAGACATCTACTTGATCTCGCCAAGAAAAATAAAGATACCATTGAAGGTTTTTTGTTTTTCAGCTCCAGTGAAATTTACGGCGACCCTGACGAAAAAGCTGTGCCAACGCCAGAAACCTACCACGGCTACGTTTCTTCTGTCGGTCCTCGCGCTTGTTACGACGAGTCCAAACGTCTCGGCGAAACCATCACCACCATTTATTTTGAGCAATTTGGCATTCCAGGAAAAATCGTCCGACCGTTCAATGTCTTCGGCCCGGGTATGGGACACAACGATCGCCGCGTGCTTCCGATGTTTGCCTACAAAGCGCTCAATTCAGAAACCATTCCAGTTCACGGTGATGGTCACCAAACCCGAACTTTTTGTTACATCACTGACGCCATCACCGGCTTTCTCAAGGTGCTTCTCATAGGCCGAGCCGGTCAAGCCTACAATATTGGCAACGAAGATAACGAAATCTCGATGGCTGACTTGGCCAAACTTTTTGTGGAAATTGAAGGCGGAGGAGCTTCATTTGAACTCATCCCCTATCCAGCAACCTACCCAGGCGGTGAGCCACAGAGACGCTGTCCTGATCTCACTAAGGCTGAAGTTGATCTCGCGTATAAATCAGCAGTGAGTCTCAAAGATGGCTTAACTCGTTTTATCGATTGGTGCCGAACTCAAGAAATGTATGTTGGGAAAGCACCCGGAGCTAAAACGGAAAGTATAAAAAAATCTGCGCCCAAGAAAAAAACGAAAAAAGTTGCACCTAAGAAAAAATCTTCAAAATCTAAAAAAACTCGATGATCCTAGGACTTATCGGTGTTGGTACATGGGGAAAAAATATTCTCGCAACCCTTGAAAAAATTCCAAATGTCGAGGTGAAATATCTCTGCGCCAAAAATCCAGAATCGCTCGTAGGCTTCGAAAAGAAATACGAAAAAATTTCTGATTGGCGGAAACTTCTCGATAAACCTGATCTTGATGGAGTTTGCATCGCGACACCACCAGCCACTCATGCTGAAATTGCCGCGGCTTTTGTAGAACGCGGTAAAGCAGTGTTAGTCGAAAAACCGATGGTGACAAACCTTGAAGATGCCCTCAAACTACAAGCCATTGTACAAAAGAAAAGTTCCCTCCTCATGGTTGGTTTCGAATATCTTTTCAACGACCACATCACCTATCTAAAAAAAGAAATTGAGAAAGGAACTTTTGGAAAAATTCTGGAGGTCACCTACGAGCATTATGTAAGCCCCTCGCGATCTGACGTTGATATTTTTTGGGATGTTGCTCCACACCCGTTTTCCATTTTTCAGTATTTATTCAATCCAGAAAAATTAACCTCCTCCGAAGGAAAAATCGAGCGTGAGATAGTCTCGGTAAAAATTCAATTTCAAAATTCTCCACTGCTTGAAATCAATGCTACCTCTTCCGGTTCCACCAAAACTCGAAAACTTGTTTTGCTGGGTGAAAATGCCACGGCGACACTAGACGAAACAGTAACCGAAAATAAATTATCGATCATTAAAAACGGCAAAATTCTGTTCCCGGAAATACGCGCTTCCGCCCCACTTCAAAACGAACTCGAACATTTTATTCAGTGTATACAGTCCGGCAAAACGCCACTCACCGATGTTGATTTCGGTTGCAAGATTACGGAGTGGCTCGAAACAATTTCAAAAAATCAAAAATAATTTCTTGATTTCGTTTTAGTCATATACCCCTTATTCGTGAGAATAAGGGGTATATGGTAAAAAATAAAATCCCCGCAAGCAAACTTGCGGGGATAGAAAAATCTTCAGAACTAACTTCCCGAGTCGCGCCACTCAAGGTACTGCAACGCACGAGTGATACTCACAAGGTCGCCTTTCGCCTCATATGTGTGAATGCGCTGGAGCTCGGTCGCGATCAACTGCCGTCGTGTACCTCTCAGCGTCCCTTGCGAATGGGCGACCGTTTCAGCCCAAGGCAAGGTAGCGCCAACTTGGCAATAGATCTTGAGTGTGGGAACACCGACATCGTACGCTGCGCTCACCGCCGAGATAAACGCGCGGGGCAGGTGGAACGGCGGCGCGATGATGCACAACTTCGAAAGGTGGTGATGTTGGGCATATTTCATCAATGCCAGCGATTCGGAGAAGGTATTGAGTGGCTCGAAACAGGGCACCATGTTGATTTTTTCCCTACGAACACCGCATGACACAAAGTGCGTAATCCACGGATAAGAACCGGGGTAACCCTTGTTTGTGCCATCTGCGTCGTCAAGAATCAGCAACTGAGATACTCCGCCGGAGAGGCTGAGCCGAATCGCCGGCACAAAGACGGAACCCTGGTTATCTGACGTCTGAGTGTACAGATACGCCGGCATATGACTCTCGGGCGGCAACGCGTCCGTTAGGACGATGGTGGTGAGTTGCTGAAGCAGTATTTCTTCTGGGCTAATTTGGTGGGCCACAAAGCCTCCTTTTGGTTGAATTTTGACGGACAATCCTTGAAACCTCTCGCACGAGCGGTTTCTGATCTGGCACAATTCTACACAGATTTGTTACTGTGTCAATGACTCCTTCTGTTCCTCCTTCTTAAAGGAGGTGGCTGAGTCTTCGAGGCCGGAGGATTTTAAATCCCTCCCTCATTAGAATGTCGCGCTCCCTTTTAAAAGGGAGCATTAACCGACACAAAATCGATAATCCTCTTAGCTCTTTTATCCCAGGTTAAATCTAAAACTTTTTGAAAAGCCTGTTCGGCAATGCGCGCACCAAAACCCTCGTCATTCAAAACTTTTTCAATCCCCTCTTGTAAACTTTCCATGCTATCCGGCGCTACAAAAACCGCAGTGCTCTCTTCTAAAATTTCTCGCACTGCCGGCAAATCTGAAGTGACAATCGGTCGGCGCGCCGCCATGTATTCAAACATTTTCATCGGCGACATAAAATTTCGGTAATATTCTGTGTTTGGATAATTCATCACGAGCACATCCGAAGCTCGCATAAACTTTGCCACGTCCACATGCGAAACATGCTCGATCAACGTAAACGCTTCCATTGGAATTTTTTCTCGTGAAAGTATTTTGCCAAGCTCATCTTTTTCATCATCACTCAAGCCAACAATAAGAAGGTGCGCGTCAGTTCTCTGCACCTGAACTAATCTAAAAGCAGCCACTAAAGAATCGACACCCTTATCCATTCCCATAGTTTTATATTTCCCGACATAGGCCACAATTTTAGCGTCCGCCGGTAATTTTAAAATCTCGCGCAACTGCGCTTTTGATTCCCCTCCTGAAAAAATTCCGAGATCAACTCCGTTCGGCGCTACCAAAATTTTCTCAGGGTTAAATCCCGCCTTCACAAAATCATTTTTGATAATGGAATTTACGGTAATCACCTTCTCCGCTCTTTTTAATAACGGGAGCATTCGTCTGCGGTATGCACCAATACCGACATGCGTTTCAAAAATCACGCGGTACCCGAGAAACGTCAAAAGGCAGCCCAAATTGTCCATCGTGTAAATAATGCGTTTGCGCGATCCAAAAAGAAAAAATAGTAGAACCAACTTATAAAAATGTAGATATTGAAAAACAAATGCCAATCTGCCCAACACGTTACCAAAAATTAAAAAATCAAAACTCCAAATTTTCCGGACTCGAAAGGGCGTCTGTACGGAGTAATACTGCATCGGGTCAATTTTAATTTCTTTGAAACGCTTCGGCACAACAAGTTCCACCTCAAGTCCTTGCGCGGAGAGCGATTCACAAAACCTCGCCAAATAACTGCTATGTGCGGCAGTACTGGGAAATCTGGTGTTGCACAAAACTGTAATTTTGGTTCCCATCATTTTTTATCTACAACCTGTCTAAAAATTCCTGCTAAATTTTCCGCTAACTTTTTTGTAGTATACCTTTCTGATCTGGTTTTTGCTCGTTCGCCGAGTCGAACCGCGAACGCTTGATCAGCCAACAATCTTTCAATAGCTTTTCGTAACGCTCCGGGATTTTCCGCTGGGACAATCAAGCCTTCTCCTTGATCGCTGAAATAATCAGCAAGTGTTTCCCGCTCGCTTGCAACAATAGCTTTTCCGAGCGACATGGCGTCGAGTAACACGTATTGTCCCGAACAATCAGAGGCGTCTAGATGCTTCTCACTTTTAGTTGGAATAACCACAAAAAGCGCTTCCCTATACAACTCTACAAGTTTAGGAAAAGCTACAAAACCCAAAACTTTCAAGTTCGGTGGAATATTTTTCACACCACTGAGATTTCTCGGCAAGGCGGCAACTCTCACTTCAATTGGCAAATCTTTCACTGCCTCGGCGAGCGTTTGATAATCTCGTCCGTTGTCTTTCCCAACGCTCAAAATGAAAGGTTTTGTGTTTCGAGAAGGTTCAATTTTTCGTGACATGAATTCAATATCAATACCGTTCGGCACAAAAAATATTTTAGTGGCGTCAAACCCCTCGGCAATTAAAAAATCCCGCTGAGCGGTCGAAGGACAAACAATCGCATCGAGCGAGGCAATGGTTTTTCGCAAAAGCCAAAGCTTGAACTTGTTGTCTGAATTTCTTTTTAAAGTATTCGTAAAAAAAGTATTGTACCAAACGAACTTCGGTCGTTTCATCCGCAAAATAACCTTCGCAACAAGCGGCAAAAAAAGCGACGCGCCGGAAAAGACAACATCGTATCGAAAAAGCGCTGGCAACAAAAAAAGATTGGTTAGATTAAAATTTTTCTTCCGAATGTAATTAAGAAAACGGTTTTCAATATACCGCGCGTCCACTCCGAAATCTTTCAAATGATTAAACCCTATCAAATGACTATCAGGCATAGCTCCCTTTTCCCAATCGGCCAAAAGTTTCCGCCGTTCGCCTGCGAAAAGATAGAGTACGTTAGTGTTGGCAGTCATAGATTGTTTGAAATTGAACCCAAATGATAGCACAAACTGTACATTGGGAAATAACTTGAATGTCTGTAACAAAAATGCTACTTTGCCAAAAGAATCGTAGAAAAGGAACAACATGAAAAAAAGACTTCTGCAGAAGTATGCAGCGTTGGTGCGCGTGGTTCGCGAGGAACACATAAAGGCTGGCATGGAAGCGCAGGGACACTGCTTCTATCACTGCTATGCGGCAGCCAATATGTGTCTCACAATTGCGCCGAACAGAAAAATTGCTGAATTGGCGTGGGTAGCGGCGATGCTCCACAACATTGACCACATTTTCGGTAAAAACGTCGTCCAGTGGTACATCAATCGCTATCTGGACCTGACGCCCCTTTGCAAACCCGAGAGAGCAATTATTCTCGACGCTGTGCTCAAGCATGGAGACTTCAATTACTCGACCGACGGCATTGTCCTTCGAGTCCTGAAGGATGCGGACATGATCGTGAACATGGGACTCACGGTCGCCATGCGCTCCGCCCGGTTTCGCCCGACTACACCGCTTTTCAATCCGCGATTTCTCATGCGACGCGATCCTTCAGCAACGTTCAAAGAGCCGGGCACGATCCTCCAAAATCTCAACCACGTTCTCGCGTGGTGGGAAGATGGTTGGATCCGCCTGCCGAAATCGAAACCCATCGCTCGGCGGAGGTACAAGGCGCTTAGGGCTTATGTCAATGAACTGACCCGACAGCTTGTGGAAGAAGGTCTGCTCCGGCCGAAGTTCCCCAAAAAACTCATCGTCACCTAACAAAAAACGCGACCGTTCCGATCAACATCGGAACGGTTTTTCTTTTTTCTCTACCTTCCCGCACACTATTGACTCAATCCAAAATACATGTTAATGTGCCGTCTAGTTAGAAAACGAAATTCGGTCTTAGAAAAAATGAAACCTCAGAATATCCTACTATCCCGATATGGGACATTGGTGGAAATGGTTAGGGCGGATCACATCGCAAAAGGAGCGATCGGCAAAGGACATGACTTCTATCACGCATTACGCGTGGCAAACATGTGCCTCAAAATTAGCGACTATGACTCCCTGATTGATGAGCTGGCCTGGGTTGCTGGGTTAATTCACAACGTCGATCATCTGTTCCCAGCAAACGAAATCGGCAGTAACCTTATCCGGTATTTTGATGCGACCAGCCTCTGCGCCGAATACCGCCACATCATAAAGCTCGCGGTTGAACGGCACAGTGGCCGCAATCATCCGGACGACAGCGATGTGCAAATCTGCCTCATGGACGCCGACAAAGTGGTGTGCCTCGAAGCTGACGTGATTATGCGCGCGGCACAATTTGTTTGCCATCTGCCGACGTTTGATCCGCGTTTTGTTCGGACCGACGATCCATCAGCCAATTACCGGAACCCGAAAACGGTGATTCGTGATTTGTTAGGTGTCCTTGAATGGGTCGATCTAGATGGCTGGTTCCGACTGCCTAAAGCTCTGGAGATGGCACAGGAGCGCGCAAAGTTCATCCGACTTTTCATCAACACCTTCGCCAGACAACTGGAGGCCGCGAACATGCTATCGCCGGAATTTCCGGAAGAGCTTATCACCAACTAACGCGAAACCTTTCACAACCGCCCTTGTAACCAAGGCGGTTTTTCTTTGGTTATATTATGATTGAAACATTGCAAAACCCTTGGAAATATGCCAAAATTTGGCACTATCGTACTATGAAATCTCACAAAAAAAGCCCGAAAAATATAGATCTTCAAGCGGAAGCCCTGAAAGATCTCTACGAGGTTGCTACTGTCTGCAGAATGTGTAAAAGCACTGACCTATTCCCTTATCTTGATTTGGGATTTACACCACATGCCGACCAATTTCGCGCCGCGCATGAACTTGATATTCCGGAAATTTTTTACCCGCTTCGCGTCCTCATGTGTGAGAATTGCGGACTTTCCCAATTGAGCCACATTGTTAATCCAAAAGTTCTGTATCAATTTGATTACCCTTACGAACAATCCATGACCAAAACTGGTCAGGCGCACTGGAATGGATTTGCCCAATCGGTAATTTCGAAATTAAACCTGAAGAAAGGCGACGTGGTTGTCGACATTGGCAGTAACGTCGGAACTCTTTTGAAATCTTTTAAAACGCTTGGTATGAAAACTATCGGTGTTGATCCAGCGCCAAACATTGTAGAAATTGCCAACAAAGAACACGGCATCCAAA
Organism: Patescibacteria group bacterium; assembly: GCA_040390045.1. Lineage (NCBI taxonomy): Bacteria > Patescibacteria group bacterium. The sequence goes on from JAZJZC010000001.1 coordinate 281,894, forward strand.
CTCTCTGCGATTTTTTCGGCACAAAAAGCGCTAAGAAAGTGAAAAAATTAGTTGGTCCGGTTTCAGTTGTAGTTGGCGCCAACGTCTTCGCTCATATTCACGATTTGGACGACGTAATGCGCGCGGTAAAATTTCTCCTAAAAAAAGATGGGGTTTTTATTTTTGAATCTCCCTATTTCAAACACCTCGTCGACTCTCTTGAATACGACACGATCTACCACGAACATCTCTCGTATCTTTCGGTAAAACCCTTGATTCCATTTTTTAATAAATTCGGTCTTGAAGTTTTCTCAGTTGAAGAAACCGACATTCACGGCGGCTCGTTCCGAGTATTTGTCGGCAGAAAAGGCGTACACCCGATTGATGCCAGCGTCCAAAAATTTGTTACGATCGAAAAAGAAACCAAACTTCACGAAAAAGAAACCATGCTCGATTTTGCCAAACGCGTCCGAAAAAATCGCGACGACTTAATGACCATGATTGAAAAACTTTTACACCAAGGTAAAAAAGTCGCCGCAGTTTCCGCTCCCGCCAAAGGCATGACGCTTCTTAATTACATTGGAATTTCCAATCGCCACATCACACTTATCTCCGAAAAAGCGCGCCTCAAAATTGGCCGTTTTGCTCCGGGAGGCCATGGTGGTGGACACATTCCGGTTGTATCTGATGAAGAACTGCTCAAAGAAAATGTTGATTATGCGCTTCTCCTTGCCTGGAATTTTTCCAAAGAAATTATTGATAACCTAAAAACCTTCAGCGACAAGGGTGGAAAATTTATTATCCCAATTCCCTTCCCGAAAATCGTAGGAGCTAACGAGTACAAAAAGAATGATAATTAAACATCTAAAAAATAATTTTGAGGACGAACGTGGGATTATTCACGACATTACAACCCACACACTGATTGATGCTATTACCTACATCACCTTTAAAAAAGAAAGCGTGCGAGGCAATCACTTCCACAACAAGACGATGCAGTATGATTATATTTTGGAAGGCAAATTTCTCTGCCGTTCAAGAAAAGGCTACGATGGCAAAGTGGAAGAAGCTACCGTTTCTGCCGGCGATCTCATCACTCACGAATTCCCCGACCATCACGCCTACAAAGCGCTTGAAAATGGAGTAATGATAAGTTGCACGTTGGGACCAAGACAGGGTGATGAATTTGAAACTGATGTTGTCAGACTCACAGGGAAAGAGAAACTCATTGATTAATTTAAAAAGCCCCCCGATTCGCAAAGCGAATCGGGGGGCTTTTTTTATTTAAGTGGCGCCGGTTTTTCAATAATAAAATCTCCAAGGGCAAGTGCGTCAATTCCTGAATCGAAAAAACAGCGGATGGCTTCTCTCGGCGAACAGGCAATCGGCTCTCCCATGATATTCATCGACGTGTTGAGAAGAACCGGTGTGCCTGTAATTTTTCCAAACTCAGTTATCAATTTCCAATATCGTGGATTATCTTTCTGGGTGACAGTCTGAGGACGCAAAGTGCCGTCAACATGGACCACCGCGGGCAATTCATGTTTTCTTTCAGGCTTGCAATCGAATGACGTCACCATAAATTTCTCTGCGCGAGGCTTCACCAAATATTTTTCTTTGACCTCGTCTGCCATTGATGGACAAAATGGTCGGAACGCTTCGCGAAACTTTACTCGCGCATTGATGATGTCTTTATTCTCAGCTTTCTTCGGACTCATTAAAATCGAACGATTGCCCAAAGCGCGCGGACCAGATTCCATTCGTCCTTGAAACCAGGCGATGATTTTGTCTTCAGAAAGCATGTGAGCCACCTCGGAACAAACGTCGTTTGATTTGCGATACTGCAATCGGCGTTCCTTTAAAATTTTCTCAATCTCGTCATTTGAATATTCAGGCCCCCAGTACAAATGATCCGCCACAGGATTTTTCAAATGTCCTCCCTCACTTGCCACAAAAAGCGCCGCTCCGAGTGGCAACCCCGCGTCTCCTGGATTTGGATATGGATGATGAGTTTCTACTTTTCCCGACTGCCAAATTCTTTGATTGAGCTTAACGTTGAGGAAAATTCCACCAGATGTCGCCAAAATTTTGGTGTCCTCTTTGCTAAGCCACGGCAAAACAAATTCCATCGCTTGCTCTTCAAGCACCCTCTGGGCTTCAGCGGAAACATCTTCCTTGCCATACTTTTTTACAATTTCGGCAATGCGGAGGGCCTCATCAGAATGCCAGTGAATCGAACCGAGCAATTTAAATTCTTTAGTTTCCGGAAAGTTGTACGGCTTCACCAATTCTCCATTTTTAAATTCAGGATAAAAACCATCTAACACTCCGCGAACTTTTGAGAGGTCACCGTACGGCGCAAGCCCCATAGTTTTTCCCTCGCCATCTCCATGCCACCAGCCGATAGCCTCAGTGACATTGCTGTAAAACCAACCAAGTGAACTTTTAAAATCATATTTAACGAGCGGATAAATTTTACCATTCTCCCCTCTCCAAATGCACGATGATTTACCGTCACCTGATCCGTCCATGGTGGCGATAACCATTTTCCGATTATCATTTGCGGTAAAGTAGGCGCCAGCGGCATGGGCTAAGTGATGTTCAACAAACGTAACCTTGGGAAGTTTTTCAAGAAAAAAATCTCGGCAGTACAGAGGTGTTCGTAGGCCGGTACTCGGACGATTGCCGAAAAATAAACTGCGGACGATTCGCTTGCCGGAGAGGTAGATTTTTTCTTTCAGATTTTCTGCCGGTTTTTCGGGAATAGCTACTTTCAAACCAAAAATACATTCGAGCTGATCGCCAACCGCCAATCCCGCGACCGCGATCTCATCGATTTCTCGCGCAGAAATACCTGCCATTTTTAAACAAAATTTAATTGAGGCGAACGGCAAATCACTTGAATGCTTAACGTGATTAAAACGCTCCTCGGAAACATCGGCTACAATCTGACCGTCAACAATAATCGCCGCACCCGCGCCGTGTCCAAAATGGAGTCCCAAAATAGTGTATTTTTTCTTACTCATTTTAAAATTCTTAATCCAAGAAATCGTATCACAGGATGTGTTCCCCAGCAAAATTTCAACTTTTTATATTCCTCCACTTATGCTAAATTGTTGTGACTTATGCATATCGGGTTCTATTTCGAAAGTGTAAAACAAGAAGGTGGCGCCTACCAAGTAGCGCTCAACCACCTCGAAGCCCTCCGTGACATACAAAATCACGAATTTATTATCTTTAACACTTCGCTCGATTTTCCCTTTGATGATTTTAAAAATCTGCCAAATTTTAAAATTATTGATCTCATTAAACGTCCGAAAAACAAAACCGAGGAAAACCCTTCTCCCACAAGCACTGCTCAAAAAAAGCAAAACCTAAAAAGAAAAGTGGTTTTGTTTTTTTTGGATATTTTAAGGTTTTTTCATCTCTACCGACTGGAAAATTTTCTAGCCAGATTTAAAGCTCGAGCTCGAGCGAAAATTTTTGACGGCTATGGACTCGACCTTTTGTTGTTCCATGGTACGTCTGAACTTTCGATTTATACCAACATTCCATCAGTCGTTATTATTCACGACATTCACCACCGCCTCTATCCGCAATTTCCTGAAATGTCTGAAAAAGGTCAGTGGACTAAACGAGAATATACCTACAGCCGCATCGACAAAAACACTTTCAGAATTTACGTTGATTCCGAAGTAGGAAAAGAAGATTTAGCACGCGTCTACAACATTGACCCGAAAAAAATTGTCATCCTGCGTCCCCTGCCGCCTCCGTATATTCGAACGGAAATTTCGCAATCCGAACTTGTAGAAATTCGCAAAAAATATAATTTACCGGAAAAATTTCTGTTTTACCCCGCGCAATTTTGGCCACATAAAAATCACAAAAACTTAGTGCTTGCGGCAAAAATTCTCCGCGACCAAGGCGTTACTGTTCCTATCGTTCTTGTTGGATCGAAAAAAGAGCTCTGGGGAGAATATGATCGAGTGGTCAACCTCGTTAAAGAAAGTGGATTGGAAAGACAAGTCCTATTTCTAGGCTTCGTCCCAATTGAAGACATTTCGCCGCTGTATCGCCTCGCCACCGGACTTATCATGCCGGTCTATGTCGGTTGGACCTACGTACCGATTGTTGAGGCTTGGGCCATGGAGTGTCCTATAATTTATTCGACTGCGCGCGGTTGTAGAGAACAAGGAGGAGATAGCGCTCTGTACGTTGACCCGTACAAACCAGAAGACATCGCTCTAAAAATAAAAGAATTTTGGCAGAATCCGCAACTGAGAGCGACACTTATTGAAAACGGCAAGCTACGCTTGGCAGCTTGGACGAGAAAAGATTTTAACAGTACAATTGAGAACGTCATCAATGAATTCGAACAACAAAAACACCATTCCAGTAAATGAATCTATCATTTCTGATGAAGCAAAAAAAAACGTGGCGGAAGCGCTCTCTTCTGGTTGGCTTTCTTCTGGCGGCCCGTTTGTAGGAAAATTTGAAACAGACTTTGCAAAATATTTTGGAACCAAACATGCAGTCACGGTAACAAACGGCGGCGCAGCGCTCCACATTGCACTCCTTGCGCTTAACATAGGAAAAGGCGACGAAGTAATCGTGCCAGCGTTTACTATGGCTGCGCCGTGGTTTGCCGTCATGTACACCGGAGCTACTCCAGTTTTTGTAGACTGCGAACTTGAAACTTTTAATATTGATCCGGGCAAAATCGAAGCCAAAATTACTCCAAAAACCCGAGCTATTATTCCCGTACACATTTATGGTCACTCCTGCGATATGGATCCGATTCTAGCGATTGCCAAGAAACACAAACTCTTTGTAATAGAAGACGCTGCGGAAGCTCACGGAGGAGAGTACAAGGGGAAATTATGTGGCGCCATGGGAGATTTTGGTTGTTTTAGTTTTTATGCTAATAAAATTATCAGTACGGGTGAAGGTGGCATGGTCATCACAAACAACACCGACTGGGCAGAAAAAGCGAGACAACTAAAATCCTATAATTTTTCAAAAGCCAAGAGATTCATTCACGATGAAATTGGTTACAACTACCGCATGGGAAATCTTCAAGCGGCGGTTGGTTGCGGAGAGTTGGAAAATCTTTCTGTCTACCTAGAAAAAAAAGAACAGATGGCGCAGAGATATAATAATGGATTATCAAAAATCGCTGGTTTACGTTTACCGATCACTAAGCCTGACGTAAAAAACGTCTACTGGATGTACGCGGTACTCGTTGATGAAAAAACTTTTGGCATGAACAGAAACGAATTGCGAAGTAAATTGCTCGAAAAAAATATTGATACCCGAGATTTCTTTTATGCTCCAGAAGATCAGCCGGTTCTCAAGGACTTACTGAAAAACGAAAAGTTTCCCAACGCCAAGTACGCTGGTGATCACGGACTCTACCTGCCTTCAGGGCTCGCCATTACCGACGAGCAAATTGAAGCTGTCATACAGGCTATTAAAGAAATTTATGAGAAACAAAATTAAGAAAATTTTTTTAGCAATTACTCCACCAGCCGCGGTACTGCTGGCTAAAAAAATTTTCGCTCGGAGCCAATATGAATACACCGGCGACTTTGCCAATTGGGAAACTGCGTACAAACAATCAAGCGGCTATGACGATGGTGCAGTTTTTGAAAAAGTAAAAAAAGCCAGACTACGGGTGCTTTCAGGAGAAAAGAAATACGAGCGAGATTCTGTGGTTTTTGATTCAGTTCAATACTTTTGGCCACTCCTCTCTGCACTCCTCTTTGCTGCGGCGGAAGAAAAGGGACGACTTTCCGTACTTGATTTTGGAGGCTCTCTCGGTTCAACCTATTTTCAAAACCTAAGCTTTTTAAAAAATCTCCCGAGTCTTTCTTGGGGTGTTGTAGAGCAAAAACATTTCGTGGAATTCGGAAAAAAATCAGTCGCCAATCCCTCACTGTCATTTTTTGAAACCATAGAAGAATGTGCCACACAGCTGAAACCGAATGTTGCTCTGTTCTCCAGTTCGATCCAATACCTAGAACGTCCGTACGAAATTTTAGAAAAAATAAAAAAATTAGGTCTCCCCTACTTAATCTTTGACCGAACAACTATTCTTGATTTCGAACCAGATCGAATTACCCTGCAAACTATTTCCAAAAGAATTTACGACGCTTGTTTCCCAACGTGGTTTTTAAGCCGTGAAAAATTAATTTCATTTCTCAACGATTCGTATGAGCACATCGAGGAGTGGCCTTCTCTCGGAGATCCACTGGCCCTTTCGAGAGCAACAGGACGATATAAAGGTTTCCTGTTTAAACTTAAAAATAAACCGAACCTCTAAGCTTTTTCTAAAATATTTTTTACCTGTTCGGTTAGGACCGCGCTCGCGCATCGAGTCTTGTATAACTCTTGAGCGCCTAAAGAAATCTGGGCTCTGAGCACAGAATTTTTCTGTAACTCCATTATTTTTTCAGCGAGCGCTTCGGGATTTTCAGCCGGTACAAAAAGCGCGTTTACTCTATCCGTCAAAAGTTCGCGGTTACTTTTTGAATCGCGGGTAATAAATGGCAGGCCAAGGGCCAGCGCTTCAAAATTTTTATTCTGAATGGTTCGATCGAGGCGTTCGTGATTGCTAAATTGTCCGAGCATTACCTCTGCCGCAAGCATCGTTTTGCGCAACTCCTCCGTTGAAAGAAAATGAGTAATGAGGGTGACGTTCGACAAATCATATTCCACCATCAAATTCTTAACACTCGTCTGGATCGGCTCCCCCCATCCAATGATCACAAATTTCACCCTCGCACTTTTCAAAACCCTAGCCGCTTCTATGACAACCAAAACTCCGGTCGCTGGTAAAAACATGCCGCGAAAAACTACCGTAAACTGAGGATTTTTCTTCACGGTAGGATCAGGATAAAAAACAGCTTCATCAACTCCGGTAAAAACCACTTCGAGTTTGCTCGGACTCACGAAAAAATTCTGAGCAATAAAAAGTTTCTGCTGTTCACTCTCAACCAAGATCACATCAGAAAAATAAAAAGCAAAAATATCAGCAATTTTGATTATCCAGGCTTTTACAGAAGACTGCGGGTAGATTTCCCTATCAAGCACTGACCGGTCATACCAAGAATCGAGCGCATTAAAAACAATTTTCTTCTTGGACAAAAACCAAGCCAAGGGTAGTAGCATGGTACTCAAATATCCAACCCATAAAATATCGTACTGACCTTTAAGCGCCTGATGTTTTTTGGCTAATTGAAAAAATTTTTTAATCCCGCGAGAATTATCAACACATTCAATGACCGTGTATCCAAGTTTTTTTAGGCCCTCCAAATACACCCGATCGCGAGGAGCGGTGGGATTATACATTCCGAAATAACAAATAGTTTTTTGAGGATTCATTTTGTAACTTTAGTGCGTGTATAGACACTATACCCGTGAACGGCTGGAATTTCCACGTACTGCTCACGTAAAACTTTTTCTCCGGCTTTAGCAAACTGATTATTTGGATCAGTCACAATCACCTCCGGTGGAACTTTCATAAGAACAGGATTTTCGCCAACAATCGGTAAGCCTGCGTTATAAAACGTGAGATACGAATACGACGGATCAAGTAGCACGGAAAGCTCCAAGGCATTAAGCAAACCAATAGTTTCTCCAGGAAATTTCTCTTCGATGTACTGCGCCATCTTTAAATCATCATCGCCGAAAAAAACTTGAGCAACCGTAAACATTTGAACAAATTGAAATACAATTAAAATACCTAATATTGAACTTGTAATAAGTTTTTCACTAATCGAAATTTTCTGAAATTTTTCTTTGAAGTACGAAACCGCGAGCGCGATAGCTTTCGGTAGAATAAAAAGAATTAAAAGTTCGGCAATTAAAATGTAGCGCAACCAACCAGGCGACCGCAGGTAGTAGATAAAAGCCAAAACCGAATATATAAGCGTAAAGGTAAAAAGTGGTTTTAATTTTTCTTCTTTCAAAATAATTCTTGCGCCGACAATAAGCAGAAAAAATAGGCCGAAATAAATGAGAGTTGAAGAATGGAAAAATCCCGCGAGGTTGTTTGCCACGTTTTCCGAGATGGAAGAACTGAAGGGATTTTTATAAAAATTGCTCAGTCCAATCCAAGTTTCAGAGGTGAAAGGTTTTGGAATTAAAATCAAAATCCAGAGAAGTCCGGCGGGGATCATGCCGAGGCCAAGCATCAAGATTTTTCTAAAAAACCCTCTCCATTCAAAAAGAAACGTTACCACAATTGCTGGAATGATCAGTCCAAAGACTGAAGGCTTGGCCACCACGGCGAGTCCCCACAAAAGTCCCGCCACAAAATATTTTTGTTTTTCAAGTAAAAAGTAAAAACCAGCCAAAAGAAATGCAAATCCAGGAATTTCTCCAACTACAGTTCGTCCACTTCCATAAAATGACGCAAAGCTGGCGATGAGCAATAAACTTCCCCACGCCTGCTCTTTTGAAAATAACTTCTTGGCCAGAAAAAAAACTGCCGATAGTAGAATTAAAATCCAAAGCACCATAAACGTCCGCGCTTGATAGATACCGTAACCAAAGATTTTGAAAAATCCGGCCAGAGAAATGGTAACCGGGTAACCAGTCGACTGAATAAACGCCGGCGGTTCAAAAAAAGTATTCGGAGAAATTTGAGGACTGAGCACGCCATGAGTAAGGAAACTTCTCGCGATACTGATACTAATCGCTTCATCAATCCAGAGCCGAGGCTTAGTCACAAGCGTTGAAACAGAAAAAATTATGACAAAAATAATTGTTGCTAAAAAAACAATAATTGAAACATGTTCTGAAAAAAATTGTCGAACTGTTTTTCGCGGAATTTGTTCTTCTAACATTGCACCATCATAGTCAAAAAAAACTACTCCTGCAATAACGTATTGGTTAATAAGATTGTTTTGACTTCATTTTTTTCATGTGATAGTTTGGCAACAGAATAGAAAACTAAAAATAAAAATGAAAAGGTACAAAAAAAACCTCTGGGTTCGGATCATTGAAAAACTGGACGACGACTTTCTCGGCATCTGTCCACTCTGGGTCGCCTTAGTTTTATGCGCTTTAGTCATCTCAGCCGTTTGCGGGTTCTATTGGGTTTCCAAACCCCTCGCACCCGCCGATGAACGATTTGGAGGCGTTGTTGCTATTCTAAACAAGGATAGCGGCGCACAGGGCAGGAACCTATACCGATTTGCGACACAACTCACAAACTCAATGGAAATATCCTTGAGAGATGCTTCCACAGAAAATATTCGCTTTTTTGCAGACGTGCCGGCCAGCGAGCCGATGTGGTACATCGAAAAAAAAGTAAGATTCCACCTTTGTGTTGGAGTTCCATACGCAATTGAGGTTCACATCCACTCGCCTCGTGACCTTCCTGGGGTCGGGTTAGAATTAAACCCTCGCGGTAACCGCCAAGTTCTCGCCTTCGAGTAAATTTCCTAGGCAGATGATCCAATCGGATTGTCTGCCTATTTTCTATACTATTTAATTTGTTAAAACCTCTCTTTCTCTATGTAACCTTTCGAGCGAAAGGTTATAACTTAAAATTTGACAAAACAATAATTTTCGTGTTATCGTGGCGCGAGTCACTTCGAAAAATTCAACTGAGAAAGGCCAGTATGGCTAGTCTTTGGTATGCACTTTTCAGCTGGGATGTACCGACCGCAACCCATCAAGAACTTGCCACTGCCCACGCGATCGTAACGCAAGCTCACGGGAGAATGAGGAACGGAAGTGCTGGGCCAGGAAATCGAATCATGGCAAATGTCACCCGGCTTCTGCACTACCAATTTCCTCATCTTCCAATTATGCCACAAGAGGATGTGGCGTTGGCCGATCCCACACTTCCCTATTACACCGTCATTGGTGGATTACGGGACACTCGCTGCTTCATGGCAACCGTCGCCAAGAAACACAACACCACGGACGGCGGATCTGCAACCGGTGCCTCGAACATGCAATGGAACACTCACGCCATTGCACGAGCCCAAGCGGAAATCTGCAAGCAAAATGGTTGGACGAGGATCATTGTGGTTGCGTTTCCGATACATTGGGGACGAGCCGCAGCGGTCTACCGGAAACTGGGGTTGACCCCTCTCATGGCTGAGATGCCTGCAGATCTCGGAGCCTACATGCATCCATATCTGATTCCCAGCGGCCTGCTTGGAATTCAAACTGTCAGCAAGTTCCGAAAGCGAGAACTGCTCTGCCGAATTCTTTTCTGGCTCAAGAATTGGATTTGAAAATTCGTCTTCGCACCATATCGCAAGCGCCGATCCAAGATTTGGTTCGGCGTTTTTTTCTTAAAAGTTTTGCATAACTTCTTTACCACATGTAACCTTTCGAGCGAATGGTTACATAGAGAAATGCGAGATAAAAAACTAAATTTATTTTTTATTTCAAAATAGAATTTTTGCAGTCAGATGCAGTTCGAGGCGCAAGTGATTTTGCGACTAAAACGTATTCATATACGTGGCAGGAGCAAAATCGTGAAGCAACGAAGAAGGGCGCTGACTGCAAAAGTTCTAACCGAAAAACCACTTCATCCACGTCGAAAAAATAAACCACAAAATTCTCGCTCCCCATTTCACAAGGTCATACCAATGACCAGTCAGTGTCGATTCCCCTACGCGCTCGCCAAACGTAATTGGAATTTCAATGAATTTAATTTTTCTGGAAACCACGAGAAGTAAAAGTTCGGTGGCGAAAAGCGCGTTGGTAGTTTTCCAATGTGGAGCGAGCTCACGTAAAACTTCTTTGTGAAATAATTTACAGGTACATCCGACATCCGTCAGAGAATTGGTACCGAAAAGTACTTCGATAATTTTCGCTTCAAACACGTCAGCCATTTTCCTGAGAAAACCCATCGAAGCGCCGTGTAAAATGGCGCTCTGGTTGGTGCGTGTTCCAACCACCACCGGAAAATCTTGGGCGTACACTAAAAATCGTTCGAGGTCAGATGCGAGGTAAGTCCCGTCGGGTTCTGATAAAAAAATGTAATCCCCTGTGGCTTCAGTAATCCCGCGCTGGTAGCCATATCCATACCCTTGTTTAGTTTCGTGAATAAGTCGGGCTCGAGTTTTTTTCACTTCTTCATCCGTTCCAGCCTCAGCATTGTTATTGATGACAACAACTTCATCGACAAACCCAGTCGCAAAATAATCTTCGATTGATTGTCGAATTGAAGCTTTTTCTTTGAACGTGGAAAAAACCACTGAAACTTTTTTATTTTTCCACATAAGACTGTAATTTTAGTACATAAAAAAATAGCGCACAACTAGGTTGCGCGCTAAACAAAAATATTTCAAACGACAGGTTCAAGAACGATCGCCTCGCGGAAGCCGACGCGAGGGTTGTCATCGGCAGCGTCACCCAATTTGATGTTCACCGCAAGGCCCAAATGATTTTCATACAAGGCGTGAACCACCGGGCCACTCACTGGCAACAAATTTTTTGGAAACACCGTTGTAGTTTCTTGATCAAAAACCTCGGCCGTTACCCAATTCAAAAAGCAGCAGCCAATAACATATGCGCTGAGAGGAAGCGGCACGGTCTGCCGACCAGCAAGCCAGTGTAAGGCATACTTGGCGGGTAATCCCATTGTTCCCGCAGTTGGACATAGATCCCGTTGCACAATGTAAAGTTTCGACCCGTTAGGTCTATCGTTCTCTCCGATATGTTCTTGAGCTTCATCGGAAACTCGAATATTGACCCCGGGAAAGTATCTCGCCTTTTCTAGGGTTTCCCAAACAGTAAGCCCCGGATCGTAGATGACCAAAACCTCCTTCCATGGAAGCCGCGCGGGAAGTTTGAATTTTTTCTGTACATCAAGTTGCGGTCCAAAATACTTGAGATCAACCCGCGCCATATGTGAAAACCACTTATGGCAATCCGTATCCTCAATCGCAAAGCCGGTAGGAACAACCGGCGCTGCCTGAACTCTTGTTTGTTCTGACATATTTGAAGTACCTTTCACTGCTTTTTCTCTCCGATTTCTAACACATTTTTAGAAAAACACAAGGGGTCGTAATAATTTTCAGCCGGTGCTACAATGCTTTTTGCAGCCATTCTGCTGCAATTAACGCGTTCGGATGAAATTACTTTATGGCAACATTTAACAAAAAAACTCTTCTCATCTGTGGTGGTGCGGGCTTCATCGGCTCAAATTTCATCCACCACATTCTGAGCAACTACCCGACCGTTCGGCTCATCAATTTAGACAAGCTCACCTATTCCGGAAATCTCGACAACCTCGCCGACATTTCGAAAGACAAACGCTACACTTTTATCAAAGGCGACGTGGCTTCTGAAAAAACCATCAAAGCCATTTTCAAAAAATATTCTCCCGACTACATCATCAACTTCGCTGCGGAAACTCACGTCGATCGAAGCATTCACGTCGGTGCACTCGAATTTATCAAAACCAACATTCAAGGAGTGTTCAATATTTTGGAAGCTGTAAAGGAAAATAAAAATGTAACAAAATATCTCCAGGTTTCGACAGACGAAGTCTACGGTACGCTCGAGCTCGACTCAAAAAATAAATTTACCGAAACCACTGCCTTTGATCCCAACGTTCCCTACGCTGCGACTAAAGCCGGAGGCGATCTTTTATGCAATGCCTATCACACCACCTGGCATGTGCCGGTTGTCGTCACCCACTGCTCCAACAACTATGGCCCGTATCAATATCCAGAAAAATTAATTCCTTTTTTCACCGTACGAATGCTCGAGGGTAAAAAATTACCACTCTACGGCGATGGCAAAAATGTCCGCGATTGGATTTATGTACTCGATCATTGCCGCGCGCTTGAGCTTGCACTGCTTAATGGTGTGGCAGGTGAAGTCTATAACATCGGTGCTGATAATGAGTTATCTAATGTAGAAATTGCCACAATGATCGCTAAACAATTTGGCAAGACTACTGACGTGTTTGAATTTGTACCCGATCGGCCAGGACATGACAGACGCTACGCCATCGACTCGGCAAAAATTGAAAAGGAACTTGGTTGGAAGCCGACCTACTCTTTCGAGCGGGCATTTAAAGAAACAGTTGATTGGTACAAGAATCATTTACCGTGGATTAAAAAAATTCAAAAGAAAACTGGAGTTTTCAATCCGCACATTGATTTGTGGAAGAAACATGCAATTGGAAATAAAAAATAAAAAAATGACAAACAACACAAACATCAAGGGCGTAATTTTGGCAGGAGGTTTGGGAACAAGACTCTATCCGCTGACTAAAATTACCAACAAGCACCTCTTGCCAATCTACGACAAGCCGATGATTCTCTATGGGATTGAAACTTTAAAAAACTCTGACATAGAAGAAGTGATGATTGTTTGTGGGCGCGAACATGCCGGACACTTTATGAATTTTCTCGGCTCAGGAAAAGAGTTCGGCGTTAAACTTTCCTACGCCATTCAAGATAAAAACAACGGTGGTATTTCCGATGCCCTTATGTGCGCAGAGGATTTTGCTGACGGCGCAAGTGTGGCTGTGATTTTGGGTGATAATATTTTTGAAAATAATTTTTCTAAAGAAATCACCAACTTTAAAAGTGGCGCCATGGTTTTCCTCAAAAAAGTGGCTGACCCGCACCGATTCGGCGTAGCGGTATTTGATACAACCGGCAAAAAACTTTTGACCATCGAAGAAAAACCTAAAAACCCAAAATCTGATTTCGCCCAGACCGGTTTCTATATTTATGATGCCAATATTTTTTCCAACATTAAAAAAATTAAACCTTCGGCTCGTGGAGAACTGGAAATTACTGACGCCAACAATATGTATCTCGAACACGGTGAGCTTAATTTTGCGATTGTAAAAGGTTACTGGCTCGACGCCGGAACATTTGATTCCCTACTTGAAGCCAGCACTGTAATCGCCTCGAAAAAGAAATAGCATGAAAACGCTACCGAAAATTTTAATCACCGGAAGTAACGGCATGGTTGGTTCATACATCGATTTTGGAATTAAAACTGATCGAGACACACTTGACGTTACCAATCTTGAAGCGGTGATGAGCGCGGTACGGAAACACCAACCAAAAGTAATTTTGCATCTCGCCGCACTCACCGATCTCGACGTTGCGGAAAAAAATCCCACACTCGCCTATCACATAAACACTATCGGCACGTACAACATCGCGCTGGCCGCGCGCGAAGTAAAAGCTAAATTAGTGTACATTTCTTCAACTGGTGTTTTTGATGGAACCAAAAAAACTCCCTACACTGAGAAGGACGTGCCAAATCCAAAAAATTATTACGGCCATTCAAAATTCGCAGGAGAATTGATTATTCAAAGCCTGCTGAAAGATTACATTATCGCTCGTGGCTGTTGGATGTTTGGCGGCGGACCAACGCTTGATAAAAAATTTATTTCCAAAATTGTAGCACAGCTAAAAAATCCTGAGACCAAAGAAATAAAAGCGCTAAATGATGTGCACGGATCCCCCACCTTCGGCAAAGATATTGTTGAAGCTTTGAAAAAATTGATTTTAAAAGATGCTACAGGAATTTTTCACCTGACAAATGCTGGCAACTGTTCCAGATTCGATGTGGCCAAAATTATCGTGAAAGTCTTAAAACCATCCGTCAAAGTGATCGGAGTCACAGGAGACTATTTCAATCTTCCCGCCAAACGTGTCACCAATGAATCTGCGACCTCTCGAGTAAGCCTCTTACGCCCATGGCAAGAAGCTCTCGAAGAATATTTAAAAAGTGAGTGGAGTCCTCTGTAACCATGGCTCACGTTATTACAAAAAAAATCTGCCGAATTTGTGGTGGGAGTAAACTAACCAGAGTCCTCGACCTCGGCGCGATGCCTCCGGCCAACGCTTTTCTTACTAAAAGCCAACTGCGAAAAAAGCAGGATAACTTCCCTTTAGCCATTTATTTTTGCCAAGACTGCACTCTCCTGCAACTGATTGATGTTGTTGATCCCGAAATTCTTTTTAAAGATTATCTGTACCAAACAAGCGCCAGCTCGCCACTGCTCATACATTTTAAAAAATTGGCACAAGAAATTCTGGAAAAACACATTGCTTCCAAAAATGATTTAGTGGTTGAAATCGGTAGCAACGATGGGAGTTTGTTAGAACATTTTAAAAATCGAGCACGAATTCTTGGCGTTGATCCTGCAGAAACGATGGTTACAATTGCCGGAGCAAAAGGCGTTCCAACACTCAGTGCTTTTTTTAACGAAGAAACCGCAAGAAAAATTATCGATTCTCACGGCCACGCCAAAATTATTCTGGCCAACAATGTGCTCGCTCATATTGATGACTTGCACAGTGTTTTTGCGGGAATCGAAACCCTTCTCGACGCAGACGGAAAATTTATTTTCGAGGCTCACTGGGTTGGCAACCTCCTTGGAAAGGGCGGGTTTGATCAGATTTATCATGAACATCTTTGTTACTTTTCACTCCACGCCGTCAATCATCTTGCCAAAAAATTTGGCTTGAAAGTGCTTGATGTTGTTCTAGTTCCAATTCACGGCGAATCCCTGCGCGTCACTTTGGGAAAAGTTGGAACTCCAAATGCTCGCGTTTCAGCCTTCATGAAAAAAGAAAAGAAGCTTGGCCTTGAAAAATTCGCGACGTACCAAAAATTTTCCCAAAAAGTGGCGAAAAATAAAATAAAACTTTTGGCACTTCTAAAAAAATTAAAACAGGAGGACAAAAAAATTCTCGGCTACGGCGCGCCAGCTAAGGGCAACACCCTTTTAAATTTTCTTAAACTTGATCAAAACACCTTAGATTTTATTACCGACACGACGGCATCCAAACAAGGCTTGTACGCGCCCGGCACGCGAATTCCTATCATCGCTCCGGAAAATCTTACGAGCGCCAAACCAGATTATATTCTCTTACTTGCGTGGAACTACGCAGATGAAATTCTCAAAAAAGAAACGGCGCTCAGAAAATCTGGCGTGAAATTTATTATTCCTGTACCAGAAGTAAAAGTTGTTTGAATTTTATTTTCTCGGCAAACTCCAAAAACGCCGGCAGATATTGAGATGATAGACGTGCCTCTCCCACTCAAGTCGCCAGGGCAACCGAGTCCCTCGACAAAAAATTAAATTTCGAATATATCGAAAAAAGTAGAGCGCTGAAATTTTTGCATTTTCTAAACACACGAGAAGCCAACCCCACAAAGAAATTTGTCCGCGACGAGTGGCCTCGAGTTCAATATAGTGATTCCATTTTTGTCGATGGAACATCGGGTCAGGATTCATTGGCACAAGCATGTAATTTTCTAACTTCAGAACCGGCGAGCCGGATTTTACCTCAATGCGTTCGTGAATTGATTTAATGAAATGAGTAACCGCGCCTTTGTGAAAAAATCGCATTTGTTGAGTTGGGTACGTGGCGGCGCAATCAACAACCTCTCCCTGTAAAACATATTTTCGTGGAACCCAAAACGCGGCTGATGGATGCCCCGTCGAAATAATAGTATTGATTTCAGTTTCCAATTTCGGCGTCATCAGCTCATCAGAGTCCAAGAAAAAAAACCACGAGTGACTGGCCGCCTCAAGCATTTGATTGCGGACACCAGAAAAATCTATAATTTTATTATTCGCATCCTTAAACTCTGATGCTTGAATGAGCACCTTCACGCCGTAGGCTCGAGCTAAAGACAGTGTTTCATCGGTTGAGCCGCCGTCACAAATAATTATTTCAGAAAAATTGGCAACCGAATCAAGCGCCTTCTGTAAACTTTCTCCGGAATTAAAGGTGAGAATTCCTACACTACACTGAATTTTGTTTCCGGTTTTATTCATGCTTTTTAAATGACTCAATGTTGGAAATTATTTTAGAAACAAACGATTTTAAACTGTGATCTCTCTCAACAATCGCCCGCAATTTCAGACCAAGAGAAAATCGCTCTTCCGAACTCATTTTGGCTATACCCAGGATTTTGTCAGATAAAGCCTTAAAATCAGCCTTTGGATACATTAAATCGCCTACAAATGGCCCTAAAACGTCCTTAAATGCCTCATTACAGGTCAAAATGGGCAATCCCACAGCCATAGCCTCCGGGACGACTTTATCGAGGCTGCCGGTATGTCCCATGTTAACGAAAAGATCATACTCGGAAAGCTTATATGGAAGGTCCACATTAGCAACTGCACCCTTAAAATTGATGACGCCCGACAAATCCTTTTTAGCAACTTTTTCCTTTAGACGAGCTAAATATGCCTCGTCCAAAAAGGTTAATCTCGGTCCTATGATGTCAACCGTAATTGGCGTAGAAATTTCTTGACGGACCTTTTCAATCGCCTCAATCAACGTATCGTAATCTTTCGATGGTGTGATTCTTCCTACTGTTACAATCCGAAGTTCCTTTTGGTTTGTGTTCTGTGGTCTGTGTTCCGTGTTAAATTTCCCCGTGTCGATTCCCTGTCCGATCACCTTTACTTTTTTGCTTTTTAATCTGAACCCGCTCGTAGTCGATGTAAAAACAATATCCGTAAAAAACAAAGCCACTTTCAAATGCCAGGGCGTGCTTTTATGGGCGTACCAAAGCGTCACAGTTTTACCAAAAAGTTTCCAAAAAATTCCTCCGAGAACAATGTATTCTGGATTCATGTGGACGAACACTGCGTCGTATTCATTTCTATTTTGTACGATATATCGTACAAAGCGCCACGAATACAGAAGTCGAGAAAAAGTTTTTAGTTTGTAGTTTGTAATTTTTAGCTTTTCTTTTCCCAAAGAAAAAACCTTTACATTGTTCGGCAAATTAACTTCGCCTTTTTCAAGACAAATCGCCACCACGCTTTCTGCCTGTTTAGAAAACTCCGCAATCCAACCATGCATAAACCCGAGCACCGCGTCTCGCTCATCAATTTTTTGGGTAACAATTAAAATCCGCATACTTCATTGTAACTTAGAAACCTCGTCGCGACTTACTTGCTAAAGTATATCATTCGTGTTATTGTTTTTTCAGTAAAAAAGGTTTGCGATCCAGCCAACCTGAAAGCGAAAGGGAGTTTGTGTTTGACACCTTATTGCAGTACCTCGTAAGCAAGTGGGGAGTCGAAAACGCGTTGCCTCCAGAGGCTCCGCCAATTGACTTCTTCATAGGAATTTCCTATGGCATGACCCGCACAAATCTTACAGTTGCCACCGAACGAATCACCCGTCTTACTGCGGAGATGGCGAGAGCGCAGCAAGCGCCAATTATCATTAGTTGCTGTGAATACTTATTTCGAGGCGCAGCATTTAGCGAGTGGCAACTGCGGCATCGAATTTTCGAAACCTTTCGTGTTCGATACTACCGAGCCGGTGACATGAATAATTCGATGCAGGAATCTCGGCAAATCCTCAAATGCGTCTCCGAACATGGATTACCGACAAGACACATCGGCATCGTCACGGGAATTGGCCATTCTCGGTTCGTTAGTGAGCGGTACGGGAAACTTTTCCCGAACTCGAAAATCACGATTACCTGTGTTCCTTTCGACTCAGAATATCAACCGGATCACCCAGCCTGGATTCAGCGGGGACCGTGGAGGTGGCTCTTCGCTCATGTTGCAAGGCAGATACTCTATCACGTGCGTGGCGAGAAAATGGCCGACATGCAACATTGGGTGCCAAAGGCATAATTATCCAAACTGAACTCTCGCAGTTCAGTTTTTTCTATATTTTTTTCTTGGCAATAACGTATAAATGACACGCCACAGCATCCGCTCCGGGCATCCAAAAAAACAGAAAATCAAAAAATTTAAACGGGCCCATGAAAAGCATTAAGAAGTGTGTAATAAATGGCGCGGCTTTTTTAGAACCAAAAGATAAAATGACACCGAACCAATAAGCTTTAAACATAAGGAGCGCGCTAAAAGGACCGGAACGAACTCCTGTTTCAACAATTTCCATTTCTTTAAATAAGTGCCTGAGACCACTTGTCGTCCAACGATTAAAATCATCTGGCGAGGCATGATACGGGTGAATAAACGGCGCGCTTATATACAAGTAGCCTCCGGGTTTTAAAATACGAATCATTTCCGAAGCTACGACGTTTGGATCTGCCACGTGTTCGAGCACAGATTCCGACACAAGCGCGGGAATAGAATTGTCAGCAAAAGGTAGCGCAGAAGCATCAGCCACAATATCAACTTCAGGAAATGGAAAAATATCGATGTTGATAAATTCCTTACCGATTCTTTCAGGACCAGACCCGACGTCGAGAGTCAGAGTATTCTCGGGCAAATATTTTCTAATTTTCCTCGGGCCATTGACCAACATCAACACCGGGCAGAAAAAATGCCAGATCGCATAATACAAAAGCGGCCACTGTTTGAAAAAAGATTTCAGCCAGTTGATGCCACTTTCATGCTCTTCTTTAAATTGCTCACGAGAAGTTTCTGAGATTAAAAATGGCCGACCAGAATTATCTACCGGATATTTTTTACCGTTTTGAGCAACCAAAAAATTACCTTCTTTTTTTAACGGCTGATGATCAACCGGATCAACAATCAACCTGAGTGTGTCCTTCGCCTGTTTAGCAGCTTCTTTTTTTAAATGTCCCAAACGATCTTTAATAATTAAAAGTATCGCTTCGATGCCGTCGCGATAGCGAATCTTCTTCCCTTCCCCAACACTTCTCGGAGCGTGAGAGATTGGAACTTCAAGTACGCGGAAACCAGCGCGAAGCGTTTGCACAATAAACGCAATGTCCCCTTCAAATCTTTTACCAGAATAAAATTGCTTGGCTCGAGCGGGGAAAATTTTGTAGCAGGTCCAAACGTCGGTAAATCCGGCTCCGTAAAGTACATTTATCAATTTAGTCGTCACCCAAGTTCCCAAACGTTGCACATAAAACCCACGACGCTTCACGTTGTGCAAATTGCGCGAACCGTAAACAATTGTGTTGTCATCCGTCGCAAATTTTAAAAGCTCTGGAATTTCCGCTGGATTGTACTCGAGATCGGCATCTTGAATGATTAAAAAATCTCCAGTAGCAAGCGCCAACCCATCCTGAACAGAAGTTCCTTTGCCTTTGTTTTGCGCGTGACGAAAAATTTTTAGTTCCGAGGCGTTGGCGGTGAGAATGTCTGAAGTCTTGTCCGTTGACGCATCATCCACCGCCACCACTTCGATTTCCCAATCTGGAATACGGACGTTGAAAACCCGCTTCAAAAGTTCGGGTAAGGTTTTCTCTTCGTTATAGATCGGAATTATGATTGAAAGCTTACGCATTTGGAAACCATTTCTTAATCAAACAACGACGTAATACTACAAACCCGTAGACCGCGAAAGTAAATATAAAAACATTCACCGGAATCCGGAAACGCCCGTTCATGCCAAAGCCGTTGGCTGAGGTGAGGACTGCAAAATAGGCTACCATTATAAGTCCCGTATAGGCAAACGGAGAAAATTTTTCCTTATACAAATACAGCGCGGCGCCGGCAAAAAATAATAGTGTAATTGCAATCCAAAATAATCGCACCAAAAGCACAAAAATTCCGGGAGAGCTCGCGTACATCAAAATATCCCGCGCTAATTCGAGCGGATCGGTCAAAAGCAAAACCAGCGCCGGCTTGTGCAACACATTTGGAATACTAATTCCTCCGTACCCAAGCACCGTGAGCATGTGATCGTGCGTAAAAAAAGTCACCATGCTAATGCCCATAGATTTCAAAAGTGCCACTTTATGTTGCATCAAAACCGCCACCGACTTGTCAGTGTAGAAACGTGAATTAGAAAGATCGGCTGGACCACCGGGAACTTCATCGACGATTGGAATTGCGCTGAGCTCAGATTCATAACTCGTCCCCTTGTCGATCGAAAGCACGGTAGGCACAAGCACAGTGTAGAGATTGTACGCGGGCTGAGCAGTCAAACCCCACACCCCAAACTCTTTCTTATTTCTGAGCACCCAAGGCAGAAGAACTAAAGCAACAACAAAAACAAAACAGAGTAACTGTTTGAAAAACCGGAGCGACAATTGTTTTCGGTAATGCAACAATAACAAAACCGGAATGATAATCGGCAAAAATTGCACCGTCGGCTTAATCAAAATTGAAAGTCCCAGGAAAAACCCGGCGAGCGCAATTGATTTAGTAGCTTGAGAATCCAAATATCTAAAAATAAAAACCAAAAACAACAAGAATAAAAAGGTAAAACTGGTTTCTGAAACCACCATGGTGGAAGAATAAATAGCTGCTGGCTCAAGCGCCAGAAAAAGACCAACGAGCCACGTGTACCGGCTTGGGAAAATTTTTCCTGCGAGATACATCCCAAGAATCGGAATGAGGCTCGAAAGGATGAGTTGGAAAATGTACACCGGCACATACGAGTGAAAAATTTTAGCGATCAACGCCATTGTGACAATCCATGCTGGTGGACGCATAGCGTTTGGCACAAACGGGGCTTGTGCAGATTCTGAATAGCCATTACCCGCGATTAAATTTTCACTAATTTCGAAATAGCCATCCGCACCGCGAACCGTTCCAATAAAGTCGCCGTGATTGAAATTTAAATACACAAAAAAAAGCCCTAACCGAAGAGCAACCGCAATACTGAAAATTATCATATAAGCCTTGTGTTTTTGGAAAAAAGCCCTGAAATTCATACTGGGTATACTAGCACTCGATTTCTCAATACAAAAGCCTCACTTACTTTGTCCGTTTGAAAATAAAAAGACGATAAATAAAAAAAGTGACACAGGCAATTCCTATAGTCACAAGTAACTTTGAGAAAATATACCAAAGATGCAACACTTCAACTAAAACGTACATCAAGGCGGCTGTCACAAAATAATTGGCGAGCGCGACTAAAAAATACCACGTAGCCTGAGCATGAACTCGATCGACAGATGTGTCTTCAAAAGCCCAAAATTTTTGTAGCGTAAAGCTGACGCAAAATCCAACAAGAAACCCGGCACTGACTGCCGGCACCAAAGACATACCCAAAAAATCTTTACAAACGTAGAGTGTGCTCGTGTCAGTTACAAAAGCCGCTCCACCAGAAAAAATAAAAGCAATAACGGTTCGTCTCTTAAAAAGAATACTGTGAACTTTTGGCGAAAGCGTTTGCAGAAAATTCCAGACGCTTGTTTCGAGCTTCTTGAGCATTAATTGTTTTTAAATCGTTTTAGGAAATCAGAACCGTACACACCAGTTAAAAGATCCAAATCCTTTTTGCTCTTCATCAACAGATCAACATTTTTATCTCGCAAACTTTCCAAAACTTCGACGCCATATGTATCCCCCACCATTTTTTCGTACAATTCTGAAAACGCCGCGAAGTCTTTAATAAAACAGTGCCCTCCGGCGCCTCGTCCACTCTTGTGTACCGGCTCCAAATGACTCGCTCCAATCCGCGGATCAGCAGCCACAGCATTCTTCACCGTAGACCAATCAATATTTTCTTTTTCTGCCAAATCATGAAAAATGTTGGCAAAGATTAATTTAAAATAGAAAAAACAATTTCCTGCGTATTTTATAAGTTCCGCTTCTTTTGCTCCGGTGATTAATTCAAACGGAGCTTTCGGCAAAATCGCCATCACATCCTTCGCCTTAGCCGCGTGCTCTTTCGAATCTTTTGGAACACCGATAATGTTCCGCTCAGGCTCTGCCGCGTCTTTACTTGCGGTCACTTCTCGTAAAAATTCTGGAGAATGGAAAACGTAGATATCTGGATTTTCATTTTGAATGGAAAGCGTCGTGCCAGGAACAATGGTTGATTTAATAACAGCTGTCTTCCCCTTCCCCAAAAGTTTTACGGCATCACGAATAATATGATCATCAAACCCTTCACTCGTAGTCGGTGTTGGGACTGCGATAAAAACCACATCACAATCTTTAATTTTTGATTTGTTTTGTATGTATGGCGTTTCCAATGAATAGCGGACAATAGAAAATCCTCGATTTTCAAAATCATCTGCGTAGGCCTTTCCCACAAAACCCTGGCCAATAAAGCCGACAAGTGGCTTAGCCTTACTATTTGATTTGGCGGCTTTTTTTGTTGGCATAATTCGACTATTTTACACGAAATTTGACTCTAAGCAAAACATATCCCCCCTCTCGCAATTAGTTCGATTGGTACGCCCCCTCAATTGAATTTTTGTACTCATGTAAATACTGTTCTTTAGTTTTTGCCAATTCGTCCACCGCGTGCGGTGCAATTTGCAAAGCATAAAAAGTTCTCAACTGATTATCTTCTATGAGTTGCGAAATGGTGGAAACAAAACAATTCAAATCATTAACAGGACAATCAAATGAGTGACCTTTGTGATTAAGTAGTTCCGGTGCGATGCCCACATCAGATGAAACGGCAGGACAACCACTTGCCACTGCTTCAAAAAGCGCTAACCCAAAACCTTCATACAAAGAAGTTTGAAGATACAAATTGGCAGTTTTGTAATAGGAAATCGTGTCATGTTGCCAACCTTCAAAAACCACATTTTTAGAAAGCTGTAAGCTGTTAGCTTGTAGCTGTAAGCTTCTTTTCAGTGGTCCATCACCAACAATCACCAGTCCCGTCGTTGGATATTTTTTAACCAACTTTTTTAAAATTCGCAGAGCAAACTGAACATTTTTTTCATACGTTAACCGAGCCACTACCAAAATAATAAAACCGAAATGGGAATACTTTTGCTGGAGACTGAAACTTGGTTCGGCGCTTCGAAGTTTTTCAACGTCCGTAAAAATCGGCAGTATCTTAGTTCGTAATTCGAAATTCCTAATTCGTAATTCTTTCAAAGAATTGAAAATTCTTTGACTAACAACACGAATGGCATTCGCTTTGGGCAACACGCGCCTTGCAATTAAAACACGCACCCTATTGAGAAAAGAGGCTCTTTTAAAATACGGATTAAGAAAATCAGTGTGAATTTGAATGTGCAGTGGCAACTTGAACCGCGTGGCAATTTTCATCGCCACGTAACCGGTTTCAAAAGGATCCTGCCCTGTAATAACGGAATTAGGAATTAGGAATTTCGAATTACGAATAATACGCTTCCCAATCCAAATGGCGTCAAAAATATAAAACCATCGATTCCAAGAATTTGTACGATATATCGTACAATTAGGAGCGATCTGTATCTTATGCTCCGTGGTCTGTGTTCCGTGGTCTGTTCTCCTCGTCGAGAATACAACGATGTGAAGTTCCTCAAAAAGCCCCGCATATTCAACCATCCGCGCGCGAACTGCGCTTCCCTCTTCAAATATTTTCCGATCACTGCTTATTGATAAAACCTTGGTCATACTTTTTTGCTAATTTCCAAAAACTCACGGCTAATGTCTTCCCACGTATGAACAAAATTGAACGCTTCAACCTTTTTTTTCTGAGCTTCGTAATTTTCAGGATTCGAAAGCCACAGGATTTTTTCGGCTATTTCTTGAATGTTTTCAGGATCGACAAAAATGGCGCAGTTTGTAATCCGTTCATGGAGACCAGTTTCGCGTGTCAAAATAAAAGGCTTATTGAAACGAATCGAATCTAAAATCGAATTGGGGCTAATATCGCCCAAAGAAACCAAGATAACCGCGTAGGCTTTAGAAATTTTATCCATAAAAACTTCAAACGTGGCATTCCTGACATCGAGCGAAATAGAATCATCGTGAGTTTTAGCCTTCGAAAAAGCTTCTAACAGTCGCGTATTGTTCTTCCATTTGAGCAATCTTGTTCCAGCGATAAAATTTTTATCTGTTGGTGTATGTGAAATTTCCTTTGGTCCGTAAAAATTTTCCACCACAAAAAGTTTTGCCGAATGTAATTGGTAGGCTTTTTGAAAAATATCCTTTTGCCACTCAGTACTAAAAATAACCGCATTTGATTTTTGCAATACAAACTTGGTCAAAGAAAATAAAAATTTTTCTTTTCTAGAAAATTTCCCAACCGACTCAGTATAAAAATTTCGGAATAACACCAAATCCCCCGTCCGCTCAACAAAGGATTCCCACAAAAAATCTCCTCCAGTCCGAACGATACATTTCTTCCCCAAAAGCCTCGCCGCTAAAAGCGTTGGCAGGGCGACACTAAACGTATCAAAAGCAAAAATCACATCCGTTTTAAAAACCGCGGAAAGAATTCTAAAAAAGAAATATGCGTGTCGAATACCCGTCGGCAATCGTCTTTCAAAACTGAAAAATTTTACCGCAACGGTATGCCCATCTTTTTTAAAAATGGTTTCTAAATTTTTACTGTATTGTGCTGGACCGCCAATATCTGGCGGGTAAATACCCGTAGCAATGAGAATTTTCATCTGATTAAGCATACCGTTAATACAATAAAGGGTATTGAACCACAGGGCAAGCCCTGCACCCTAAATGAAATCAAAAACTCGCCTTCCTTCAGCGGTGCAGTGGGTAATCAACCCTTTGTTGCGACTTCGACTCGGACGCTGTGTACAATCAGAATTGTACACGCGCTCCTCGCTCGTCGCAATAAAAAACAAAGCCCGAGAGAGCTTTGTTACACGAATATTTTCTCCGGCACAAGCACAGGTGACCTGAACTTACAGAAACTTAGTAATCCGAGATCAGCTTCGTGGCCGCCGCGACAAGACATGATCGTTCCCGCCATCAAAGCACTGTGGTGACTGAGTGCTGTGCCACCCAAAATATCTTGCACTCGGTGGAATAGGAATTTCTGAAGAGCTTGAGCTTTTGAGTATTTCTGCGGCCAACAAACGGTGTTGATCATCGGTGAACCGAAGAGCGATGCCAACCAACAAAAGGCATACCGCCGCTTCGGAGGCCAACCTTGAGCTCTGGCCCGAAAGATTTCCTCAAGCACTTCCAGATCTCCAGGAAAAACCAAGTGAGCGTTTTTTTCCCCAAGCCCTGGGTAATTGATTTCTACCCTAACTTGGAGATTTGGCATACTCTCAAACCTGATCGGGCACAAAGTGACTGAGCGACCCGAAACTGAATAGCCCCACTCGTACTTTCGCGTTGGCGTTATCCACGAAACGTTCTCGTCAATCTCAAGGGTTTTAGGCTTAACTACATCCCACAAATCCCAACACCGCCCGTGGTACGGAGGCCAACCCGAGCCCGTAACGATGACACCGTCGAGCCCGGTAAATCGCAGAGGGAGAACGTGCTCAATGATCCGAAGCTTCAAGCCTTCGTGATGAAGGTACAGAAAGCGAAACAATTTACTGTACTTGGCAATCCGCCAATCGATAGGAAGAAGTAAGTTATGACCCAGATACGGTTTCCAATGCCACCCGGGCTCGTCCGTTGGTGAAAGCGTGAGCCACGCCTTTCTTCCGAAGCAGTCAAGACCAGTGATAGTCACCGGTTTCTTTAAACGCAGTTTTTTCATAGGAACAACCAAAGTTTTCTAAACAAACCTTACTGAAAAAAATCCTGCTTGTCAAACAAAACTAGACCTGCTCAAAAACTTCCTCTTTCATACGTTTTGCGACGAGGCTCCAATCATATTTTTCCTCTACCATTGCTAAGGCATTATCGATAATATATTTTCTTGATTCAAAATCTTTCATCAGTTTCTCAACTTTAAGCGCAATGCTTTTTGGATTTCCTACTTCACAAAATAGTCCTGTCTCGCCATCTTTCAAGAAATCTAATATGCCGCCGACCGGAGTGGCAATGACTGGAAGTCCGGCCGCCATAGCTTCAATAAAAGAATTACCCATGCCTTCTGAAAGCGAAGGACGGATGAAAATGTCAGACGCCCACAAATACGGTGGCAGATTTTCATGAGAAATAAATCCCGCAAAATTTATTCGATCATGAAGCTTTAAGCTATCAGCTTGCAGCTTTAAGCTTTTGTGAAGCTCTCCAGTTCCAATAATCAAAAATTTTACATTTTCAGGCAAATACTGAAGCGCATCAATAATATCTCCAACAGCGTTTTTAACCACCAGGCGTGATGTTGTGACAATCACGGTATCATCTTCCCCGAACCTAAATTCGCTGCGAATTCGGGTTCGTTCCTCTACTTTTAACTTTTCACTTTCAACTTTAAACTTGCGGACGTCGACGCCATTCGGTACAACTACTGGCGACGTCCGCGCCCCCATCTCCCTCGCAAAATCCGCCAAGTAATGTGAAATGGTTTGAATTCTGTTGGCTTTCGTAAAAATCATTTTAAAAATCGGGTACATGAGACCAACGCGGCGTTTAATGTAGGAAATCGGATCGCCTTCCTGCAACGTCAGGACAAAAGGAATTTCGGGTTTACAAAGTTTAAAAAATAGCGCACCAAATCCGGCGTAGTTGGCCATCACTGACCAAATGACATCATAGTGATTTTTTCGATGAAGCGAGAGTGCTTTGAAAAAAGCAAAAAATGGAAAAAAATATTTATAAATTTTAAATTTAGCAAGAAAGGCATTGTCCCCCGCTCGCCAGCCAAAACCAACTCGGTACACATTGACGTTACCGATCCGTTCAAACTTTGGCGCACTCTTGCGTAGCGTAATCATGTCGAAAGAAATTTCCTCGGGGGAAATCCTGTCCGTAATTTCTTTCACTGCCACTTCTGCCCCTCCGATAAATCGCGGATAGTAGACTAAAGAAAAAATTAAAATTCGTTTCGTTTTATTCATAATTATTCAGCTTACTCTAGTATCGTATATTCATCCGCCTTACTTTCAGTGGTAGTTTGTTTTGGTTTGGCGACAAACAATCCCAATGCTCCCAGTGCAATCACCCCAGCCAAGGCATAAAACCAAACAGACGTGCCAGAAGTTACCTGTGGCTTATCAGTATACGAAACCTTTGTTGAGTTGGATACATTGGCGAGCGAAGTGTCTTGAACACCGCTCTCCTTCGAAACTTCAACCGGCGAAACCGCAGGCTTAGGTTTGGAAACAGGAACTTCAGTTACTTTTTTCGGTTCAACCGTTTTTGTAACCGGAGCCGCTACCACTGCTGTTTTTGGTTTTGATTCTTGGTTAACATGTCCGGGTGTCGGAGGCAATGATTTCCAACTACCGTTTATTTTTTGCAACGAATTACCTTCCAAATAGGTTTTTTCTCCCGTGTACGAAACTGTGTCTTCAACCGTTGTGCTACTACTTTTCAAAATTAAAATTTCCCCCGTCTGACTTAAAGAAAATGTGCTATCAAAAATCGTCCCAACAAACTGAGGCCAATCAGTTAAAAACTTTTTAGGATCATCGGCAATAACAGCAAAACCACCCGAGAGAATTGTAGGGCTTCCTTGAAACAGCGACAATTTGTGGTTGGTCTCCCCTTCTAGAAATTTCCACGTTGAAGTTGAGATGGTCACTGCTTCCAAACCAACATTGGTAATTTCAACCCACTCTCGTCCACCATCAGCGCCAAAGGCGTCATACATAATTTCGTTAAAAGCCACTCCCGCAAAAGCAGTCCTAACAAAGAATAGGCTTGCGAAAATGATTACGAAAAAAAATCTATGAGCGCTCATCATGATCGACTTTAAGCAAATCGCGCAATACACTTTCCGGAACCTCTTTGGTTTTCTTTTCTTTCTGTGGAGGAACTTCCTCAACTTTCTTAGGTTCAGCTACTTTTTCTTGCCGCGCGGCGGTAGGTTGAACGGAATTTTTTTCAGCAGCGCTTTTCTGTGGAACAACCTCAGCAGGAACTTCTTTAGCTTTCAGGAGCGATGAAAGCGCTTTTCGTAATTCATCAAGATTTTCTTTGCCAATCGTTTTTGGTTTCTTTTGCTGGTCACCAGCCTTTAATTGATTAAGGGAAATCGGCGACGGTGAATTTGAAACTGCAAGAGTCGGATTTTTTTTAGGTGTAGAAAATACTGGAGCTTGAGTGGTGGGAGTAACAGCCCGAACTGGTCGAGAGTCAATTTGTGGTTTAAGTATCGCGGGTTTGAGTTTCGGCATCAAAGCTAAAAGATCAGCCTTCAACTTCGAGCCTGAAGCTGAAATGGTAGGAAGCGCGACAGGCGCTGGAGTTGATGGTTTTTTCGCTGGTTCCTCTTTTTTAAGCTCAATTTTTTCCGCTGGCTTTTCAATCTTTTTCACAACCACGGGAACAATCGGCGCGTGCCATGTTTGAATTCCCTCCTCCACTTTTGCTCTCGGTGCTCCGAATTGAGCACGCGAAGAAGCGATGATGGCATCTTTATGGGATACGGCAGGTTTTTCAATCGGCGCCATGGTGGTTGCCGAAAATGGAGCCGAACCAACACTATCAATCATCAGTTTAAGATAAATTTGATACACTCCAAGATTCACCAAATCTTCCGCGGTAAATTGTGGCGCAAATTCCTTTTCGAGAACTTCAGCATCATAGGCTCCGACTCGAAACGTCACCATCGTTCCCACGTTTCCGAACACCGCCGCTCGCACTTCTTCTTCCATTTGTTCAATGTACTGGTGGGCAATAGTTAAATTTAATTTATATTTTCGAGCTTCGGATAAAATATCAGCAAAACTTTTGTTGGCAAATGATTGGAATTCGTCGACGTAGAGATAAAAATTCGGCAACTTGTTGAGTTCAACTTCTGATGCATCAGCGCGCGACATCGCGGCCAAATAAATTTTGGTAATGAGCATGCTTCCCAAAAGATTGGCATTGCCTTCGCCAACTCTTCCTTTTGAAAGGTTGATGATCATGATTTTTTTCTCATCCATGATCTTTCGCATGTCGAAACTCGAGGTCGGTTGACCGACGATATTTCGAATCAAGGGATTTGAAGTAAATTGCCCCACTTTATTTTGAATAGCGGGCGTGGCTTCTGCCGCATATTTGTCGGTATATTTTCCGAATTCATCTACCCAGAAAGAGCGTACCGACGGATCTTTGATATTGGCCACCACAAGTTTACGAAAATCTTTATCAGCCAACATTCGGTTGATACCAAGAAGCGTTGAACCCGGATACTCGAGAAGAGCCAAAAGCGTGTTGCTTAAAATGTACGCCATTCTGGCGCTCCAGGCGTCCACCCAAATTTTTTCAAAGGTCGACATGAGGCCGTTGACCACGAGATGCCTTTTGTCAGGACCAACATCTTCCATAACGTTGAACGAAATCGGATAGTCCATATCAAACGGGGCGAAATATAAAACATCTTTGATGCGATGTTCAGGAACATATTCCAAAAGTAGTTCGGCGGTTTTGCCGTGCGGATCGATGAAGGCAATTCCCTCACCATTTTGAATATCTTGAATCGCCATGTTTTCAAGCAAGGTTGATTTACCCATACCGGTTTTCCCGATGACATAGGTGTGACGAGATCGATCCTTGCGCTTGATGCCAAAAGGAGTTCTTCTGTTACGCGAATCGGTTTGAGCGAAGTACGTGACTTTGTTATCGTCGGTGGACATTTGACCATATTATAGTATGTATTCTAATAATAGACCAAGCCCCCGCTCCGCCTTTGGCGGAGCGGGGGCTTATTTTTACAAAAGAAAAACCTCCGGCCGAAACCGAAGGTTGAGAGAGATTCAGGCGATTGCCATTGAGGCCACGAAGAGGTCGTGCCGGAATTTTGGGCAAAGCCATAGTGGCCGAAGTTTTTCAACCAACTCCGAAAAACCAATCTGTGAAAAAACCTGCCGGCATGCTTGCAGGAAATCTGCAAAAACCGCAAAAGCCGACTTCGCAGCAAGTTTGACAACCTGTGCCGCAACACAAATGTGTTCGAATTCGACTTCACCCAACACAAGCCAGGCACGTACCATGCTCCGAAGCTCCGAGCCACATTCTTGCATTTGCCCACGGCCATAGGCGGCTGCGACCCTTGCGGCCCTTTTCGGTTTCATTTTGGGAAATGCGTCAGCCAGTATTGACTGGTCAGCAACATCAATTTCCGTTCGGCGCGCAAAAGCCGAAATTGCTTCAATCTGGAGCGTGGTGTAACCTGAATTTTTAGTTTTCACCTGAATACTTATTTTGATTTGGAGATCGATACCGATGAGAAGAACTGATTGTTCAACACACCGAGCATCTGGATAAATAGTATATAAAATGAAAAGTTGTTTGTCAACAACAGGCAATGTTTTAATTATCCTGTCAAAAAAATTAATTTAAAAAAAATAGCCCGATCCTGTGGTGGATCGGGCTGATTAGCAAACACGGCTCAAGCCGCGACACCGCGAGCGAGATTGCCTCGCCCGCCAAACAGGAACGCCTGCCGTGCGGCAAACTCCGCGTCCGTTCCCGCCCACATGGCAACTCCCGGATCAACCGAGTCGAGAACTCTGAGTCCCGCGCGCCTGAGAAGGCCGATTGGGATTTTGGTTCTCTCCTCTATTGGCAAACTCAGAACGTGGGCGCGGATCAGGTGACCGTTGCCGTTGCGGTGACTGTGGGCGCCTCCATTGATGATGGCCGGCAGAACTAATGCTGACATAATTACTGCTTTGTGATTACTTACTACGTAAACTGGGGGGCTGGGAAAAACAATACTCCTCGAGTACTTATGTGTCAACGAAAACCTGTGTCTAACTTATTGATTGACACTCACCGCGTCGGCGACTTTAAGCGCCGCGACAGTGTAATGGTTTGAAGCATTCCACAACATCCAAGAATTTAAACCAGAATCGTACGTTGCTTGAATTTGTTTATCCACCATCTCTGCCGTATAGGTCGCGCCTAAATTAAAATCTTGAAGCCACGGTCTAATTTTTAATTGAGAAAATTCTTCCTTAGGATACAGTTTCGGACTGGTAGAAGCAATGGCCGCCGATCCGTCAAAAGAAATTTTTGTCGTCGTTGCAATTGATCGCCTCACTGCCGCATCCATGGAAAACTTCACCACTTCGTACGGTTTATCAGCCGGATTTTTAAAACCCATAAAGGTTGGCGGATAGTGGGATGGATAGACCATCGGGGCAACATAATCAAAATATGGCAGAGCATTTTCAAGCACTTGGCCGATTCCTAAATCATCTGTATTGGTGGTAGTCATACCAAAAAGATCGGCAGATAAAACAGCGCCCATCGGTTTCAGGTGAGTGTTAAGATAGGCAAAGAAATCTCTCAAGACCGTTGGTTTAGAATTTTTGCCACTGTACGGATACGCGATATCTTTCATGTTTCCATCAGATGGAAATCGAATATAATCAAAGTTCAATTCATCAAAACCAGCTTTGTAGGATTCGGCGCCAATGGCTGTAATATATTTCCACTCCTCTTTTGATCCCGGATCAATCCAGCTAATACCTTTGTAATCTTTCCAAACTGCACCGTCACTTTCTCGCTTGACTGCAAGTGTCGGTTTCAATTTTACCAAATAGGCATCCTGAAATGTTGAAATTCGGCCGATGACATAAATCCCCCGCCTGTGGAGATCGGCAATAAATTCTCGGGCGTCGGGAATACGATTTTCAAACGCGCCAATTTCTTTGAGGTATGGATCATCGGGACTGAATGCAATTCGTCCACTATAATCTTTAATGTCGATCACCACAGAATTGATTTCGGTGGTGTCGATAATATTGACGAGCTTACTTCGCAAATCTTTTGATCCGGCAACCCAGCTGGTCATGTAAATCGCTTTCACCGAGGAAGGTGTGGGTACGTGTGTTGCAACAAACTCTGCCTTTGGATCTTTAGCAGTAGCAATGATTGAAGTGGAAGTAGCGACAGGTCGAGTCACATTCAATCCAACACTTGTTGATAAATAACTTGGCAAAATAAAATAACACAAAACGAAAACGGCGAGCACAAGAATTGCAAAGACAAAAAACCACGCGGCGCGCGCTCGAGAAATTCCCATCTTCTTGCCTGCAATTTTAAACTGTCGGGCTCTGTTCATTGGAATTACTTACAAATACTTCGGGTTGTTTTATTTCTACTACTGGTTCAGGCGCTGTTGCCACAACGTGAATTTTTTTAGAAGTTCGTTTGTGCTTAACACTGGTAGCTCTCACCGATCTCATAGAAAAAGACATGGCGAGTAACCACAAACCTAGGGCGAGCAGGAAAAAACTTTTCCATGCGGAAGGAAATCCTAGGGCTGGCAGTACAATCAGAAAAATTCCGATGCCTAATACTGAATTAATGTATCGCATAAAAAGATTATACAGGATGCTCTTGAAAAAAAGAAATTATTAGTCATGTGTACAAAATGCTATAATGACACCAGCGTAGAAATTTGAAACTTCACCCAAGAAAGGCGGGTGCATATGAAAATTATAAAACTTTTCGATCCGTGGAAACTAGCAACCTACAGGGCGCGCGATCATGCTGATCATCTTGAAAGACGGCTTCAAAAATTTTGTCTCCTAAGTACACCAGAAGACGTTGTTGCTAAAGGAGAAAAGTGGGGTAATGGCCAGATACTGACAACTCGAGACGGCGGTACTCAGATTTGGCGAGGACAAATAAATAGCGCGTGGTTCGAGCAAATTCCCCAACCAAAATGGATAACACCGACCGGAGACGGAGTACTCATAGAACTTAAGCTCACCTGGTTTGCTCGGAGAATACCGATCTCTCTTACCTTAGGAAAACGAGAAAAACCAAAGATACTTTGGGTGCGAGATTCACAGAGTCTCCCATATTCCTTAAAAATTACGATCGCAAGTTTTTACCAGAATAAGGGAGGAAAAGCCTTACTCTCCAGAAACTTTTTTCCCAGACGATTGTTCTTCACTACCACTGATGGCGAACAGGGATTTTTTACGAGAGACAACGATCCGGAAAATTTAATACTCCGAGACCACGGTCTGCATGACCCTACTACCGCCAAGCCGCCTAAGAAAAAGAAAAGTTAGTATACTGGTATCTCTTTGATACCAGTATTTTTTTGATATACTCAAAGTATGACAACATCACTTGAACAAAAACATTGCCGAGCCTGCGAGCTCGGTGAAGGAAAACTAAATCACGCTGACATCGAAGCTTTTATGACCCACACGCCACAATGGACTGTGGTAAAAGATCACGAGATTTTTCGCGACTTTAAATTTAAAAACTTTGCTGAAGCGCTCGCCTTTGTAAATAAAGTTGGTGCGCTCGCCGAATCCGAAGGTCATCATCCGGATGTCTCGTTCGGTTGGGGCTACGTCAAAATTACCCTCTCAACTCATGCGGTAGAT
This sequence comes from Patescibacteria group bacterium, assembly GCA_040390045.1. NCBI lineage: Bacteria > Patescibacteria group bacterium. The sequence goes on from JAZJZC010000001.1 coordinate 315,863, forward strand.
GGACTCTCAGAAAATGATTTTATTCTCGCGGTGAAAATAGATACACTAGAAAATAGTCGGTAGTAAGTAGACATGTAGAAAAACAAAAGAAAAACTTCTGACAAAATGACTGTCAGAAGTTTGAAAATTTAGCAAAAGCCCTTAGACGATTCTCTCACCGGCTCAGTCGCATCAAAAAACACTCTGTCTCCGGTCACGCCACCATCCTGATGCCGAGGCTGGTGTTGAGAAATACGGTTGGCGCCAAGATGCCAGCCGCCACCTTCCTGCTCGGCGCGGATTGCCCAATCAGTGCCCTTAAGATGGAAAATATTCTCCGCATGTTCGTGAACAACCAGGAACCGATCGATCGTGGGATCGGGAACCTCACCAGATGGTTGAAGCGCCAGTAACCCAAAGATATGGGCGAGCGGCACTGTGCGAGTTCCCCTTCCCAAAGCGGCAGATATCTCGTCGTTAGTTGCCCGATCGAGAAGTTTCCCGGCCTTAATTCTCATTGCCGGAACATTTTCCTCAACATAGTCACGAATCAAAACTTTAAAGTTCTGACCGAAAAGGGCGAATCGAACACTCCTTACAGAATGTTCTTCCTGAAACCCCTCCCGCGCTAAGAAATACGGAACCCGCGGTAATGTAACTGCACCAATGATCTCTATCAGATTTGTGGGATAGTTCATAACTCAACTTTCTGTCTTTGGCCTTTAGTGGCCGTTTTCTACCGGAAACCTTATCCATAAGTCGCCCCCCTGTCAAATATAAAAATAAAAAGCACCACTACTATAGGGTGCTTGCTTGAGCGCTGATTTCGATACTGTAACGCTCCTTTAAAATTTGCGTAAATCGGTCGACGTCGCCGGAGCATTCGCCATCGAGAATGGTTGTCATGTAGACTCGGTGATCGAGAGTCAAAACACTTCCCAGACACCAGATCCAGAAAATATTTTTGGCTAAAGCCGGCGTCGGTATCGCACGCGGATAACAAACAAAGTATGTGCCGGAACGTGGCGACTGACGAGTGTACAAACGTTGCAGAGTAGTTTCATCGTTTGGCCGAACCAACTCAATTTCGTAGTGATTGCCTACTGGCACCTGACCGAAGTGGTCGTAAAATTCCTCCGCTTCAAGAAAAAAGTGCGCGGGAGAGGTGGAGAGATGGCAACGGGCTTGAAACACATGGGTCACAAGGCCAGAGTGCACTGCGATTTCGATATTCATGGTAAAGAAAGAACAGGAATTTTCTAGCGACAAACTAACACAAACAGAAAATTTTGGCCACCTTTGTTCAACCTTTCTTTTGTGTAGTTATGGATGAACAATCACCACAAACTCCCCTCTCACTTTTTCAGCGTTGCTTGTAAAAAATTCCAGAAGTTCAGCTGGCGTTCCCATTTTCACTTCTTCGTGAATTTTAGTGAGTTCGCGACAAATCGTCACTTTTTTACTTGGCGCGAATTTAATTAAAGATTCAAAAGTTTTCAAAATCCGATGGGGAGATTCATAAAAAACCATGGCTCGTTCGGAAGCGGCAATTTCCTTAAAGAGCGTTTCCCTTCCCTTTTTGTGTGGTAAAAATCCAAGAAAAGTAAAGTCAGCTACTGGCACGCCGGCAATGGAAAACGCAGTGGTAAGTGCTGATGGCCCTGGCACTGATTCAATTTTCGCCTCGGGCATGGCTACGCGAATTTGCTTGACTAGGTACGAACCTGGGTCAGAAATCCCCGGCGTTCCCGCGTCGGTCACCAAGGCTAAATTTTTCCCTTCGGAAAGAAGTTGCACAATTTTCTCAACTTTAATGCCACTGCGTTCTTCGTTGTAGGTCAGCAAATGTTTGTCCAAAATTTCATGCCGATCAAGCACGCGCTTGGTCATTCGCGTATCCTCGCACAAAATCACATCGACTTCCTTGAGCACTCGAAGCGCCCGAAGCGTGATGTCTTCTAGGTTACCGATTGGTGTTGCCACTATATATAAAATTCCCATAATTATTTTAATATTCTTCCGCCTTATAAACTCATTATTCTAATGTTCTCAAGAACTTCAGAACATTCTCTGCTCGTGATGTAAGTTTATGACGAACCGAAACACTATCCGACTTCTTGAGCACAAGACCAGCAATGGCAAGGCGTCGTAAATGATCTGAGGCTGTCTTATAGTTTAGTTTAAGTAATTCGGTAACTTCATCAACAGACATTTCTGGTGTTTTCTTTAAAACTTCGAGAATTTGAATTCGCCGATGATTTGCAAATCCACGAACCAGCCGCTCAAGTGTTCTGTAATTTTTTTGTTTCTCCTTCTTTTCCATTCGATTGTAGTTTTTATATTCTAATGTTCTCAAGAATATCAGAATATACTACTACATTCAACTTTATAAACCTTTAACTAATTCCCCTCCTATCTTGTAAATATCTCCGGCTCCGACTGTAATAACCACATCATCAGCTCTAGCACTCTTTTTCAACTCTTGCACAATCGCATCAAAACTTTGAAAATACGAAACATTTTTATTCTGAGCCACGATTGCGTCGGCGAGCATCTTGCTTGAAATGCTCGAATCGAAAGGTTCACGCGCAGGGAAAATATCCGCCACAATAATCCTGTCAGCTTTGGATAGCGCTTCAACAAATCCGGAAAATAAAGTTTTGGTACGAGAATAGAGATGAGGTTGGAAAACAACGGTGAGTTTTTTCCCTGGAAAAAATTCACGAGCGCTTGCGATTAAGGCACTGATCTTTTGCGGATTGTGGGCATAGTCATCGTAAACCAAGGCATCCGACTTCATTGTTCCCACTTTTTCAAACCTTCGCCATGTGCCCTGAAAATTTTTGAGTGCTTCGCAAATTTTCTCGCGTGGAATGCCGAGCACCGCTCCAACCGTAAGTGTCACCTGCGCATTTTTAATATTGTGCTCACCCGGAACCGGCAACGATAACCCTGTAACATCTGCCGAGCGATAATCCAATACCGTGGCCTTGGCAGATTCTAAAACTGGCGCAACATTAGGATCAGAAAAATCGGTAATAATAAATCCATCTTTGGGAACTTTGTTGGCCAACTCAGCATAAGCTGACTGAATATCTTTCAAATCTTTAAAATAATCCAAATGATCCAAATCCAGATTATTGATTACTAAAATTTTGGGAGAAAGCGACAAAAATGAGCGGCGATATTCGTCTGCCTCAACCACCAATACATCGCTTTTGCCAAAAACAAAATTGGATTTTTCGCGATTCAAAATGCTACCGATAATAACCGTTGGCGACAGTCCAGCATCGATAAGTGCTGTAGCAACCATACCGGTCGTGGTCGTTTTCCCGTGCGTTCCTGCAATCGCAACTGTATATTTGTCTTTACTAATTTCTCCCAGTGCCTCGCTGTAAGAAAGTGAAGGAATGGAAAGTTTTTTGATTTCAGAAAGCAACGTTGGTTCTGCCACTTCAATCGCCGCAGTGTAAATAATCAAATCAGTATCCTTTGGAATTTCTGAAACACCCTGTTGTCCAAAAGTAATTTTCGCCCCAAGTTTTATAAGCTCATCGGTAATTTCTGAGGGTGCTCGATCTGAACCTGTCACCCGCTTGCCTTCGAGCAAACACATCCTGGCAATGGCAGATACGCCGATGCCTCCGGTGCCAACAAAATGAATGCGTTTAAATTTTTCAAAATTTCCATTGGAATTAGTGACCATACCCAGTATCCTAACGCACTATATAAATATTGACAAATAAAAAATTATATGATAATTTGCCCCCAGTAAACACAATCAACCGGCTCTAAGCAATCTATGAACAAGGAGACTTTTGAGAAACTCCAGCTCCCCATCAGTACCGTCAACTGGAGTGCACGGGTTGACACAATATTTGGGAGGTCGAGTCTTGAACGTATAATTGACATTTATGTGAGTCAAGAAAACATGGGCGGCTACCTCCAAAAAACAGACCGGTCATGACACAACCGCGGACTCCTAAAGTTCCGTAACTTTGGAAGAAAGTCGCATGCTGAAGTCGAACTAAAGTTATCAGAGCACGGGTTGCCAAACCTGCAAGATGGCGCGACCGTCGTAGAAGAGTTCCGCCGTGCGGAAGCTAACCCGACCCTCCTCACAGGAGTCACTTTCGTAAGCGACTTACTCGCGACCGAAATTATCACGGGAGTTCTAAAGGCTCTGGGCAGAAAACACGGCTCTAAAATTGTCCGGCAAATCATGGCCATCATTTAATTAGTCCCGCGGCGGAAGTTCTGACTTCCGCCGCTTTTATTTTCGTAAAAATAAAAAGCCCGGAAATGTATTCCGAGCTAGGCGGCAAAGTGGGTGCGACTCTTTTGCGACCGGTGTTGATATCCATTCCGGGATGCCGATTTGACCGACTTACGAAGATGGGCGTTGCGAAAATCCAGCGCGCGTTGAGCTTTTTGAAAAGCCAACTGAGTGTTCCAGGCAATGACCGTTGCGATCCAAATTACTCGGTTTACACCAGTTCTGCCTTCGATCCGATTTTTTCTGAATTGAAGTCGCACAGCTACATGCGTCCCTTCTTGCGGAACGATCCCGGGATGAATCTTGTTAAGGCCAAACTCAACCCTCTTCCGGGCGGCCCGCATAACGCAACAGGAATCGAGGTTGAAAGGAACCTTCCCCACCACGTTCTGAATCGAAAACTCACCCTGTTGTTTTCCGGGGTGGTACCAGGTAATCAAACCAAACCTGACGTTGTACGTCTTCATTGTGGGTGCTTTCAAAAATATTCCAGCTAAATCCAAAGAGGTACGGCAAGCCGTATTTCTCGCAACAGCGAGAAAATTTAGATTGGGGATACTGTGTACTCGCAAGATGCTAGCATTACGTAGAAAATATATCAAACCCGGTAGTAGATTTTGGTATCGTCCCGATTCGCTTCGCGAATCGGGACAGAACAAAGTTCAATGCCAAAATTCACTACCGGGAAATTAAAAAGCCCAAGGAATTTCTTCCTCGGGCTGTGATGGATCTTGTAGATCAGAAACGGTTGGGGCGAAAATGTCGCCGTTCGCCCTGCCGTTGACGGTTATCGCCGTAGCTGGCTGCGTTAACAGCGGCAACCTTTTCGGCTTTGGTGTTTTTGCCACCCGTAGCCGCGGCGAGGGCTGCCAGTTCACCGTCATCCTGCAGCGGGAACTTGACGAGTGTTTCGTCCGCCATCGCCTGAGCGACGTCGTCGTGAGTTTCTTCAGCGGGCATCGGGCGCGGATCCTGGGGGTATTTTTTCCAGCAAATGCCCCCCGAGCCTGATGACTCAATCTGCCACTCGTTAAAGCAGGAGATGCGCAATGACCCGACACGCCGAACGTAGACTTGTCCGCATGGATCGTTTTCATCTTCCCTGCGCGGAAACCGCCTGATGAGCTCGAGCAAGGTGCCCTGGGCAACAACATAGGCGGGGCCATCAGTGTGCTCGTCGTTGTTCCAGTGGTCATACGCGACCACCCGAAAAGTCGCCGGCCTGTTTTGCTCAAGGCACAAATAGGCCTGCCGATACTGGTCCCACGGGCCCCAGAAGTAAGCCGTCCAGTTTTGATCGGCCTTCGGTTGGTGCTTGGTGCGCTCGAAAACGATCCAGTCACCAGCCACTGGCGGTGCGTCAGGACGAGGGCCAGCGAAATAAATCCCGCCGCTCCCTCCTTCGACAACGTGGCACCGTTCGTCGTTGATGTAAATACGCTCTCGATCCTGGGTTTCCGCAAACCCAAAACCCCGTTGTGTGTCAAAAGACAGCACCTCTGCAAACTCAAACTTCTTCATAAGTTAAGTGTAGTAATAATTTCAAACAATTCCCCAAAAAGCAGGTCTGCCGCGGTTCAATCCGCTTTACTCCCCACAGGCGAGAGTAAAATTTAGAGAATTTCTGCCGTCGAAAACACTATCATAATATTGATAGGGTGTCAAGAGTATAAAAATGTTTTTTACGAACAAAAAAGTTACTTAGAATTTACATCCTCGGTGGGCGTGGAGAGACTCGAACTCTCAACCTTTACAGGATACGCTTCTGAGGCGTACGCGTATACCAATTCCGCCACACGCCCACCGAAAATACAAAAAATTTTAGTCGTGGGATTCTGAGCCGGTCACCTGTCGTTTTCTGCTGAAAACGCACGCGAAGTCTCACGACACTCGTCCCTACTCGCCCGTCTCGGCACGTCTGCCTCCGACCCTGAAACTCGCCCCGCGAGTTTCAGCGCCTATACCAGTTCCGCCACGTGCCCAACGGGAGAATAGTAACAAAAACCAACCAAAAAAGAAGTGTTACTTTTGTGGAGCAAAAATAATTTTTAAAGCTTCAAAATACTCAGGGTAAATTATCGGCAAATTCAAAATCTCATCGGGCGTAAACCATTCCGCCGCTTCGACTTCCCCATCGTTGTGTTTAAAATTTTCTGTCGGGTTTTTTAGCGAAGCTTCATAGATAACAAAAAAATTTCGTTGATCGCCAAAATTAGTAAACGTGCCAGTGTACAAAATTTTATCAGCAACAATTTCTGCACCAATCTCTTCAAAAACTTCACGCGTGAGCCCAGCCAAAACAGCCTCGCCTTCGTTCAATCTCCCGCCAGGCATATCCCACTTCCCCCAGACTTTTTTGTTCGGGTGCTGTGGACCTCCGGTTTTAGGATACTGCATGAGCAAAAACTTTCCGTCTTTTTTGATAAGAGCTTTTTGATTTACTTGACCAACAAAATGAGTTTCGTGTGGTTTTAGCATTGGGGTGTTGGGTAGTGAGCACTAACCTTCGAAATAAATTCACATAAATATAACGCCCTTCGTGCGCGTACTAGGATTCGAACCTAGGACCCCATCAGTATCAGTGATGTGCTCTACCAACTGAGCTATACGCGCACGAAAGAAACTATAAATACTTGTATCTTTGCAATGAACTTCGAACCTAGGTTCCAGATAATTTTCTGCTGAAAATTTCAGTAACCTTACCTCGGCGCGTCCGCCTCCGGTCTTGCGAAGCGAAAACTTTCGCTTCTTTCCTTACAGGAACAGTACACCTTGTGGCTCTCGAAGACTCGAACTCACAAGGTCTTGCGAAGCGAAAACTTTCGCTTCTCACCCCACAGCATCAGTGATGTGCTCCCCGCCCGAACGTAACGCTTCGGTACGGGCGGGTACCAACTGAGCTATGCGCGCATATTGAAACAAAATGAGCAACGAGCTACACGATAACAAAAAAGTTCAGAAACAGCAATCCTTAAACCAATCCGTAAACGGAGAGCCCCGCTCCGCCAAAGGCGGAGCGGGGCTCTAAAATACCATTCTTTATTTTGTTCCGTTCACCCGGTTGAGTTCGCTTAAGCTGAACTCAACCTTGTGCCGGGAACCTCCCGGCAGGAGCTCCTATTTATGATTAGAGAGCTATCACCACTCCGACGGGTTACGTCGGAGATCGACTCTATAAGTTTGTGCCGCCGAAGCGAACACAAACGTTGTTTCAATTGAAATACTCCACGAGCAGCTTCCGCTACCCGTGCCTTGTTACGACTTACTCCCTGTCATTGAGCTTACCTTAGGCCGCCATAAATGCGGACTTCGGGTACTCCCAACTCCCTTGAGTTGACGGGCGGTGAGTACAAGACTTGAGAACGTATTCACCGCGGTATGCTGACCCGCGATTACTAGCGATTCCGATTTCATGAGGTCAAGTTGCAGACCTCAATCCAAACTGAGGCCACTTTTCTGACGATTAGCTCGGGATTACTCCGTCGCAACGCGTTGTAGTGGCCATTGTTCCACGTGTGTAGCCCAGGGTATCAGAGGGCCATGCTGACCTGGCGTCATCCTCGCC